>NZ_FNWK01000001.1:0-300357 GCF_900108295.1 Sphingopyxis sp. YR583 | reverse complement strand
TCGAGCACGAACTCCAGTCCGGCGAGAAAGACCGCCATCGAGGCGAGATGCACCCAGTCGATGCGGCGCAGCATCGGCAGGTTCGGCTTGTCGATGCGGACGAGCGCAAGGATCGCGAGCGTCACCATCGCGCCGGGAAGGACGTTGATAAAAAAGACCCAGCGCCATCCCATCGCGTCGGTGATCCAGCCGCCGACCGTCGGCCCGAGCGTCGGCGCGAGCACCGACACCATGCCGAGGATCGCGGGGATCATCGCGCGCTGCTTGCCCTCGAACAGCATATAGCCGGTCGCGAAGACCGTCGGGATCATCGCGCCGCCGACGAAACCCTGCACCGCGCGGAAAAGGATCATCGATTCGATGCTCCACGCGAGCCCGCACAGCACGCTCGCGATCGTGAAGAGACCCGCCGACGCCGCGAACAGCCAGCGCGTCGAGAGCGCCTGCGCGAGAAACGCAGAGAAGGGGATCATCACCAGCTCGGCCATCAGATAGGCGGTCTGCACCCAGCTGATCTCGTCGGGTCCGGCGCTGAGCCCCGCCTGCACCTCGTTGAGCGACGCGGCGACGATCTGGATGTCGATCAGCGCCATGAACTGGCCGAACGCCATCACCGCAAAGATCAGATATTTCCGCGCGTCGGGCATCGCCGCCGGGTTGAACGGTGGGTCGGCCGAAGCGGCGTTCGCGTCGGGGGAAAGCGGGATGGAGGCCATGGGTCTTGTGTCCTGTCGTCTTTATATTATATGCGTCATATAAAAGGAGACGCAAGTGCGCTATTCATCCGATCACAAGGCCGAGACACGGCAGCGCGTGCTGAAGGAAGCGGCGAAGGAAATTCGCGCGAAGGGCCCTGACAATGTCGCGGTTGCGGGCATCATGGCGCGCGCCGGGCTGACACACGGCGGTTTCTATGCCCACTTTCCGTCGAAGGACGCGCTGGTGAAGGAAGCGATCGGGACGATGTTCGCCGACGCGCGGGCGCGGACCGAAAAGATCGATGCGAAGGGCGATCCGCGTGCTGTGCTGCGTGCCTATGTCGATTTCTATCTGTCGCCCGCCCACCGTGACAGCCGTGACCGCGGATGCCCGCTGCCGACGCTGTCGGGCGATTTTGCGCGGTCGCAGCCGGCGACGCGCGACCGCTTCGGCGCGGGGGTCGAAGGAATTGCGGCGCGGCTCGCGGCGCCGCTGGCGGCGCTGGGTCATCCCGACCCGCAGGCGGAATCGCATGCGCTGCTCGCGCAGCTTGTCGGCGGGGTCGCTCTGGCGCGCGCCGTCGGCGATTCGGTGCTGTCCGACGCGCTGCTCGCCGATACGCACGCCAGCATCGTGTCACGTTATGGACTGGAGATCGCATAATGACGCTTGCGAAAGTGAAGGGGCTGATCGCGTCGGGCGGGCGCCCGCCGATCGGGCATACGCTGGGGTTCCAACTCGTCGACGCCGGCGATGGCTGGGCGGCGTTCGAAGGCGTGCCGGGCCCCGAACATTATAATCCGCAGGGGACCGTGCATGGCGGTTATGCCGCGACCCTGCTCGATTCCGCATGCGGGATATCGGTCGTCACCAAGCTGGAGGACGGGCAATCGATGACGACGCTCGAGCTCAAGACGTCTTACCTCAAAGCGATGACCGAAAAGACAGGAAAGGTCCGCGCTGAGGGGCGGGTGATCTCGATCGGTCGCCGCGTCGCCTATACCGAAGCGAAGATCACCGACGAGGCGGGGCGCATCCTTGCGACCGCAACGTCCACCTTGCTGGTACTCAACCCGTGAACGTGCAGGCCGCGATCGAGGCCGATGCGCCGGTCGGAGCAGTCCGGGGCCGAGGGGTCGCGCTGCCGAAAAAAGCCTGGAAGATCGGTTTGATTGCGGCCGCTGCCGCCTCGCTTGGCACATGGTGGATATTGTCGCCGCGCACGGCGGAATCGACCGATAACGCCTATTTGCAGGCCGATGCGAGCGAGGTCGCGCCGCGCGTCGGTGGACTCGTCACGGCGGTGCTGGTCAAGGACAATCAGGCGGTGAGAACCGGCGACCCGCTCGTTCGCATCGATGTGCGCGACTATGACTCGCGGCTGATGGCGGCGGAAGCCGCGGTCGCCGATGCCGACGCGAAAGTGGCGACGGCGCGCGCGACGCTGGCCTCGCTTGGCGCCGAGCAGCAGCTTGCGGCCGCGCAGATCCGGTCGGTACGGACGCAGATCGCTGCCGCAGATGCCGAATATGCGCGCGCGAGCGAGGACCGGCGGCGCTACAACGCACTGCTCATCGACGGGTTCGTGACAAAGCGCGATGCCGAACAAGTGTCGGCGACTGCAGTGGGCGCGTCGTCGGCAGCGGAGCGCTCGCGCGCCGATCTCGGCGCGAGTGTAGAGGCCGCGGCGGTGACGCGCGCCAAGGGCCCGATCCTGTCGGCACAGATCAAGGCGGCAGAAGCCGAGGCGGCGAAAGCGCGCGCTGCGCTCGCCTTGGCGAAGCTCGATCGCGGGCATACACTCGTCACCGCGCCGATCGACGGCGTCGTTGGCAACCGGCGTATTCAGGTCGGTGATTATGTCCAGCCGGGGTCGCGGCTGCTTTCGGTCGTGCCGGTAAAGTCGATCTATGTCGTCGCCAATTTCAAGGAAACGCAGACGCGCGGGATGCGGCCGGGCCAGAAGGCTGACGTCTATGTCGATGCGCTCGGAGAGACGTTGCATGGCACAGTCGAGAGCCTGGCGCCGGGGTCGGCGAGCGAGTTCACCTTGCTGCCCTTTGAACCCGGGTCGGGCAATTTCACCAAGATCGTCCAGCGCGTCGGTGTGAGGATCCGGCTCGATCCTGGGCAGAAGGCACTCCCCGAACTGCGCCCCGGCCTGTCGGTCACAGCCAAGGTGCGGCTCCGCAGTTGAGCCCCTTTGCAGCCGCATTTCACCGCATGCCATGTTAACAGCGTAAATTTACCCTTGACCGCAAGTCCGTTTGCAATCAATGTTTACGTCGATAACATTGAGTCGGGAAGGACAGGCGGATGAAAACCTTGCTCTACGCGCTCGGACCGATGCTGTTCGACTCGCTCGGCGTGCTTGTTTTTGCGGTGCTGTTGGTTGCCGGCGCGGGGATTGTTCCGGCAACGATTGCGGGCACGGTCGTGGCGCTCGGCGTCGTCGGTTACGAACTGGCGCGCGGCAAGAAGGTCGCGGCGCTGCAATGGATCAGTCTGGCGTCGGTGCTGCTGACGGCCGCAGCGACGCTCTTTACCGGCGACCCGCGTTTCGTGATGGCGAAACCCACCATCGTCTATCTGATCGTCGCGTCGGTGATGCTCCGCCGCGGCTGGCTCAATCGCTATATCCTGCCCGAACAGCTTGCGCTTGTCGGCGACGTCATGGACCGGTTCGGCATGATCTGGGCTGGGCTGATGTTCGCGAGCGCGGCGCTGAACCTCGTCGTCGCGCTTTTCTTCACCGCCTGGTGGCCGCTGTTTATCGGGATATTCCCGCTCGCATCGAAATTCGGCCTGTTCGCGGTCCACGTCGCGGTGGTGCATTTCGTCGGACAGGCGCGGCTGCGCCGCCGCGCGGGTGGCGAGCTGCAACCGTTGGTCGCCGAATAGCTTAGTCGGCGTCGAGTCCGTAGGCGGTGTGCAGCACACGCACCGCGAGTTCGGTCTCGTCCTCGTCGATCAGCACGCTGACCTTGATCTCGCTGGTCGAGATCGCCTGAATGTTGATGGCGCGATCGGCCAGCGCGCGGAACATCGTGCTCGCGACGCCGGCGTGGCTCTTCATCCCGACACCGACGACGCTGATCTTGGCGACCTTGTCGTCGCTGATGATACGGTTGAAACCGATCTTGTCCTTCGCGCCTTCGAGCAGGTCGATCGAACGCAGCAGGTCGGTGGCGGGAACGGTGAAGGTCACGTCGGTCTCGCCCTTTTCGCGGCCGACATTCTGGATGATCATGTCGACGTTGATGCCCGCAGCGGCGAGCGGGCCGAAGATATTGGCGACCGCGCCCGGCTTGTCGGGAACGCGCGTCACGATGATCTTCGCTTCATTCTTGTCGTGGGCGATGCCGGTGATCAGCTGCCGTTCCATCTGATGTTCCTCTATTTCCTCGTCGCTGACGATCATCGTGCCTTTTTTGGGTGCCTCGTCGCCTTCGACAAAGCTCGAAAGGACTTGCACGCGCACGCCCTCTTTCATCGCGAGCCCGACCGAGCGGGTCTGGAGCACTTTCGCGCCGACGCTCGCGAGTTCGAGCATTTCTTCATAGGTGACATAGTCGAGCTTGCGCGCCCGCGCGACGATGCGCGGGTCGGTCGTGTAGACGCCGTCGACGTCGGTGTAGATGTCGCAGCGATCGGCCTTGAGCGCCGCGGCGACGGCGACGGCACTCGTATCCGACCCGCCGCGGCCGAGCGTCGAAACGCGGCCGTCTTCCATCAGACCCTGAAAGCCCGGGATAACCGCAACCTCGCCCTTCGCCATTGCGGCGGCGAGCGCGCCGGTGTCGATGTCGGTGATGCGCGCGCGGGCGTGCGCTTCCTCGGTGCGGATCGGGAGCTGCCAGCCGAGCCAACTGCGCGCAGGCGTACCCATCGCCTGCAGGGTCAGCGCTAGCAGGCCCGAAGTGATCTGTTCGCCCGCCGCCACGACGACGTCATATTCGGCGGGGTCGTAGCGCGGGTTCGCCTCGCGGCAGAAGTTGACGAGCCGGTCGGTTTCGCCCGCCATCGCCGAGACGACGACGGCGACCTCGTTGCCTTGTCCGACTTCGCGCGCGACGAGTTTCGCCACGGTGCGAATCCGCTCGGTGCCCGCCATAGACGTGCCCCCGAATTTCATCACGATCCGCGCCATCTCGCCCCGCTTTCCTGAATCTGGTTTCTACCGCAACTTTTCCAAGCATTTCTGCGGCGCTCGCGTCGTTACGGAAGGGGGAGGGCGATGGCAAGCATGAGAACCTATGCGCAGGATAGAATTTCTTGCATGGCGCGAGGCACGGTGCCACATCGCAGGGCATGAGCGCCGCCACGATCAACCCGCACGAAGCCGCCCATTTCGGGGCGCTCGCCGCCGACTGGTGGGATCCGCACGGTTCGTCGGCGATGCTGCACAAGCTCAACCCGGTGCGGCTTGCCTATATCCGCGCACAAATCGATGCGCATTGGCATGTCGACGCGCGCGAACGCTATGCGCTGGCGGGGCGGAGCGCGATCGACGTCGGTTGCGGCGCCGGGTTGCTCGCCGAGCCGCTTACGCGGATGGGCGCCACGGTTACGGGGGTCGATGCAGCGCCCGAGAATATTGCGGCGGCGCGCGCGCACGCGGCGGGGCAGGGGCTGGAAATTGCCTATTTCGCGGGTGAACTCGCCGCGCTGGCGCCTGCGACCTTCGATCTTGTGACGTCGATGGAAGTCGTCGAGCATGTGACCGATCCCGCCGCGTTCATCGGCGAACTTGCGGCGCGCTTGGGCCCGGACGGGCTGATGATCCTCTCGACCCCGAACCGGACGATGCTGTCAAAGCTTCTGCTTGTCGAGGCGGCCGAGCGCGTCGGCGCGGTGCCGCGTGGGACGCACGACTGGGACCAGTTCCTGAAGCCCGAAGAGCTGGGCGAATTGCTCGAAGGCGCGGGGCTGGAGGTTATCGATCGGACTGGTCTGTCGCCGTCGGCGGCAAAGGGCTTCAAGCTCGGCGGCAGCGAGGCGCTCAATTATCTGGTTGCCGCGCGGTGGCCCGCCTGACCCGCGATCCGCGCGTCGACGATTATATTGCGAAGCGGCAGTCCTTCGCGCAGCCGATCCTGACCCATTTGCGTGAGCTGGTGCATCGACATGCGCCGGGCGCGGAAGAGACGCTGAAATGGGGCGTGCCGCATTTCGTGCTGCACGGGCAGAATCTCGCCGGCATGGCGGCGTTCAAGGAACATGCGACCTTTGGCTTCTGGCGCGACGAGGAAGTCACGGGCTCGCCGCGCGATACCGGCGCGATGGGTAGCATGGGGCGGCTGCTGTCGCTCGCCGACCTGCCATCCGACGAGCAGATGGCGGAATATATCAGGAAAGCGGCCGCACTTTGCGCCGAGGACAAGCCCAAGCGTCCGGCGCCGAAGCCCAAGGCCGCGCTCGACCTGCCGGACGATCTCGGCGCCGCGCTGGCGGGTAATGCTGCTGCGCAAGGCCATTGGGACGCCTTCTCGCCCGGCAAGCGCCGCGACCATGTCGAATGGGTGCTTGAGGCGAAGCGCGAAGAAACGCGCGTCAAACGTATCGAAACGATCGCCGCGCAGGTCGCCGAAGGCAAGGACCGGAACTGAAAATATAAAAGCTGCTGATCCGCTCCGATCAGAAGTCCACATCCTCATAATATTTCGGCGGCGTCACGATTTCCATTCGCTCGGCCAGTAGCGGGCGAAAGCTCGGCCGCGATTTCAGACCCGAATACCAGCCCTTGGTCTGCTCGTGCCCCGTCCAGTCGATCCCGCCCAGATAGTCGGCGACCGAAATATGTGCGGCTGCAGTCAGGTCGGCGAGGCTCATCGTCGCGCCGGCAAGCCAGGTGCGGTGGTCGATCAGGTAATCGACATAGTCGAGATGGTTGTTCGCGGCCTTCATCGCCTCGCGCAGCGCGCCGCCATCGGGTGGCTGGCGGTGGACGATACGTTTTTGCATGCGTTCGAACAGCAGCGGGCCGGTGACTTCATAATAGAAGTCGTGATCGAACCACGACGTCAGCCGGCGGATTTCGGCGCGGTTTGCCGCCGTGCCGTTGATCATCGCCTTGCCTTCGACGGTTTCCTCGAAATATTCGGCGATCGCCATGCTGTCGATCAGCACTTGTCCGCGCGCCTGATCGACCATCACCGGGGTGCGTCCCGCCGGGTTCAGGTCGATGAATTCGTCGCGGCGTTCCCATGGCGATTCGCGTACCAATTCATAACCGACGCCTTTTTCGCCCAGCAAAAGGCGAACCTTGCGCGAAAAGGGACAGAGCGGGAATTGATAGAGTTGCCACATGGTTCCGGCATAGCGGCAGCAAGGCGCCACGCGCAACGGCTATGGCACGCGCCCGATCAAGCGATTGTGGATTAAGCGTCAGCGGCGCGCGTCGGCGCGTTCGCGTTCCCATTGCGCCGCCATGTCGCGCGCCATGTCCTTGAGCACGGGGGCATATGCCGCAAGCGCCGAGGCGGCGTGCCCCGCCATACGCGTCGTGGCACGGACGTCTGCGCCCATGCGTTCGGCATATTCGGGATCGCGGCCGGTCACTTCGCCAAGCGTGGCATTGGGCGGAATATAGGCGGCGTCGGATTCGGGATCGATCTGGGCCACGGCTTTCGCGAGCGGGCCGACCTGCATCTGCATCAGCGCGCCGACCATCGTGGCGATCGTGTCGGCCATGCGATCCTGTGCGATGGGATCGTTGAGCGTCGCGACGGCGCTCTGCATCCCGTTGGCCGACGCCGGAAGCGGCGCGGCGAGCGCGAGCAAGGTGAGGGCGGCGAGAGACAGTTTTGCGGTCGAGCGCATAGCTTCATCCTTTCGGGATGCGAAAATCTGTGAAGCGCCGTAGATCCGCCGTGCTTTCGCTGCGCTGAACGCGCGGCGGCGATGCGACGAAGCGCACCGCCGCCACGACAGGTCACTCAGCCGCGACGACCTCGACCTCTTCCTCGTTCAGCGAGTGCGTCAGCCGGCTCAGCATTTCCTTCGGGCAAACCTGCCAGAAGTGCCCGCGCCAGCGATCCCAGTCGGCGAGAACCTCGGCCGACCATTTGCTGCCCGTCGCCTTGGCATGATCTTCGACCAAGTCCTTCAGGAAGGCTTCCCAATGGCTGCTTGCCAGGCGTTGCCAGACGATCGATTCGCCATTGGCGCGACGTTCGAACTGACCGTCGGTGTCGAGGATAAATGCCATGCCTCCGGTCATGCCCGCTCCGAAGTTGGAACCGACAGGGCCGAGGATCACCGCAGTGCCGCCGGTCATATATTCGCAGCCATTGGCGCCGCAGCCCTCGACGACGACTTTCGCGCCCGAATTGCGGACCGCAAAACGCTCGCCAGCCTGACCCGCCGCGAGCAAAGTGCCTGCGGTCGCACCGTAGAGGACGGTGTTGCCGATGATGCTGTTGTGCTGGCTGACGAGCGGGCTCGAGACGGTGGGGCGCACGACGATGCGGCCGCCCGACAGACCCTTGCCGACATAATCGTTGGCATCGCCGAAGACCTCCAGCGTGACGCCCTGGCACAGGAAAGCGCCGAGTGACTGGCCCGCCGTGCCGCGCAGGCGCACCTGCACATGGTCGTCGGCAAGGCCCTTCATGCCGAAACGCGCAGTGACCTCGGCCGACAGGCGCGTGCCGACAGCGCGGTGCGTGTTGCGGACATTGTAGGTGAGCTGCATGCGCTCGCCGCGTTCGAACAAGGGCTTGGCGTCGCTCAGGATCTGCGCGTCGAGGCTGTCGGGCACCGGATTGCGGAAGCTCGGGCCCTGCGAGCGGCGCTGGTCGTCGGGTGCGTCGACCTTGGCGAGGATCGGGTTGAGATCGAGGTCGTCGAGATGTTCGGCGCCGCGGCTGACCTGACGGAGAAGCTCGGTGCGGCCGATGACCTCGTCGAGGCTGCGGCAGCCGAGCTTCGCAAGGATTTCGCGCACTTCCTCGGCGATGAAGGTCATGAGGTTGATGACCTTTTCGGGGCTGCCCGTAAACTTCTGGCGTAATTTTTCATCCTGTGTGCAGACGCCCACGGGGCAGGTGTTCGAGTGGCACTGGCGCACCATGATGCAGCCCATCGCGACGAGGCTCAAAGTCCCGATGCCATATTCCTCGGCGCCGAGGATCGCCGCGATGACGATGTCGCGGCCGGTCTTGAGACCACCATCGGTGCGGAGGCGTATGCGATGGCGCAGGCCGTTGAGCGTCAGCACCTGATTGACTTCGGACAGGCCCATTTCCCACGGCGTGCCGGCATATTTGACGCTGGTTTGCGGCGAGGCGCCGGTGCCACCGGTGTTGCCGGCGACGAGGATGACGTCGGCGTGGGCCTTCGCAACACCCGCTGCGACCGTGCCAATGCCCGCCGAGCTCACGAGCTTCACGCACACGCGCGCCCTGGGGTTGATCTGCTTGAGGTCGTAGATGAGCTGCGCGAGATCCTCGATCGAATAGATGTCGTGATGCGGCGGGGGCGAGATCAAAGTCACGCCCGGCGTCGCATGACGCAGCCGCGCGATGAACTCGGTGACCTTGAAGCCCGGAAGCTGGCCGCCTTCGCCGGGCTTCGCACCCTGCGCGACCTTTATTTCGATCTCGTCGCACGCGCCGAGATATTCGGCGGTGACGCCGAAGCGGCCCGACGCGATCTGCTTGATGTTGCTATTGGCATTGTCGCCATTGGCATAGGGGCGATAGCGTTCGCTCGCTTCGCCGCCTTCGCCGGACACCGCCTTGGCGCCGATGCGGTTCATCGCGATCGCCAGCGTCTCATGCGCTTCGGGCGACAATGCGCCGAGCGACATGCCCGGGGTGACGAAGCGCTTGCGGATCTCGGTGATTGCCTCGACGCTGTCGAGCGCGACGCCCTGCGTCGGATAGTTGAACTCCATCAGGTCGCGTAGATAGATCGGCGGCAGGTCGGCGACCCCGCGCGCGAATTGCAGATAGGTCGAATAGCTGTCGGTCGCGACCGCGGTCTGGAGCAGGTGCATCAGCTGCGCCGAATAGGCATGCGCCTCGCCGCCCGCGCGCTGGCGGTAGAAGCCGCCGATGGGGAGGGTGGTGACGCGGCTGTCGAAGGCGGCGCTGTGCTTGTCGGTCGCGTTGATGAAGAGCGACTGATAGCCTTCGCCCGAAATCTTCGCGGGCATGCCGGGGAAGAGGTCGTTGACGAGCGCGCGGCTGAGGCCGACCGCTTCGAAATTATAGCCGCCGCGATAGGAGGAGATCACCGCGATCCCCATCTTGGCGAGGATCTTGAGCAGACCATCGTCGATCGCCTTGCGGAAGCGCAGGCGGCAATCATCGAGCGACAGGTCGCCGAACAGTCCGCGCCCCTGTCGGTCGGCGATCGCCGCTTCGGTGAGGTAGGCATGCACCGTCGTCGCGCCGACGCCAACGAGAACCGCGAAGGCATGAGTGTCGAGCACTTCGGCCGAGCGGACGTTGATCGAGGCGTAGCTGCGGAGGCCCTTGCGCACGAGATGCGTGTGGACGGCGGCGGCGGCGAGCACCATCGCGACCCCGACACGGCCATCGCCGATATTCTGGTCGGAGAGAAAGAGTTCGGAGCGTCCGGCGCGCACCGCTTCCTCGGCTTCGCGGCGGACGCGCGCGATCGCCTCACGGAGCGTCGCAGCATCGCCGCCTGCGGCAAAGGTGCAATCGATATCGGCGACGGCATCGCCGAAATAGGCGCGCAGCCGATCCCAGTCGTCGCCGACGAGGACGGGGCTGTCGATTACGAGCACATGGTCGCTCTGGCCCTTTTCGTCGAGGATGTTCGCAAGGTTTGCGAAGCGCGTCTTCAGGCTCATCACATGCCGTTCGCGCAAGCTGTCGATCGGCGGGTTGGTGACCTGGCTGAAATTCTGGCGGAAGAATTGCGCGACGTGGCGCGGCTTGTCGGAAATGACCGCGAGCGGCGTATCGTCGCCCATCGACCCGATCGCTTCCTTCGCATCCTCGACCATGGGGCTGAGGATCAGTTCCATATCCTCCATGGTGAGGCCCGCGGCGACCTGACGGCGCAGCAGTTCGGAGCGATCGAAGGTCGGCAGGCTCGATTTTCCGCCCTTGGGCAGGTCGGCCATCGTGCGGAAGCCCTTGACGCGCGAGGCATAGTCGGCGGCATCGGCGATCTTGTCCTTGATCGCGAGATCTTCGTAGAGCGTGCCGTCGTCCAGATCGACCGCGATCATCTGGCCGGGGCCAAGGCGGCCCTTCTTGCGGATGCTCGCTTCGGGCAGCAGCACCATGCCGCTTTCCGAGCCGACGACGAGCAGGTTGTCGGCGGTGAGCGTGTAGCGCAGCGGACGGAGTGCGTTGCGGTCCATGCCCGCGACAGCCCAGCGGCCGTCGGTCATCGCGAGCGCGGCGGGGCCGTCCCACGGTTCCATCACGCTGGCGAGGTACGAATACATCGCGCGGTGGTTGTCGGGGACGTCGCATTCGGTCGTCCATGCCTCGGGGACGAGGATCAGCTTCGCCGTCGGCGCGTCGCGGCCCGCGCGGCACAGCGCCTCGAACACCGCGTCGAGCGCGGCGGTGTCGGATGCGCCTGCCGGGATCACCGGCTTGATATCTTCCGAATGCTCGCCGAACGCGAGGCTCGCCATCTTGATCTCGTGACTCTTCATCCAGTTCTTGTTGCCGCGGATCGTGTTGATCTCGCCGTTATGCGCGAGGCAGCGGAACGGCTGCGCCAGCCACCATTGCGGAAAGGTGTTCGTCGAATAGCGCTGGTGGAAGATCGCGACGCGGCTTTCGAACAGCTTGTTCGTGAGGTCGGGAAAGAAGTCCGCAAGGCTCTCGGCGAGGAACAGGCCCTTGTAGATGATCGAGCGCGCCGACAGGCTGCAGATATAAAAGTCGGCGATCTGCGCCGCGATGACCTTTTTCTCGATCCGGCGGCGGACGAGATAGAGCTGCTTCTCGAACTCGGCGACCGATTGCTCGTCGGGCAGGGGGCCCGCGATCATGATCTGCTCGATCTCGGGGCGCGTGCGCTGCGCCTTGTCGCCGATCACCGAGACGTCGACAGGCACCTGGCGCCAGCCATAGATGGTGAAGCCCGCGTCGATGATCTCGGCCTCGACGATCGTGCGGCATTCTTCCTGTGCGCCCAAATCGGTGCGAGGGAGGAAGACCATGCCGACGGCGAGGCGGTTCGGGCGAACCTTGTGGCCTGACGCTGCGATCGCATCGTCGAAGAAACGGACCGGCAGGTCGACATGGATGCCCGCCCCATCCCCGGTCTTGCCGTCGGCGTCGACCGCGCCGCGGTGCCACACGGCACGCAGGGCTTCGATCGCCGCCTCGACAACGCGGCGCGACGGCTTGCCGTCGGTCGCCGCGACCATGCCGACGCCGCAGGCATCGGATTCCATGTCGGGGCGATACATGCCTTCGGCTTCGAGCCGCGCGTGATCGGGGGTGGGGTAATGGGTCATCATCTTTGTCCTGACGGAGTGCCTTATTTGGGCAGTTTCTTGCGTGCGTTTTCCGCCGCTTCATCCGAAGCCTGCTGTGCAGCGAGCGAAGCATTTTCGTAAGCGGTTTCGAGGTCTTCGACGCGTTTCAGATCGGCGGCCGACCAATTGCTGCGGTCATACGCGGGGTCCACAACCGCTTCGGCCGCCGCATCGGCGGCATAGGCGGCGGCGTCCGCCGCGTCGGCTGCAGCGTCGACGGCATAATCGTCGGCCGCTTCGACCGCCACGGCATCGGCAGCGTCATCGGTCGTGCTGTTCCACATGTCGCGCTGTTCTTTCAGCACCTTCACATCGACCTTCATCAGCTTGGCAAGCTGGCCGAGTTCCTTGTCGCTGAAGTCCGAAAGCTGCTTTTCCTTCGGCAGGTCCTTCATGTCCTTTTCGATCTGCGGCGCGCGATCGATGAATTTGTTGATCAGCGGCGGAACCGCCTTGATGATCGCAACCATGACTTCGGGGTCGGCCTGAAGCGCCATCCATTCACTGGCATAGATCGTGCCGGTCGGGGTCGCGAGGAAGCCGTTGAGATCGGTGAGCTGCGCCGCGGTGAACTTGCGCGCATAGGCTTTGGACATGCCCTCGCGCATCGGCGGTTCCATGTCGCCCAGCACTTCGCTGATCAGCGGTTTGATCACCCGGGTGATCTGGTCTTCGCGCTCCTTGCGGTGCGGATCGAACATGTCGGCGACCTTGGTCTTCGTCGCTTCGTCGAGCGCGGCGATCTTTTCGCTTTCGACCCCGGTCTTGATGGAGAGCATCAGGTCCGACTGGCCGCCGAACTCGCCCATCAGCGTTTTGAACATCTTGCCGTAAAGATTGTCCATCATCTTTTCGAGGCTGCCGGCGGGGATGAGCTGGCCCATCGTCTTTTGCGCGAGCGCGAGGCGAGCCGGCTCGATAGGCGGCAGGCTGCTCGTGTCGAACATCTTTTCGATCAGCGCGATCGCCTCGTCCATTTCCTTCTGCATCTTGGCCTTCTGCTCTTTGGCATAGGCTTCGCTGTCGAAGTCGCTCGCGGGTTCTTCTTCAACCTGCGCCGGCTCGGCCACGACGACCTCGGCCAGCGGGGCTTCCTTGGCCGCTTTTTTCGGCGCGGCATTGGCGGACGCGCCCAGCGGCAGCATCGCCACGGCACCCGCAAGCAGAATCGATTTGAACGACGGCATCATGAAATTTCCTTCCCTGTTGGTCATGCTGCCTTCTTTTCGCTTTTGGCTTTCGCTTTCAACCACTTTGCCATCTGATCGCTCACATCGCGGCCGTCACGGATGCCCCAGACGACCAGGCTGGCGCCGCGGACGATGTCGCCCGCGGCAAAAACGCCGGGCAGGCTGGTCATCATCGTCTGGTGATCGACGCGCAGCGTGCCCCAGCGCGTGACCGACAGGTCGGGCGAACCGAACAGGTGCGGTAGTTCCTCGGGATCGAAGCCCAGCGCCTTGATCACCATGTCGGCGGGCACGTCGAATTTGCGGCCGGGATCGGCCTCGGGGCTGCGGCGGCCGCTCGCGTCGGGCGCGCCGAGGCGCATGCCGGCGACCGCGACTTCCTTGACATGTTTGTCGGCGGTGAAGCTCTCGGGGGCCGAGAGCCAGACGAATTCGACGCCTTCCTCTTCGGCGTTGGCGACCTCGCGCTGCGACCCTGGCATATTTTCGCGGTCGCGGCGATAGAGGCATTTCACCGACTTCGCGCCCTGACGCACCGCGGTGCGGACGCAGTCCATCGCGGTGTCGCCGCCGCCGATGACGACGACATGTTTGTCCTTGGCATCGAGGCGGCCGTCATCGAACGCGGGCACATCATCGCCAAAGCTCTTGCGGTTCGACGCGATCAGATAGTCGAGCGCGGCGATGACGCCGTCGGCGCCGTTGCCGGGTACGTTGATCTCGCGCGCCTTGTAGACGCCGGTCGCGATCAGGATCGCGTCATGCTTTTGCCGCAGCGCGTCGAGCGTCGCGTCCTCGCCGACCGCAAAGCCGAGGTGGAAATGGATGCCGCCCTCGACCAGCCGGTCGACGCGGCGCATCACGACATCCTTCTCCAGCTTGAAGCCGGGGATGCCATAGGTGAGCAGGCCGCCGGCGCGGTCGTGCCGGTCATAGACATGTACCTCGTGCCCCGCCGCGCGGAGATATTCGGCGGCGGTCAGGCCCGCGGGGCCGGCGCCGATCACGCCGACCGACTGGCCGGTCGCCGCACCGACGTGCAGCGGCTCGACCCAGCCTTCGGCCCAAGCGGTATCGGTGATATATTTCTCGACGCTGCCGATCGTCACCGCGCCATGGCCCGAGAACTCGATCACGCAATTGCCTTCGCACAGGCGATCCTGCGGACAGATGCGGCCGCAAATCTCGGGCATCGTCGAGGTCGCGTTCGAAAGCTCATAGGCTTCGCGCAGGCGTCCCTCGGCGGTCAGGCGCAGCCAGTCCGGGATATGGTTGTGGAGCGGGCAATGTACCGAGCAATAGGGCACGCCGCATTGCGAGCAGCGCGCCGCCTGTGCGTCGGCTTGCGGAGCGGCGTAACGTTCGGCGATCTCGCGAAAGTCTTGCGCGCGCTCTTCGGCGGAGCGTTTGTCCGGATAGGATTGTTCACGCCCCACAAACTGGAGCATGCGTTCGGAAGCCATGCAGTATCCCCTTCGTTGAGCGGGGATTTGCATGGCCCGAAAAGCCCTGTCACGGGCGAAATGCGAGTTAGGACAGTATTGCTAACCTAAAATGGAGGGGTGATTTGCCTCAAAACAGGTCTGCGTAATTATCTTTCGTCAAATAGTACCGATTCGGTCCTACCTCATGCCGAGCCAGATCAGCGCAGCGGCGCCGGCGATGATTCGATACCAAGCGAAGGGGGCAAAGCCATAGCGGGTGACGACGGCAAGGAAGGCCTTGATCACGGCCCATGCGACGACGAACGAGACGAGCGAACCCAAGGCGATGAGGCTGAGATCGTTCGTCGTGATCGCATCGCGATGCTTGAACAGCTGCAGCACGGTTGCGCCGGTCAGCGTCGGGAGTGCGAGGAAGAAGCTGAACTCGGCAGCGGTCTTGCGGTCGACCCCGAAGGACATGGCGCCGAGAATCGTGGCGCCCGACCGGCTGACGCCCGGGATCATCGCGATGCACTGGACAAGGCCGACGAGGATCGACTGCCGCGCCGACACATTCGCCACCCCGCCGACGTCCACCGTCTTGGCAAAGCGTTCGACGAGCAGGATCGCGAAGCCGCCGATGATCAGCGCCCAAGCGACGACAACGGCATTTTCCAGCAGCAGCTCGATATAATCGCCAAAGGCGAGGCCGAGGATGACCGCGGGGAAGAAGGCGAGGAGCAGGTTGCGCACGAATGCGATCGCGACGGGATCGCGGCGGAAGAAGCCGGTGAACATGTCCCAGAAGAGTTTCCGGTACAGCACGACGATCGCAAGGATTGCACCCGGCTGGATCGCGATGTTGAAGATCGCCCAGCGCGCGGCATCATAGCCGAGCAGCTCGGTCGCAAGGATGAGGTGCCCCGTCGAGGAGACGGGCAAAAACTCGGTCAAACCCTCGACGATGCCGAGGATGATTGCGGTCAGCCAGATAGACATTATCGCGAAGCGAGCTCTGCGAAGCGGCCGTTGCGGCGATATTGGACGAGCCAGCCGTCGGCGACCGATGCCATTGAGGTCGGCGTGATGCCGAGGTCGGCCAGCCTTGCGGTGCCGTCCCCGACGACATTGTCGTGCTGGAGCATCAGCCACTGGTCCTTGGTGATTGGCGCGCCGGGGGCCCAGCCGAAGCCGCTGGCCAGCGCCGAGGCGACGAAGTCGGGGACGTCGACGAACAAGGGCGAGCGGCCGATCGCGTCGGCGACCCAGCGCAGCAGTTCAGCCATCGTCATCACCTGCGGTCCGCCGAGTTCATATGTTTTGCCAGCGGCGTCTCTGCCAAGCGCCGCGACGACCGCATCGGCGGCATCGCCGACATACACCGGCTGGAATTTCGCGTTGGGCGCGATCACCGGCACGACAGGGGCCATGCGTATCATTCCCGCGAAGCGGTTGATGAAATGGTCCTCGCGGCCGAACAGGATCGACGGACGCAGGATCGTGCCACCTGCAAAAGCGGCGCGAACCGCCGTTTCGCCGACGCCCTTGCTGCGGCCGTAAGCCGAGGCGCTTTCGGGGTCCGCGCCGATCGCAGAGACGTGGACGAGCGCGCCGGCGCCCGCCGCCTTGACGGCCGCGGCCACATGGCCCGCGCCATCGGCCTGCACGGCGTCCATGTCATCGAACGCGCCGACGAGGTTGATGGCGGCGTCGCTGCCCTGCAGCGCGCGCGCGATACTGGCGGGGTCGCGGACGTCGACGGCGACGAACTGTGTCTGGCCGAGCCCCCCGAGCGGTTTCAGGAAGGTTGCGGCTCGCGGGGTTCGCTGTGCGATGCGTACGCGCGCGCCACGTGCGAGCAGCCGCTGCACGACATAGCGGCCGAGGAAGCCCCCGCCGCCCAGCACCGTGATCAATTGCCCGTCGAGTTTCTGCATTTGCGTCCGCCTGTATCGATTCTCTGGATGGCGCAGGTCGCGCCGACGGCCCTCCCCATGCCGCGAAGCGGGAAGGGGGGCAAGGGGAGAAGGCAGGTTTGCGACGCAAAACCGGCGGCTTTGCGATAAAATGTACATCGGCCCATGCGATGCAGTTGACAACCCGCCAGACGCCCCGCTAAGCGCCCGCTCCTACCCCGTGCCCAGATGGCGGAATTGGTAGACGCACCAGCTTCAGGTGCTGGCGATCGCAAGGTCGTGGAGGTTCGAGTCCTCTTCTGGGCACCATTTTCCCATCTCAAGACGCCAGAGAACCGTCGACTGACGGCAGGAAGATGACATTTTGCCCTTGGCCTTGTCTTTTGGCATCCGAGGAAGTTTGCTCGATCTTATTGAAGAGGGCCAACAAGCCGGGCCGCGATAGGCCGGAATTTTCGGTGGCCGTCTTGTCGATTTTGAGCCCGCTTCTCCGGCTCTGGCCGAAGCCTGTTTGCAGGAGTCTCCCAAAGCCCCTTATCGATACCCCGATCCGTTCTCTCAAACCGGAGAGCTATTCCCAAAAAGGCGGAGATCATCGCGCCGATGGCGGCGCGACCCAAAGAGCAGGGAACGAGAAGCCGATTCCGACGTCCCGAAAAGGATGTGGGCATCGATCAGCCGGACATGCGATGCCGCTCTAAGTTATTGAATTGTAGGATATATGGTGCCGCTTACAGGACTCGAACCTGTGACCCCATCATTACGAATGATGTGCTCTACCAACTGAGCTAAAGCGGCAACGAGGGGGGCCTCTACCAGCGTGCCGAAGCGAAGACAAGCGTCGTGGTTCACTTTCCGTAGATGAGCAGAACAGGAGGCGCTCGATCGCAATCCATCGCGGTCGAAGAAGCGCGATCGAGCCGTTTTCCGTTTCTGCTATCGGGCGCCGCTCATCGAACTGTGACACGTGTCACGGCGTATTGATTGCGCAGCATTGGAGAGGAGGGCGTGGCTGTTGAACAGCCACGCCCCGACGAGTTCGGCGATGAGGAAGGCACCGGTCAGCGCCAGCGGGATCCTCAAGCTCCGGGCTTTGGCCCCGGCCGTATGATCGTGCCCGGCGTGTCCGCCGTCGTCATGGCTGTGCGAATGCGCCGTCCTCGATCCCTCTCTCTTTCTTCGACCGCTCGCCCCCATGAAGCGCGTAGAGGGTCGGAAGGACGAAGAGGGTCAGCAAGGTTGCCGATATCAGCCCGCCGATCACCACCGTCGCCAGCGGTTTCTGGACTTCGGCGCCCGCACCGGTCGCCAGTGCCATCGGCACGAAGCCCAGACTGGCGACGAGAGCGGTCATTACCACGGGGCGGAGGCGCATAAGCGCGCCTTGCTTCGCGGCTTCGGATCTCGCCATTCCCGACCGCATCAGCTCCTGGATCGACGACACCATGACGAGGCCGTTGAGGACCGCGATCCCCGATAGCGCGATGAAGCCGACCGCTGCCGAAATCGAGAAGTCCATCCCGCGCAGGAACAGCGCCAGGACACCGCCGATCAGCGCCAGCGGCACGCCGGTGAACACGATCGCCGCATCGCGTGGTGAACGGAGCGCGCCATAGAGCAGCAGCAGGATCAGGATGAAGCACGCCGGAATGACGAGCTGCAGCCGATCACGCGCCGAGGCGAGGTTCTCGAACTGGCCGCCCCATTCCAGATAGCTGCCGGCAGGCAAGCGGACATCCTTGGCAATCGCCGCCTTGGCGTCGCCCACGACGTCCGATATCGGCCGCCCGCGAACATTCGCCTGCACCACGACGCGGCGCTTGCCATTCTCGCGGCTGATCTGGTTCGGGCCGTCGACGATGCTGATATCGGCGACGCTGGCGAGCGGTACGAACGCGCCGCCTGCGACCGGCACCTGCACCTGCTCGATCACCGACAGATCCGATCGCTGCGCATCCGACAATCGTACCACAACGGGGAAGCGGCGGTCGCCTTCGAAGATCGTGCCGGCCTGACGCCCGCCGATCGTCGCGGTGACGACATCCTGCACGTCCTGCGCGGTGACGCCGAGCCGTGCCATCGCGTTGCGGTTCGCGCGGATGTCGAGCATCGACAGGCCTTCGGTTTCCTCGACACGGACATCGGTCGCGCCTTCGGTCTTACGAAGGATCGCGGCAATTTCCTGCGCCGTGGCATTCATCGCGCCGAAATCGTCGCCGAATACCTTGATCGCGAGATCGCCGCGAACGCCGGCGATGAGCTCGTTGAAGCGCATCTGGATCGGCTGCGTGATTTCATAGGCGTTGCCGGGGAATTTGTTCAGCTCCTTCTCCAGCCGTTCGACGAGCTCGGCCTTGCTGAGGCTCGGGTCGGGCCATTCCTTTCTGGGTTTCAGGATGACGAAATTGTCGGTCGCGTTCGGCGGCATCGGGTCGGACGCGAGGTCCGCGGTGCCGGTTTTCGAAAAGACGATCGCAACCTCGGGTTGTTTCGACAGCATGCGCTCAATCGGCAGCTGCATCGCCTGACTCTGCTCGACCGAGGTCGAGGGGACGCGGAAGGCCTGGATCAGCAGATCGCCTTCATCGAGCTGCGGCAGGAATACCTGCCCGAGCGAGAGGAAGGCGAGGATTGCGGCAACGAATCCGCCGATCCCGGCCCCGATGGTCAGCTTCGGCTGGGCCATAGCGCGGTCGAGACCGGGCTCGTAACGCTGCTTCAGCCACGCCATGATCCGGCCCTCTTTCTCCTCGACCCGCTTCGACAACCAGATCGCTATCGCGGCGGGCACGAAGGTGAGCGAGAGGATGAAGGCGAAACCGAGCGCGATGATGACGGTCAGCGCCATCGGGATGAAGGTCTTGCCTTCGACCCCGCTGAGCGTCAGCAGCGGCACATAGACGAGGATGATGATCGCCTGGCCATAGACCGAAGGCCGCACCATCTCGCGGGCTGCCGCAGCGACCGTCGCCAGCCGCTCCTCGACCGTCAGGATGCGACCATGCCGGTGCTGGAGATCGGCCATGCGCCGTAACGCATTCTCGACGATGATCACCGCGCCATCGACGATCAGCCCGAAATCGAGCGCGCCGAGGCTCATCAGATTCGCCGAAACACCTGCCTGCAGCATGCCGAAGCTGGTCAGCAGCATCGTCACCGGAATGACGAGCGCGGCGATCAGCGCCGCCCGGAAATTGCCGAGCAGCAGGAACAGGACGACGATGACGAGCAGTGCGCCTTCGGTCAGATTCTTGCCGACCGTCCAGATTGTCGAGTTGACGAGCTTGGTGCGGTCGAGGACCGGCTCGATGAGGACATCGGGCGGCAGCGAGGCGTTGATGGTTTCCAGCCGATCGGCGACGGCGGTGGCAACTGTTCGACTATTCTCGCCGATCCGCATGATCGCGGTGCCGACGACGACCTCGGTGCCCGCTTCGGATGCCGAGCCCATGCGCACCGCTTGTCCGGTGCGGACGGTCGCGATCTGATCGAGTGTGATGGGAACCCCCGATCGCGTGGCGACGACGATGCGCGAAAGCTCGGCGGCGTCGCGGATGAGGGCGTCCGAGCGGACTGCGAGGCCTTCGCCGTTCCGTTCGACGACCCCGCCGCCGACGCTCGTATTGTTGCGCTCGAGCGCCTCGGCGAGATCGGTGAGGCTGAGACCCAGCGCAGCAAGCCGCTGCACGTCGGGGACGACCATATATTGCTTCGAATAGCCGCCGATCGCGTCGATCCCGGCGACGCCGGGAACGGTGCGGAGCAGCGGGGTGACGATCCAGTCCTGCGCGGTACGCAGATAGGTCGCCTTGTCGGCGGCGGTGACGAGCCGTTCGCCCTCGGGCGTAACATAGCTGCCGTCGGGCTGAAGGCCCGGCTCGCCGGGATTGTGCGCATCATCTTTGCGGTGGCCGAGGCGGACGGTCCACATATAGACCTCGCCGAGTCCGGTTGCGATCGGTCCCATCTCGGGGCGGACGCCTTCGGGCATCGTCTCTGCGGCTTCGCTCAACCGTTCGCCAACCTGTTGCCGGGCGAAATAGATATCGGTCTTGTCGGTGAAGACCGCCGTCACCTGCGCAAAGCCGTTGCGGCTCAGCGAGCGGGTGTATTCGAGGCCAGGAATTCCGGCGAGGGCGGTCTCGATCGGGAAGGAGACCTGCTTCTCCACCAGTTCGGGCGAGAGAGCGGGCGCACGGACGTTAATCTGGATCTGGTTGTTGGTGATATCGGGAACCGCATCGATCGGCAGGCGTGAGAGCGCGAAGGCGCCGATGATGGCGGAAAGGACGGTGAGCAGGACGACAAGCCAGCGCTTGTCGACCGCCCAGGTGACGGTGCGGGCGATCATGGCTTAATCCTCATGGCCCGCTTCGCCCTTGCCGATTTCGGCCTTGAGCGCGAAGCTGTTGGTGATGGCAATCTGTTCGGTGCCCTTCAGCCCCGATCGCACGACGACGTTCGTGCCGGCCCGGTCGCCGAGGACCACCGGAACCGCCTCGAACCCTTCTTTGGTGCGCACGAACACGACGCTCTTGCCTTCGATCGTCTGGATAGCGGTCGACGGAACGCTGACCGATGGTGCGCCACTGTCGCCTGCGAGCGCGACCGAAGCGGTCACGGCTTCACCGATGCGCCACTGTCCGGATCGGTTGTCGAGGATCGCGATGGCCGGAACCAGTCGTGTCGCCGGATCGAGCGCGGGCGACACAAAGCTGATCTTGCCGGCAGCCTGCCGTCCGGGCGCGCTCACCGTAACGATAGCGCCGGGGCGAATGCGTCCGGCATCGGCGGGTTGCAGGTTCAGCGAGAGTGAGACGCTCGACAGATTGGCGATGCGGTATAGTTCGGCGTCCGCCGCGACCGTCTGACCAAGCACGACGCTGCGCGAAATGACCTGCCCCGAGATTGGCGCCGCGATAGCGATGCGGTTGAGTTGGCCGCCGCCGCCGCCCGCCGCCGACACCTGCTGCTGTGCCAGCTGGTACGCGATGCGCGCTTCGGTTGCCGCCGTGCGCGCCGCGATGACGTCCTGTTCGGGCGAGACACGCTGCGCGAACAACCGCTCTTCGCGCGCAAGATTGGAGTTGGCGAGAGCGAGGCGGGCTTTGGTCGCCTGCACCTCGCCCTGAAGCTGGGCTGCTTCGCGGCTTTCGATGATCGCGAGCGTCTGGCCGCGACCGACGCCTTGGCCAAGATTGTGGTTGAGGGCGACGATGCGCCCGCCGATCGCTGCCGACACCGCCTGCGTCCCCTGCGGATCGCTTTCGATCGTCGCGGGGAGTTGGAGCGCACCGGCGCTACCGACGGTCGGCCGACCGAGCGTGATGCCCGCGACCCGGATTTGTTCGGCGGTGAGCGCGATACGGCCCTCTTCGGCGTGGCCGCTTTCTTCCTTGCCATGGTCATCGCCATGTTCGTCTGCGGGCCTGGCGCTTTCGCTGCCGCCGCACGCTGAGAGTAGCAATGGCACCAGCGCGGCGGCGAGCAGCTTTCGATTGATGTTGAAAGTCATGGGATCAATTTCCTTCGATCGGCGCGGGAGCCGTGAGGCGTTCCAACCGGGCCTTGGCGAGTTGATAGGTTGCAAGCGCGTCGATCGACGCGACGCGCATCTCTGTCAGCACCCTCTCGGCATCGAGCAGTTCGAGCTGCCCGAACTTGCCTTCGCGGTAACCGATGCGTGCGATGCGTGCGGCTTCCATTGCCGCCGAGAGCGCGGGGCCACTGGCAACGTGCGCCGCTTCCGCAGCATTTTGCGCTTCGACCTCGACCTCGGCGATCTGCTGCTCAACATCGAGCACGGTCATCCGGCGCCGTGCATCGGCGCGTCGCCGGTTCGCACTCGCCTGATCGACCGCCGCGCGTCCGTTATTGAGCAGCGGAAGCGGTACCGAGACGCTGAAGATCGCGGCGACATCGTTTGTAGCCTCGATCCGGCGGACACCCGGCCCAACGGTCAGGTCGGGAACGCGCTGTGATCGTGCGAATGCAACACCTGCATCGGCAATCTTGAGATCGGCATCGGCTGCGGCAAGCGCGAGCGTGCCTGTGGCTGTTGCCGGTCGAGGCGGACCCATTGCGCCTCTGCCGGGGCCGCCGAGCACGGCGACGTCGATCGGGCCGGTGGCCGGGCGACCGATTCGCCGCCCCAGATTGGCACGGACGGCGTCGGCGATCCTTCGTGCCTTGCCGGCATCGGCTTCGGCGGTCAGCCGCGCAACCTCGGCGCGCTCCTGTTCCAGCGGCGAAGCGCGCCCGGCCTGAACGCGGATCGTTGCCGCGCGGGCGGTATCGCCCGCAATCCGGAACCGATCCTCGGCGACGGCGACACGAACCTCCGCTGCTGCCGCCTCGATATAGAGTTCGGTGACCTGCAACCTGATGTCGGCCCCAGCGATCGATTGCGCGAGGCGGGCCCGAAATGCCTCGGCATCCGCAACGCCGATCCGCGCCTGGCGCTTGCCGCCAAGTTCGATCGGAATGGCGACGCTCGCCGTCACATCGGCGCCGTTGACGCCGCTATAGGGACCGGTGCCGACGAAATTTTCAACCTCGACCGCGAGAGCGGGGTTTGGTCTTAGACCGGCGATCCGTCGTCCTGCGTCAGCGGCATCGACGCCTGCTGATGCCGCTTCGGCCGCCGGTGCGCTGCCGCCTGCCAGAACGACCGCCTCGTCGAGCGTCAGCAGCGGACCCGATATCTGCCGGGCTTCGGTGCTCGCTTCCTGTGCGGACGCCATCGCGCCGCACGATGTGGCTGCCAGCAAGGCAGCAACGAATTTGAACATGGGAATACATCCTCAATAGATCTGATTGATCGCCGCGTGATCGCGGCGAGCGGGCTCAGATCGAGAGAGGCGGGTCGAGCAGCGGCGGAAGGTCGCGCGAGGGAAGCTGCATTGCGCCCGCCGCAAAGAGCGGGGCGCGCGCAAATGCACAAACGGAAGCCGCCTCCGCACGCCCAAGATCGGGCGCGACGGGGCAATGATGATGGCCGCCATGGGCCAGCTTCGAAGCCGGCTCAGGACTATCCTTGTCGGTTTCGCCGATCGAAAGATGGAAGGCGGCATCGTCTGTGGAACTGTGCGCCGATGCGGGTTCGGCAAGGTGCATACTGCAAAGCAGCACCCCGATTATCATCAGCAGTCGCATGATCGAAGCCGGCATCGCTGTTCCCCTTATCAGGGCGCCGCAGGTTTGTCGCGCCGCGAAATCAGCGCTTCCAGATCGGGCGCAATCGGCATCGACCGGAATGCACTGATCCGTGCTCGGCCCGTGTTTCCGACAGGTAGGCGGCCCGTCAGCGAACCCACAGGAACCAGCACGAGCCGGAGCAATTGCCCTGCTGTTTCGCGCCAATCGCGGAGGGCGATCGAAAAGACGAGCATCTGCCAATGCGAGGCAAAGTGGGGAATTGGAAAGGGTTGGGCAACGACATGCACGCGCTCCAGCGCCGTCCAGGCAGTCTGCACGTCGCCCTCGGCTCGCGCCGCGTGGTAACGACCGAGCTCCGCGCTGATCAACTGATCGGCATGTTGGCGAGCGACTGGCACCACGAAATCCTCCTGAAATTCCGATTCGTCCCTCTATGCACCCTGTAGCAGATACAGGGTCAAGCGACCCATGGCCGAGCGCGGCCGATGGAGTGGAGCGCCCGCTGAAGCTTCGGCAGACATGGGCAATTCGATTTTCATCATTCAGCGTGACCAAATTTGTCTACAAGCTGAAGTGCGGCAATTCCCCCTTTGGGAGAAGGGGAAGACGGGGTTGTTTTAATCGCCCAACCAGTCGGCCCTGATCTCTCCCCGATGTCCCTCCGGCGCCAGCGCGGCGCGCAGGGCTTCCAGCAGCGGCGGCAGCGCCTGCGTGAACGCGTAGGGCGGGTTGACGATGAAAAGGCCCGCGCCATTATAAATGTCGGGCTGATCGCTGTCGTACAGCCAATGCTCGACGACCAGAAACTTCGGGATGCCGAGTTTCCGCAACTGCTGCTTCCACCGCACATGCGTGGCGCGGTCTTTCAGCGGATACCAGATCACCGTCACCCCATGCGCCCATTTGCGGTGGGCGGCGGCTAGGGTGGCGGTGATACGGGCGCGTTCGTCGGTCTGCTCGTACGGCGGGTCGACCACCACCACACCGCGCGCGGTGCGGGGCGGCACCATCGCTAGCCAAAGCTCGTAGGCGTCGCGCTGATGCACGGCAGCGGACGTGTCGCGCATCGCACCGCGCAGGGCATAGACGTCTTCGGGATGTTTCTCGTTCAGGATCAGAAAATCCTGCGGGCGCAGAAGCTGCGCCAGAAATCGCGGCGATCCGGGGTAGATGCGAGGCTCGGCCCCGGCATTCACCGCGTTTACGGCGGTGCGGTAGTCGTCCAGCAAGGGGTTCGGGTCGGCAAAGGCTCGCAGCACGCCCTGTGTGGCCTCGCCGGTGCGTTGGGCTTCATCGCCTCCAAGGTCGTACAGCCCGCAACCGGCGTGGGTGTCGATCAGGGTCAGCGAGCCCGGCTTTTGCTGCAAAGCGCGCACGAGGGCGATCAGCAGGCTGTGCTTGACGACATCGGCACTGTTGCCAGCATGGAAGGAATGGCGATAATTCATTGTTATCCAAAATCCTGATGATCTGCCCTTATGTCGGCGCGTGTGGTCGACCTCAACCCAGCTCAAGGCTTGACGAAATTTCCAATAATTTCAGGGAAATGGTGGGCGCACCAAGGCTCGAACCTAGAGCCCGCTGATTAAGAGGGAGCGGCTCACCAATATAATATCGTTTTTTAATAGGGCCTTGGCTGTGTCTGTGTATGTCCCATATAAAATTAGAGAGCAATGAATAGCGTTCGGCAAATCTAGGCAACGGCACAATTCCACCTACATCGCCGATCACTGGTATATTGCCGAGGACCGCATTCTCCGCGATCCGGCGGTCGAGCGACCGCTCAACATTATTGTCCATACGCGAGATGACGTAAACCGTGCGCTCAGCCGCGGCGAATAAATGACAGGAGCCAGCCTCACGATTGACGGTGGATTAACGCTCTAGGTTTTGAAGGTGGCGTGCTCTGTCGCGGGCCGCCGATCAGGGTCCGCTTTCGCGGCAATCATGCTCGAGAGCGGGCGGTCTCCAATCGGCCATTAGCTTTCAACGTCAATAAGCGCTGCTTCGAAAGTAGCCAGATTTCGTTCGACTCGACATAAAAGCGCGTGGAGCGTCGCAACTTCGGGGACCGACAAATTCCTGATGGCTGCGGCACGTGCGGCTTGCGAGGCGCACATCGGGAGCGGTTCCAGATCCCGACCCTGTTGCGTCAAATATTCGAGCGTCTCGCGGCGGTTCGACGAGTTCACCCTTCGGCGCAGCAATCCTAGATTTTCAGGCCTGCGGGCCGTCACCGCCACCGTGGGCTCACACAGCCCCAGCCGTACGGCGATATTGTGCTGCGCTATACCGTCTGTATTCCATAGGCTGCGAAGCAAGGCATATTGCCCCATCGAAATTCCATGGGGCAATGTCCGCTTTTCGAAGGCGCCGGTGAAGCGGCGGAACACAATGCGCGCCAAGTAGCCGATGCTGTCATCAAGGCCCCAGAACTCGCGCCGCGGCATCGGCTCGCTCTTAAAGGAGGAGCGAGTTGGGGGGGAGGCCGACCAGCGTTCGGCCGTGAAGCTCCGTCGCAACATCGAGATCATAAACGATGTGGCTTTGCATGACCTGGACGTCACGCAGCAGGCGCTGCATCGGGTTGTCGAGCGCATGAACGCTTGAGCCGACGGCCTCGCAGCAAGTGCGTACCGCTTCGACGCATTGTTGGACTGCTATTGCGATTTCCGCGCGTATGCGGATGCGTTCACCCGTCTGTTCGGGCTCCTCGATTTCGCCGATCAGCAGATTCTCGCGCGCTGCCGAGCGGATCGTCCGCTCGGCGCAGCGGGCAAGCAGGTCCGCGCGGGCTAGCCTCATTTGCGCAGCGGGCTTTTCGACGCTTGTGGTCATCCCGCCCAACTTCACATGGGTCTGGAGCCGCTCACGGCAGAATTGCACCGCCTGCCGCGCGGCGCCGAGCGCCGGGATCGCGGCGGTGACGCAGAGATTGGGAAGCATCGGCGAACCGTAAAGCCCCGGTCCATAGATCGCGCGCCCGTGCCCGCGGCCCGAGCGGACGGGCTGGACCGCGAACTGATAGCCTTCGGGCACGAAGACGTCGTCGACACGGATGTCGTTGCTGCCCGTCGCTGCCATTCCTGCCATTTGCCATGTGTCGATTACATCGACCTCTTCGGCTCGAAGCAGCATCATGCGGGCCACTGGCGGCGCGCCTTCGGCCGGCTCAAGCGCGTTGAGCATGATCCAGTCGGCATTCATCACGACCGTGCCCCATTTCCAGCGACCCTTTAGCTGGTATCCGCCGTCGACAGGTGTCGCGATGCCGGGGGGGGAAGCCGCGCTTGGCGCGATGACATACGGAGTCTTGCCCCACACTTCAGTTTGGGTTGCTTCCGGCATCTGGGCGATGAGCCAATTATGTTCGGCTGCGAAACAGGCGGTCCAGCCAGTCGAGGGGCAGGCCTCGGCGATCGGCAGCGTCGCGCTGATATAGGTGTCGGTGTCGAATTCGAGCCCGCCGAAACGGCGTGGAACATAGATATAGAAATAGCCGCTCTGGCGCAGGGCATCCCATACCGCGTCGTCGGGGCGGCGCTCGCGCTCGGCCGAAGCCGCCTTCTCGGCGATCAGGGGTTTGAGCGCCAGCATCCGTTCGACCAGACCCTCTGGGGTGATCGCCTCCACCTCTTCGCGCGAAAGGAAATTGTCGCCCGCGGGAATGCGGCGATCGGCGAGCTTTTCGGACATCATCGTCTCCATCCTATTTTTCCGACCATAGTCCGTGTCGATGAAATATGTCAACCAGGTTGACAAAATACTTTGAGCGCTACACAAACAGGCGATGATGTTTCCATCGCAAAATTGTGCCGAGGGCCTGCGCGGCGCGCTCCGCTCGCTGGTTCGCCCCGTCGCCGTCGTGACCGCCACCCATGCCGGGCGAAACCATGCCATGGCGGCGACCGCCTTTTGCGAGGTGAGCATGGATCCGCCATCGATGCTTGTGTGCATCAACCGCTCGAATGCGACGCACGCCGCAATTTCGGAAGGGGCCGATGTCTGCCTGAATTTGCTGGCCGAGCACCAGCGCGAGATATCGCGACGCTGCGGTGGCGGCGCCGCGCCGCAGGAGCGCTTCGAAGTTGGCGACTGGGTGCTGGGCCCCGGCGGTCCACCCCGGCTGGCCGACGCCTGCGCGAGCATATTGCTCCGTCCCGGTCGCATCATCGACCATGCAACGCACGCGGTGGTGATCGGCGAGGTTGTCGACGTCGCGCTGCGTGACGACCGCCGCCCGCTCGGCTTTCACGATGGATCCTATCTGTTCCCGCTTGCTGGCGCTGCGCTCAATTTGGTTGCGCAATCGGCGTGGCTGGGCGAAGCGGACGACATGGCGGACGGATTTCTCATGCTCGACGTGATGCGGGCCTTCTACTGGTTCGACGAAGGACTGCAGTCGGCGCTGCGCGCGCGCGGATGGGAAGCCGTGTCGCGCTCGCAATCGATGGCCTTTGCCAATATCGCGCTGGGCGTGCGGCGCCCGATCGACCTCGCCCGCAACCTTGGCATCACCCGGCAAGGGGTGAGCAAAATGCTGCAGGAAATGGTCGATCGCGAATGGATCGTCATCGAACCCGACCCGACCGACGGGCGCGCGTCGATTGTCGCCTTCAGTGAGAAGTCGCAGCAACTTCGCGCCGACGCGCTCGAGATACTGAGTCGGATCGATCAGGAACTGGGGGAGCGGCTCGGACGCAAGACCGTCGACGCGCTGCGGGCGACGCTGGCGCGCGACTGGGGGCCTCCGCCCGAGATTTCGGCACCGCTCGCCACTCAATAGCCGGCGAGATGTCCGTTGCCGCGCAGTTCGTAACTGAAGGTCGACGGCAGATAGGGCAGCATCTCCTTGTTCCAGCTTTCGAAAGCCGATTTCAGTCGCGTGAAATCTTCGGTCCGCACGGTCTTGAGATTCGCGACCTCGCGCGGATCGGAGGCGATATCGAATAGGAACTCATGCCCGCTCATCGCCAGATACTTGAGATTCCCGTCGAGCGCGGCGCGCTGGTCCTGGGCCTTGTGACGCCAGAATAGTTGGCGCGGGGAAGCCGCGCTGCCGTCCAGAAGGTCGGGCAGCAGGTTGCGCCCGTCGAGCTTTGGCAGGTCGCTCTGCGCTGTGCCTGCAGCGGCCAGAAGGGTCGGCATCCAGTCCATCGTCATATGGACGAGGTCGCTCGTCGTTCCGGCCTTGATACGCCCCGGCCAGCACAGGATGGTTGGAACGCGGATGCCGCCCTCCAGCAACTCGCCTTTCATTCCGCGCAACGGCCAGACCTTCGAAAAGCGCTCGCCGCCATTGTCGCTGGTGAAAATGACGATCGTGTCCTCGGCCTGCCCGTTGGCGGCAAGCGCCGCCAACAGTTTGCCGACGCCGCGATCAAGGCTTTCGACCATTGCGGCATAGACCGCGTTCGAACCCCCGTCGTAATGAAAGGAATCGCGGATCGTTTTCGCGACCGCCTCGTCTTCGGGGCCCTCCCAAGGCCAGTGCGGAGCGGTATAATGGACGCTCAGCAGGAAGGGGCGATCGGCCGCCGCGAAACGACCGAGTTCCGAAACACTGCGCTCGGTGATCAGGTCGGTCAGATATCCGGTACGGTGAATCTCGGTCTCATTCTCCCAAAGATCATGTTTGAACCGGCCGCGGATTGTCATGCCATGTTCGAAATAGTCGGCTCCACCCTGATAGATGCCGAAGAAATTGTCGTAGCCGCTCTTGCGCGGCCCGAATTCCGGCAGGCCGCCTAGGTGCCATTTTCCGACGAGCGATGTCTCATAGCCCGCGTGCTTCAAAAGGTCGGGCAGGGTAGTGGTCGAATCCGGCAGCCCCAGGTCGGGATGGAGGCCCAGAGGTTCGTCGAGCCCGCCGGCGAAGCGATATTGATATTGTCCGGTCATCAGCGCGAGCCGTGTCGGCGAGCAGACACTGCTGTTGGAATAGGATCGGTGGAGCGCGACGCCTCCCGCCGCGAGCGTGTCGAGCGACGGTGTCGCGATGTCGTCGCGCCCGAAGCGGCCGAGATCGGCAAAGCCCAGATCGTCTGCGAGAATGAAGAGGATATTGGGTTTTTTGCGCGCTGGTGTGCGAGCCTGAGCCCGCGTTCCAAACAGCCCGGCTACAGCCGAAGCCGCGCCTGCCTTCACCAGATTGCGCCGCGACAACATCCGATTCTCCTCTTCCCGTTTCGGGAGCCGATTTCGCTCCGCTTCTCCTCTTGGGCCCATCTCGCCTGGGACGCAGGCTGAGCAAAAGGCAAATTCCGAAAAGCCCAGATTTATGAGGGGTTTCAGTGGCGATCATACTCTCTGATTGTTGGATATTTGTCAACCTACTTTACAAAATATCCTTAGAAGGCTAAATGAATTCCGTGATGGCGATCCGCATCCGGAAAATCCCGGAGCCGCCGAAACCACAAGAGGGAGAATGTGGATGTCCAATGGCAAGGCATATGGAGTTTCGGTTCGGGCAGGCCTGATTGCATCGAGTGCGCTGTTGTTAACCGTTCCTGCAACGGCGCAGGAAACGACCAAGGCGGCCGAGGCCGAAGATGCCAATATGATCGTCGTCACCGCGCAGAAGCGCGAGCAGGACGTTCAGGACGTCCCCATCTCGATGACCGTCGTTGGCGGCGAGCAGCTCAGCGATCTCGGGATCAAGGATTTTACCGAACTCGACCGTTATGTCCCCAATTTCTATGTCCAGACGACCCCGGGCAACAACGCCTTCTATATTCGGGGTATTGGCTCGACCCCGGGCAATCTTGCCTTCGAGCAGACGGTCGGTTTGTTCGTCGACGGCATCTATGGCGGCCACGCGCGGCAGTTCCAGGCGCCGTTCCTCGACGTCGAGCGGATCGAGGTGCTGCGCGGCCCGCAAGGCGCTCTCGTCGGAAAGAATACCAGCGCGGGCGCGATCAGCGTCGTCAGCGCGCGGCCGACACGGGACTTCCGTGCGGCGCTCGAGGGCAGCTACGAATTCGAGCTGGGAGGTGCACGATTGTTCGGCATGGTGTCCGGGCCGCTGTCCGACGCGGTCAGCATCCGCGTTGCAGGGCAATATGAGGACGGTGACGGTTATATCGAAAATACCCAGCTCGGCGGCAATGAAACGAAGCGCAAGAGTCTGTTCGGCCGCACCTCGGTCCTGATCGATCCGGGCAATGGTGCCGATCTGTTGATCCGGGTCGAAGGCGGAAAGGTCGACCTGACGGGCACCGCGGTCGAGCGATTCTCGACGCCGGACGATCCCGATCGCAAGCGCGCTACCGGCGGCTTTCCGGGCTTCATGGACAAGGATTACGACAACACCAACAACCTCAATGCCAGCGCGACCGCGAATATCGAAATCGGCGATCATGTCCTGACTGCGATCACCGGCTTTTCCTCCTATGATTTCGACAAAAAGGTGGATGCCGATTTCGGCCCCGCACCGTCGTTCGCGTCGCGCTTCGCCGAAAAATTCAGCCAGATGTCGCAGGAAATCCGCCTCGCGTCGCCGACGACGGGTCGTCTCGAATATATCGTCGGAGGCTATTTTCACATCAATGATTATGACCTGTTCGGCACGACGCTCATCAATTCGGGTCCTTTCAACGGGCGCTCCGATCGTGCGTTCCGTCAGGAAAATCTCGCCTGGTCGGCATTCGGCAGCGCTACCTGGCATGTCGCTGACACATTGCGGCTGATCGGCAGTCTTCGGTATACCTTCGACCGCAAGACCGCGACCCAGACGCGCGCGAACAGCGGCGTCGTCCAGCCGAGCTGGCTTGCGACAGCGCTGGCGGGGCGGCGCGTGGAACGTGAATGGGATCCCTCCGCGGCGATCCAGTGGGATGCCGGGCGCAATGCCATGCTTTACGCATCCTATGGTCAGGGATCGAAGGCAGGCGGCTTCATTGGTGCACAGGCAACCACGACGCAGGCCCAGTTCGAGATTGAAGCGGAGGATGCGGAAACTCTCGAGGTCGGCGCAAAGCTTGCGTTGCTGGACCGCCGGCTGCGTTTCAACATCGCCGCCTATCGGACCGACTTCACGAATTTGCAGGTGTCGTCCTTCGATGCGGTGAGCAACAGCTTCATCACGAGCAACGCCGGCAAGGCCCGCAGTCAGGGCATAGAAGCCGACTTCGTATTCCAGATTGCCAACGGTTTCGCGCTCAATGGCTCGCTGGCCTATCTCGACGCGAAATTCATCGACTTCCCGGGCGCCCCCTGTCCATTCACCAATCCGACCTGCGTGCCGGCGAACAACAATGCGGCGGGGCGGCCGTTGCCACGCTCGCCCGAATGGAGCGGCACGCTCTTTGCCGATATGGCACTCCCGCTGAGCGGCTCGGTCGACTTCATCGCAAACGGCGGCATCACCTATCGCAGCAGCGCCTTTCTGGAAGAATCTTTCAATCCTGCGGCAGCGCAGGACAGTTTTGCGAAGTTCGATCTGCGTCTCGGTATTCGCGGAAGCAACAAGCGATGGGAACTTGCGGTGGTCGGCAAGAATCTTACTGACGAGCTGACCGCGAGCCATGCATTCAACACCCCGCTTGCGGCGGGCATCATCTCCAAATTCATCCAGCCGCCGCGCACAATCGCGCTGCAGGCGAAATTTCAATACTAGGAAAGAAGCGGCCTACTAGCCCACGCATCCGTCGAACGTTCGCTCTTAGCGCCATTCGCCTGAGAGCGGACAGTCCGCAAACGGCCAAGAGTGCCGCGAGTACGAGGCGAGTGAAATTTGCTGCGATGCCGACATTGCGAATCCGAATTTGCGCAAAGGGCGAGCGCTTGGTCGTTTCCACCGGTTCGCTAACAATTCGGACCCCACTTGCCGAAATTCTCTGCGTGGAATTGTCAGGCTGCAGGTGTGTCAACTTGGAGCCGCGCCAAGCTGACGTAGCAGCGCCCGCACGAGGGGTTCCGCGCTAGCAGGGTTCTGGCCAGTGATCAGTCGCCCGTCCTCGATGACCTGCGGCTCGAATGGCGCGGCGCTGACGTAGACGGCGCCTTGCCGGACAAGCTCGGTTTCAGCGAGTAGCGGCACGAGCTTGTCATATTCCAACATCGCTTCTTCTTCATTGCTGAAGCAGGTGAGCGACCGCCCCTTGGCAAAGGGCGCGCCATCGTTCGATCGCGCGGTCATTAAACCGACGACGCCATGGCATATCGCGGCAATAGGCTTCTCCTGCCGGTCAAGCGCGGTGATCAGATCGCCGAGCGGCTGACAGGCGGGAAAGTCCCACAAGGTTCCGGTGCCGCCGACGAGGAAGATCGCGTCGATGCGTGCGGCGTCGATGGCATTAATATCTAGCGGCGTTTCGAGTTGGGTCATCGCATCCTGCTGGTCGAGAAACCAGTGTCCTGCAGGAAGGAGCCAGGGCTCCTCCAGGCTGGCCGGGTCAAGCGGGGCGGGTTTACCGCCCGGTGTGGCGAGCAAAACGTCTGCACCGGCGGCGGTGAGCAATTGGTAAGGCGTCGCCAGTTCCTCAAGCCAGACGCCCGTCTTCGCCTTTGTATCGCCCAGTTCGCCATGGGCCGTCAGAACGAACAATATGGTCTTGGTCATGGGTCGTGCGCCTTTCGAAATACAGATCGTCCACTGCGCGGCGCGCCCTTTTGGAACAATCCACCAATAAGGTGGATAGAAGACCGGCGAGATTGTGGCATGGTCGCTCCATGCTGATCCGGACCAAATTGGCTCCCCCGAACAGGTCGATCGACCTTCTGTGGCGCGAGGCGCTGGTCGACCGGATCACGGGGGCGACCCGCCATCTGACGCTTGTCTCGGCGCCTGCGGGTTACGGAAAGACCACTTTGCTCAGCCAATGCTATGCCCGCTGGCAGGGCGAGGATGTGGCGGTCGCATGGTACAGCGTCGATGATTCCAAGTTCGAGGCGGACCAGTTTTTCGCTTATCTGATGGCGGCGCTGCATCGCGCCGGATTGCCCCTGCCATATTCGCGCGAAGCGATTGATGCGGGTCTTCCGGGCCTCGCCGCCGAATCTGCGGCGCGCGCGATCGTGCTTGCATTGGATGCCAGCGAAGAGCCAGTCAGGCTGATCATCGACGATTATCATCGCATTGCATCGCCCGCGACCAACCGTTTCCTCGAATATGTCATCGAACGTATGCCGTCGCACGCGGCGATCATCGTCGCACAGCGCGGCCAGCCTGAAATTGCGCTGTCGGGCCTGCGGGTCAGCGGTCAGTTGCTCCAGATCGATCAAAGCGACATTCGCTTTTCGGACAGCGAGGCGCGCGCGTTCATCAGTGACCAGTCGGACAAGGTCGAATGTTCAGAATTGATCGACCGGACCGAGGGATGGCCGGCCGCGCTGCAACTTCTGCGCCTCTGGCTGACCGGACGCGATCATGTCGATACGCTCGACCATCTGACGCGGCGTTCAACCGATCTGGCGGACTATCTGGCCGAGCAGGTGTTTTCGGGGCTTGCGGTCGACACGCAGCAGTTTCTGCTCGAAACCTCGATCGCGCAGCGCATCAGTCACGGGCTGGGCGACGCGATTTCGGGCCGCGAAGACAGTGCGCTGATGCTTGAGCAGATGCGCCGTCAGAATCTGATGATCGCGCCGCTCGATGACGAAGGCATATGGTATCGCTTTCATCCACTGCTGCGCGAGTTTCTCTATGACATGCTGTCGCGCGGCAACCCGGCGCGGCTCGATGAACTGCATTTGCGCGCGGCATCATGGCTTGCGGCGGAAAATCTGTTGCCGGAGGCGCTTGCGCATGCGGCGCTGGTGTCCGATCAGGCCGCGGCGCTGGCAATCATCGAAGAGGCTGGCGGTTGGCGCATGGCAATCCGGGGCGGGCTTGCGCTGCTCCGTCATCTCGACGATCTCGATCCGGTGATGCCGGGCGATTTCCCGCGCGTGACTCTGGGGCAGGCATATTATGCCGCGCAGCATGGTCGTCTGGTCGAGGCGCGGTCGCTGCTCGACGGCTTGTTCGCGGCGCGGCCGATTGCCGAGGTCGAGCGCGACGATCCCGCGCTCGCTTGCGAGATGCTGTGCAACGATCTCGTTACTTTCATTTATGAGGATCGCAGCTTCCCGCCCGAATGTCTGCCGATCCTCGAACGCCAGCTTGCGTTCGACGGCCACGACCCGACGCTGCGTGTCCTGCTCCACCATTTGTCGAGCCTCGCCAGCTTTGATCGCGGCGACGATCTGTGGTGCCGCGTTCATGGCGAAAAGGCGTGCAAGCTCGCACGGCTGCACCAGCTTCCGCTGCTCGAAGTCTATGCCTATCAATATCTTGGCCTGTCGCAGATGCGAACAGGGCGGCGGCGCGAAGCGGAACTGTTCTTTCGGCGCAGTCTCGAACAGGCGACACGTCATTTCGGTGAGGGGAGCCCGCAGGTCGCGGTGGCGATCGCGTTGCTCGCCTATACGCTTTATCTATCGGGGAATTTGTCGACCGCCACGGATTTGCTGGAATCTGCGCTGCCGGTCATCGAAGCCACCGAGGGTTGGCACGACGTATTCGTTGCCGCTTATGCGACGCAAGCGTGGTTCGCGGTGCGGACAGGCAATCTGGCGCAGGCCGAACAGATAATCCTTCGTGGCCGCGAAACCGCGGAGCGCCGCGCTCTGCCGCGGCTGCGCTATCAACTTGACCTGATCCGCGCGCGGATGCTGCTCAGCATGGGCCACGTCGGGCAGGCCGCTCGTCTGCTGGAGGCGCTGGGCGCGCCACTAGAGATGTTCCGGGAGCGCGACCGTCGGCTGGCGTGCGATCATCGCATCGCGGTGCTGGCGTGCGCATTGCAGAGTGGCCGATATGAATGCGACGATCTGGCGCCACTCGCGGCCGACGTGGCGGAAACGGGTTCCGTGGCGCTCGAAATGGAAATGAACATCTTGCGCGCCGCCGTTCATGCCGTTGACGGGCGCGGGACGGAGGCGGCGCGTTCGTTTCGCCTCGCGCTTGAAACTGCCGAGAGCGAGGGATTGATCGGCATCGTCTCGCAATTCGGCGCGCTGCTGCCGCTGGTCCTCGAAGCGTGCGAAGAAGCTCTCCACCTTTTCGAACCGGCGCAGCGCAGCGTGGTCGCCCGGCTGCGGCAGAATAGCCCGAGCGTACGCCGAGGAGCCGTTGCTATCCCGCCGGCGGCCAGCGACATCATCGTGACGCCGCGTGAAATCGAGGTTTTGCGTGCTTTGGCCGATGGGCTGTCGAGCAAGGAAATGGCGCGCAGCCTTGGCGTTGCAGAGAGCACCATCAAGACGCACCGCATCAATATTTATCGCAAGCTCGACGTCGCCACCCGTTCACGCGCGATCGCGGCGGCGCGTAAATTGCGGCTGATCTGACCGCCTCCACCTTTTCTCCGGATATACGGGCCGGTCGCCACCCCCATAAGATTTATGTTCTAGCGAACGGGCAAAAGTCCGTCGCGACACATAAGGGGACTGCCAGATGAATTTTCGAACGTCTTTGCTCGGCGGCTTGCTCGGCTCTGCCTGTCTGTTTTGTGGCACCGCTGTTGCGGCACAAGAAGCGGAAGGGATCAACGACGGCAACGAGATTATCGTGACCGCGCGGCAGCGTTCTGAAAATCTGCAACAAGTTCCGGACTCGATCACCGCCTTTTCGGCGCAGGCGATCGAGGAAGCGGGTATCCGCAGCATCGACGATGTGACTGCGCTGATGCCGAACATCTCGCTGGTCGATGCGCAGGACGCAGGCACGGTCGCGATCAGCATCCGCGGCATCGGTCAGGTCCGCAACGGCGAAGCGCCCGTCGCGCTGGTCATTGACGGCGTGCAGATGACGTCGGCCGACATGATCAAGCAGGCGCTGTTCGACCTGGAGCAGATCGAAGTACTCAAAGGGCCGCAGGGCGCGCTTTACGGTCGTAACGCGATTGGCGGCGCCATCAACATCACAACCCGGCGTCCGACCAACGATCTGGAGGGCCGGATCGGTATCGACTATGCGAATGGCGACGACCGGCGTTTGTCGGGTTCGCTGAGCGGCGCGCTGGTTCCCGATTTGCTGCTGTTCCGGATCGCGGCGGACTATCGCAAGTTCGACGGGGTCTTTCACAACGTCACGCTCAACCGCAAGGTCGATTTCGTCGAGGATCTGAACCTGCGCGGCCGTCTGATCCTGACCCCGGTCGACCGCCTGACCATCGACCTGCGTGGCGCTTATGGCGATCTCAAGGGGGGTGCATCCTGGTATATCCCGCTTCCCGACGGTCAGCCTAACAACACAAGCGTTCCGATCCAGAACGACTTTCTGGGCACCAGCCCCCGCAAGACCAAGGATGGGTCGCTGAAGATCGATTATGAGTTCGACCCGTTCACGGTCACGTCGGTCAGCGCCTATAACGACACGAATATCGACCTGCTGGAAGATCTAGACTGGACTCCCGCGTCGCTTCTGGGTGCGCGCCAGATCCGCGGATATGAAAGCTTCAGCCAGGAATTCCGCTTTTCGTCGCCTTCGTCGCAGCGGCTTCGCTGGACGGCCGGTGCCTATCTGCTCGACGCGAAAAAGAGTATCGACACGATCATCCTGCTGTCGCCCGATGCGACGGCCAGCGGACTGCCGCCTTCGGCTTATCTGCCGCTGCCGGTCGCCGGGGCCGACGAGGATATCCTGACGAAGGCTGCTTATGCGCAGATCAACTATAATGCGACCGATGCGATCGAACTGACGGCAGCGCTGCGGTACGATCACGACCGTCGGACGCAGACCGACCGGCTGGGTGGCGGCGCGGTTCGCAAGACGAGCTTTGACGAATGGCAGCCGAAGCTGTCGGTGAAATACAGCCCGTCGCCGGACCATATGGTCTATGTGACCGCGGCGCGCGGGTTCCGCAGCGGTGGCTTCAATCCGCCGACCGGTGTTTTCCCCGAAATCTATCGCCCCGAGGTTGCCGATACGCTGGAGATCGGAACCAAGAACAGCCTCGCCGACCGCAAGCTGACGCTCAATGCCGCGGCCTTCTTCATGAAGTATAAGGACCAGCAGGTATTCGTCCTCAACGTGGCGGATCAGGGCATCGAGAATGTCGCGAAAACCGATATCTTCGGCTTTGAAGTGGAGGCGCAGGCGCGACCCTCGCGCAATCTGCAATTCGGTGCGTCGCTGGGCTTCATCGATACCAAGATCAAGGATTTCGACGGCACGGCGCTGTTTCGCGGTAACAAGGTGCCGCTGACCTATCGCTGGTCCTATACGTTGTTCGGGCAGTATAAGGCCGAAGTCAGCGCCGATGCCGATATCATCGCGCGCGTCGATTATTCGGGCCGTTCGGGCAATTACTGGCACATCGACAATGCGGACCGCCAGGACGCCGTCCATCTGGTCAACGCGCGCCTGACTTACGACACGAAGCGTTATTCGATCGGGCTCTATGTCACCAATCTGTTCAAGGAACGCTACACCGAGGAATTCTTTGCCAAGGAATTCTCGGCCTCTGCGAACGACATTCGCTATCCGGGCCAGCCGCGTCGCTACGGCGTTGCCGCGACCTTCAATTTCTGAGGATCAGACGATGACGGCGCATGTTCGCGATCTCGAAGATATGTTCAACGGCCAGCAGGCGGCGGTCGAATTGCTCGATCGTCGCCGCCACGGCCGCGGCGTAACCTATGAAGGGCAGGATGACCAATTCTCGCAAAACTGGTATCCGCTGTGTCGGTCGACCGACGTTGCCGCTGGGGGCGTCCTCGGACGCAATTTCCTGGATGGCCGTGTGGTGGTCTATCGCAGCGAGGACGGCATCCCGAATGTCGTCAGCGCCTATTGCCCGCACAATGGCGCCGATCTGTCGATCGGCAAGGTGGCGGGCGACCGACTGGTCTGCGCTTTTCATCATTGGGAGTTCGGCATGGACGGCAAGTGCGCCCGCACGGCCACCAACGACCCGCTGACCGGCGCAATGCGCGTTTTCCGCTATCCGGTGCAGGAACGCTTCGGTCTGATCTGGGCGTTCAATGGCGAGGAAGCGCTGTACGATCTTCCCGACCTCGGTTTTCCCGACGAGGAACTCGCCTTTCACGCCGAGATACCCCACCTCGACCTGCTCGCCGATCCGTGGGTGTTCATGTGCAACACCACCGATTTCAACCATATCAATATCGTGCACGGCATCGAGATCGAGGGCGACGCCACGAACGACATCGACTGGCATGAATATGGCTATAATTATAATCTGAAGGGCCGGTTTCGTGAGACGGGCGCGGCCATCGAATATAAGGTCGGCATCCACGGCAATAACATCTTCTATCAGATGGGCAGCGTGAACGGGCGCTGGTTCGCCTTTCTCTATCCGTGTGGCATCCACCGGCCCGGAACGCTCCGCAGCTATTTCGTGATTGCGACGCAAAAGTCAGACGGCACGCCCGAAGACGACAAGCGCGTGCAGGAAACGCTCGATTTTGCGCAAGCGCTCGAAATCGCGGTGGTCGATCAGGACGTCGAGATCCTCAATACCATTCGCTTCACGCGCGGCATGCTTACCCGCAGCGACAAGGCGCTTGGCCGGTTCGTCGATTATCTGAAAACCTTCCCGCGTGCCCATCCCGGCGCCGACTATATCCGCTGAGGAGAGTGACATGCTTTCGGTAGAAATTGCGCGGCGCATTGGGGCACCTGCGGACAAGGCCTGGGAGTTCACAGGCGACTTTTCGGGCAATGTGCTGACCCGCGGCTATGTCGCGAGGGTCGAGGCAACCGGCCGGGGGATCGGGGCGCTGCGCACCTATCATCTCGATCCGGCGATCGGCGGCGGGTCGGTGGTCGAGCGACTGATCGAACTCGACAATGTCGAACGGGTGATGGGCTATGACATGGTCGATTACGGCCCGCTGCCATGGGCCGGTTATCGCGGGCGCATCCAGGTGGTGCCAGCTGGCCCAGACGCCTGCATGTTCCATATCCGCACCCAGTTCATCCCGGTTGATCCCGACCAGAGCGAAGAACTTCGGGGCCTGTCGCGCGGCAATATCGAGAAATATATCGCCAATCTCGAAGCCGCCCTCGGTCTCTGACCCGTAAGATGGGTCGGAAATTGGCAGCGCCGCCGAGCGTATGGGCGGCGCCGGTCGCGACGCCGCGTGCACCGCTCAAGGGCTCCCATCAATGCGATCTTGTCGTGGTCGGCGGCGGGTTGGTTGGGCTGACCGCAGCCAAGGTCGCGAGCCAATACGGCCTGTGCGTGATGCTGGTGGAGGCAGACTCCGTCGGTAGTGGGGCATCGGGCGCCAACGCAGCGGGCGTCGCGCCGATCTGGGGCGCTCAAACCCCGGACGGGCTGATCGCGGAAGTGGGCGCCGAACGCGCAGCTATCCTCAACCAAGCGCTTGCGATCGCCGGTTCGGCATTGGTCGAGCAGGCGAGGGCGATACCGTTCGACTGCGGCACGGTTGGCGGGGGTTATCTTGCGCTTGCGGCAAAGGCGAACACCGCCGCGACCTTCGTGAACCTCGTCGAACAATGGAAGCGGGCAGGGGCGGACGTGACGCTGCTCGGCAAGTCGCTTGCCGATCACGTCGATAGTCCGCGTTATGTCGAAGCGATGCTTTTTGCTTCCGGGGGCACATTGAACCCGCGCGCTTATGCCGAGGGGCTGGCGCGGCTATGCGAAGATCAAGGTGTGCGTATCTTCGAGCAAAGCCGTGTCACGGGCATGCAGCGGCAACGCGGGCGCTGGTCGATCGAAAGCGCGAGCGGACGGATCGAGGCGGCAACCGCCGTGCTTGCCGTGCATGGCGCTGCGAGCTCCGGATGGGATCTCGATCAGATGGGCTGGCGGGTCGATTGCCAGCTGATCGGATCGGCGCCGCTGAGCGATGCACAGCGCAAAGCGTTGCCTACTGCACCGACATTTGCCGATCTGGATGATGCGTCGGTTTTCGGCGGCACTGTCGCAGCCGATGGGCGGCTGATCGCGACAGTGCTTCCGGGACCGGGAAGACCCTCGCTTGCGGAGGCGGCGGAGATTTATTCGGCCAAGCTGGCGCGGGCGTTTCCGGACATGACGCTGCCGCTATGGGAAAGCATGGACTGCGGCCATATTCTCCTCACGCCTGCAAAGGTGCCACGACTCATTCAACTGGGAGAGGGGCTTTATGCGGGACAAGGCTGTAATGGCTTCGGCCTGTGCGCAGGAACACTTCTCGGCGAGGATTTGGCGCGGCTTGCTATTCGTCGACCGGAGATTTCGCATCGCTTCCCCTTGGAAACGCCCCGCATCTCCAAGCTAGCCCGTATTGCGCCAATATTGGCCCGATTGGCGGCGCCGGTAGTTCGGCGATTCTCCTGAATCTCCGATATCATCTGATCGCATGTAGTTTTTTGACGTAATTAGCGTTCGCCTAACTTCGCCCGTCGGCTCAAGCCGCTCAGCGGCCTCACACCCTACGAATACATCGCCAAGATCTGGATGTTCGAGCCAGATCAGGTCATCGTCAATCCGATCCACTAAATTCCGCGACTAAGCACCTAAGAATAAGTAACGCGGACATGAAGATGTCCGCGAACAATCTCTTAGAGTTTTCGGTGTCCTCAGCCGATCAATGGAAATGTCTGTTTTTCTTGATTTTCCGTTTTGCTTTCGAGAGTTTCTATAGTCGCCCGTCGTCCACTTATTGAAATTTTTGTCTAAAAGCTGCCGGTCTCCAACCGGGCAATGCTGGCTCGTGGGCCAACGCCTGGATTGTAACCACGGTTAGCGGCCACCCCGACCTCGGACTCGGCCGGCGCGTATTTCGTCTTTTGGGACATGCAGCCAATAGCGGCCGGCCAAAACACGAAACTCGCGATCGAAGTCTTTATCCAAGAGCGCGTGTGCGTCGACCGGGGCGCTGCAAGATTCTCCCATTTTTCCGAGGAGCCGCGTTATGCGCAGCCTGACGTGCTTTGTCTGAACATTGATGGGTTTTTCGAAGAAGGCATCGTCGTCGACACTCTCGAAGACTGCTCCGGTCGGGCATTTTCGCGTCTCGACCTCATAGTGCAAGCCGGCCGCACTAAGTGCCGCCGAATATCCGTCCACAACTATGCGAACGTCGCCGTCGCAAACGCTGAAGCTGCCCCACCATTTGTTGCCGAAACCATCAATTCCTGGCGGAACGCATTCCGACCACTCGTAGGGCTTAGCTGGCGCGACCCGCGGTTCTTCGGGAACAACCAGAATTGTATTCGGCACGCGTTCTCCGCTCGATGCGACGAGAAGGCAAATAAACGCGAATAGGCGGCGTGGCATAAAAGATTCGCTATGTACGAGATTGCAGCTTTATCCTGATTTCTACCAGACAGCGGACGGACCGCAAACGGTCATCGGGGCCCTGCAAATCGATCCGATTTGAATAATACTTCGGCGGGCAGTCGAACCTTGTATTAATGAATGGGCGTCAACATGTCGCTTGGGCAGCTTCCAGGCAGGGATCGTGATGCGTTTGACAATTGTTCCTGTGATGACCGGCGTTGCAATCCTCATGGCCAGCAATGCAATGAATCCGGTCCAAGCTCAGCCGGTTGAGATAGACGGCCTCCCCGCAGTTCTTTTGGATAGATTGGGGTCGGGCCGCACGTACGAACAATATGTGTCCGAGTTGGTGAATCGCGTGAGACAAAGCGACCGGAACGGCGATGGCCTCGATGCCGACGATGTCGCTTTCGTGGCCGCAGAACGCACCGCGCGAGACCGTGCTGGTGCCATCTCAGAAGTCTTGAGGAAGGACTACGACGGCGATCAACGCGTGACACTTGCCGAACTGAATCGGGGCATACGCAATCGAAATCCGAACGGCCGCGATGAAGCGGCGGAGTTGTTGCGGCGTTTCGATAGTGATCATGATGACGCCATCACCATCGCTGAGGTTGTTGCAACCACATGGGACCGCGGAGATGGTGAACGCCTTGCAGCATTGGTAGCGCTCGATCCCAATCGCGATGGCAAGCTTGCGCCGATCGAGATGCGGTTGCTTGCGCAGGCCGCCTTTGAGCGCATCGACAGCGATGGCGACGGCGAAATTTCCAAGGCCGAGTTCACGGTGATCGCGGCGCAGCATAAGAAAGCGAACTTCGAGCTTAATGCCGTGGCTTGTCCTCTACCTCCCGTTCCGGCGAAGGCTCAGCTCATTGTATACGGCGGACGGGCTCAAGCGCTGTCCTCTGTGGCGATCGGGGATCGCGACACGGTTACCGGACTCATCAATGTAGAGATCGAACCTGGTAGCACGCCATTGTATCTTGTGCTGACGTCACATGATTCTACGCTTTGGCGATTCAGCGGCGCGACAGACAGGGTCGTCCACGCTGTCCTGTCATCAGTAACGGCAAGCGCAGGCGCTATCTCGGCGTCGGGCGCGCTTGGGCTTCCCGCGTCAAAGCTCACCATCTCTCGCGCGGGATGCCCGGAACCTCTACGAACCATGGAGGAGTATCAGGCAGGAAAGACGCGCGCTGCTGTAAAGGCTTCGCTCGGGCGCACGCCCGATCTCATGCTGGCGCACCCCCAGGTGCAGCAATTGTCGCTGCCTTCCGGTCAAGTCGTCGTCGCGGACGAGCGCCAGGCAAAGGTGCCTTTAGGTTTCGATTCTGAAAGATGGATACTGGCAGCTCGAGATTGGGAGGCAGGCGTTGCTTTTGTGAACCCGCGACAGGTCGTGGCGAAAGCGCCGGTTGAGAAGTACCTAGTTTATCCGGATGAAGTTGGCCTCTCACAGCTTATTGGAGAGGGCGCTCTCATAAAAGTGGGCCTCGACCGATATCGTATAGTGCGCCCCATTCCCCATCTGCCCTCGTACATGTCGGGGGGACAATCGGTCACGCTCATCGTAGCGCAAGGGGTGCCGGTCCCGGCCGGGGACCCAGGATACAGCTGCATCATGTCGGAAGAAACGGGGAAGCCTCTTAGCCGAAATTGTCGCTCAAACTAGCTTGATCGCCGACGGCCAGTTTCCGCTTCTTGCTATGCATGACAAATTGCTGACGGACCGAAATCGACTAATGCTGGCCGCACCGACGCGCGCCAATGTAGGCTCACCTTCTGATGTAAAACTCGCATGCGGCCTGCCCAAGTTTCGAGCGACATTGGTCGAAGGTGTCTCGATGCCGCAAATGGCAGCTATATCTGGAACCCTGACGCATTCTGTACCACGTCGTTAATATGATAACGAATCAGCGGATCGGCCTGCATCATCATGAATTAAATAATTGAATTTTTTTACAAATATAGATGAGGGGTGTCGGTCCGGAGCGGTGCCGACATTTTTACGTCACAAAATCACCTGCAAAACCCGAAGCCGATGGGCCGAGGCTGGCGGCAAGTCTGACGTAAGTGTCTGAAAAATAAGGGAGGAAATGGTGGACGCACTAGGGCTCGAACCTAGGACCCGCTGATTAAGAGTCAGCTGCTCTACCAACTGAGCTATGCGTCCACTGCCATTTCAGGCGCGCTTGGCTGCGAAGGGTTGCCCTCTTTGCTGCGAAGCGAGCGGCCCGCTATCATGGCTCTGTAGGGATGGCAATGCCTCCGATGCCTTTTTGACGATTTTTTTGTCAGTGAAAACGGCGCGTACCCGTTTTGCTGTCATTTTCGATCGCCAGCATGATGCCGACGCAGGTCATGATCGTCAGCATCGACGAGCCGCCATAGGAGAAGAGCGGCAGCGGGATGCCGACCACCGGCGCCAAACCCATCACCATCATTAGATTGATCGCGATGTAGAAGAAGATCGTCATCGTGAGGCCGGCGGCGGTGAGCTGCCCGAAGCGCGTGCGCGCCTTCAATGCGACGCGCGTAGACCAGCGCAGCAACAGGAAGAAGCCGAACAGCAGCGCAAGCCCGCCGATCAGCCCCCATTCCTCCGCCATCGTCGCGAAGATGAAGTCGGTATGGCCTTCGGGCAGGTAATCGAGATGGCTTTGCGATCCGTTGAGGAAGCCCTTGCCGCCGATGCCGCCCGAACCGATCGCGATCTTCGACTGGCTGATATGATAGCCGGCGCCCAAGGGATCGCTCTCGGGGTCAAGGAAGATCAGGACGCGTTTTTGCTGATAATCGTGGAGGAAGGAAAAGAGCACGGGGAGCGCCGCGATCCCGGCGGCCGCGGTGCTGCCGAACCACCAGAAGGGCAGGCCCGAGCAGAACATCACGACCACCCCGCCGATGCAGATGGCGAGCGCGGTGCCGAGGTCGGGTTGCAGCATGACAAGCGCGGCGGGAAGGCCGATCATCACCAGCGCTGGCCATAGCGCGGTAAAGGTGCGTGTGTTTCCGGGCGGTAACTGCGCATAAAAGCGCGCCAGCGCAACGACGATCGCGACCTTCATCAATTCGGACGGCTGGAGATTCATGAAGCCGAGGTTGAGCCATCGCTGGCTGCCCCCGCCGACGAAACCCAGAAGCTCGACCGCGATCAGCAGGACCAATATGCCGATATAGGCGATATAGGCGAAATCCTCGAAGATCCGGATCGGAAAGCGTCCGATCACCATCGCGACGCTAAGGAAGACAAGGAAGCGCACCCCCTGCTGCAGGGCCCATGGCGACCAGTTGCCGCCCGCCGCCGAATAGAGCACGAGCAGGCCGAACCCGGTGATGCCCGAAAGGATGGCGATCAGCTTCCACGGGATGCGCTGGATGGCGGGTGGCACGGGGATCATTGCGCGGGCTCCGGATCGGGTTTCGATGCACCGGCTTTCCATGCCGCATAATCGCGGTCCATGCGTTCCTTGATCGTGCCGCCCCAGCCGGCCTCGAAGGTCTCAAGGGCCTCCATCGCCTTTTCGCGGTCGAAGAGAAACGTCATGAAATCCTTGGCGACCGGCGCCGCGGCGCGTGACCCACCCATACCATGTTCGATCACGACCGCCGTCGCATAGCGCGGATTGTCGACCGGCGCGAAACCGACGAACAGGCCGTGATCGCGGAATTTCCAGGTGCCGCCTTTACCGTTCCCGGTGTTGAGCCCGCGGACCTGCGCGGTGCCCGTTTTGCCCGCCATAGCGATGCCGTCGAGGGGCAATTTGCTGCGCCCGGCGGTCCCGCCCGGGCCGTTGACGACAAGATCCATGCCATGGCGTGCGGTCGCGAGCGCCTCGGCGGAGAAGGGCAGGGGCTCATTCTTGAACTGCCGGTTGACGAGGCGCGGGTAGAGACGGCGTCCCGACGCGATCCGCGCCGTCATCACGGCAAGCTGAAGCGGGTTCACACTGACATAGCCTTGACCGATGACCGCGTTCAACGAATCCGAAGCGGACCATTGCTGATCATATTTCCGCATTTTCCAGGCGCTGTCGGGAATGGTGCCAAAACGCTGGTTGCTGCCCGCGAGCTGGAACTCTTCGCCCAGTCCCAACAGCTTTGCAGTGGGAGCGATGGCGTCATAGCCCAAGCGGTGCGCGACCCAATAGAAATAGCTGTTGCAGCTTTTCATGATCGCGGTCGCCATGTCGACGCTGCCATGCGTGCCGAGACAGCGGAAGAAGCGGCTGCCAAGCCGGTAACCGCCGATGCACGTATGCCGCTCGCTCGGATCGATGCCATGCTCGATCGCAGCGATCGCGGCCATCGGCTTCAGCGTCGACCCCGGCGGATAGAGGCCGCGCGTCGCCTTGTTGATCAGGGGCTGGTGATCGTCGCCGCGCAGCCAGCTATATTCCGAATTGCTGATGCCGTCCGAAAAGCTGTTCGGATCGAAGCTCGGCATCGAGACGAAGGAGAGGATGTCGCCATTGTGGCAGTCGATGACGACCGCCGCGCCCGACTCGCGCCCCATGCGCCGCGCGACAAATTCCTGCAGGTCGGCGTCGATCGTCAGATGGACCGTCTTGCCCTGCACGTCGGCCTGCGTCGAAAGGTCGCGCACCACCTTGCCGCGCGCCGTGACCTCGACGCGGCGGGCACCGGGCTTGCCCTTCAGCATGTCCTGGAAATATTTCTCCAGCCCGTCCTTGCCGATCTTGTACCCCGGCGTGATGTAGAGCGGATCCTTGACCTTCTGATATTCCTCGGCGTTCGGGGCGCCGACATAGCCGATGAGGTGGCCGACCGCCGCGCCCGTCGGATAATTGCGGGCGAAACCGCGCTGCGGCGCGATGCCGGGCAGTTCGGGCAGGCGGACGAGGATCGAGCTATACTCGGCCTCGGTCATGTCTTCCTTGATCGCGACCGGTTGAAACCCGGACGCTGCCTTCAGGTCGCGGTTGATCCGTTCCATCGCGTCGCCGTCGAGCCGCAGCAAGGTCTGGAGCTGTCCCAGCACCATCTCCTTGTTGTGCAGGCGGTCGGGAATGATGTCGATGCGCAGAGACACGCGATTGTTGGCGAGCGCCTTGCCGTTGCGGTCGACAATCCAGCCACGACGCGGAGGGATCAGCGTCAGATTGACGCGGTTGCTTTCCGATTCAAGTACATAGCGGTCGTTGTCGATAACCGAAATATAAGCCATGCGCGCCGCGAGCGCGACGCCGACCGCCGCCTGCGCGCCGCCGACGACCAGTGCACGGCGGGTGAAGGTTATGCCCCTCCAGGCTTCGGTAATCGGCGGACTCTTCTTCTTCGGCATTCGGGGATTGGAACCAGTCTATCGGCGTTTCAGGCGGAAATTGTCAAACTTGCCGGTGAGGCGCATGAACAGCGGGACGAGCAGAGCCGAGATGATGATCTGCGGCACGACGAGGCCGAGCACGCGGCCAGTCGCGGCGTGTGGGTGGGTGATCAGCGCGGCGAGCGACTGGATGATCGCGACCGATGCGGCGGCGATCGCCCAGTCGTGGAAGAAGCCGCGCCAATAGATTCGCTGCGACGAATAGGCGATCGCGATGCTGGCGACCGTCCATAGCCCCATCGCGGTCCCGATCGGCGCGCCGCTGAACAGATCGTCCCACAGGCCGAGCGGCAGGCCGATCCACACCGGCCACATTTCGGCGCGCAGCAACTGCCAGCACAGAAAAAAGAGCAGTCCCAACGGTGGCAGCACCGGCGAGTTGGCGATCAACGGCAGCATCAGCGGCAGCGCGGATGCGAACATCACGCTCGCGATCGGAACGATGCGCATTCGCCACAGCGATGCCGGTTCGCCGAGGCGCGGACCTTTTTGGTTCATGGCGCTTTGGTGACGGCCGGAGCGACAGCGGGGGGCGTCGCCGGACCCGGCAGGCCCTGTGCTTCGATATTATCGGGGGTATAGGGACGCAGCACCGATACCGCATCGACCTTACCGGGGTCGGCGAGCGGGCGCGCGAGGGCTCCGTCATCCTGGCGCCGCACGACGATCGCGACCGGGATGTTCGGCGGATAGAGACCGCCGGTGCCCGAAGTGACAAGGATGTCGCCCGGTTTAAATGGATTGTTCGCGATATTCAGCGTGCGAACGTCGAGGTCGCCATTGCCGCGGCCGCTGGCAAGCGCGGGCAGGCCGTCGCGCGCGCGGCGCACGGGGACGATATTGTCGACATCGGTCAGCAGCAGGACTTGCGACACCGAGGGACCAGCGCCGAGGACGCGGCCAATCAGTCCATCCGCCCCACGTACCGGCTGGCCCGCGGCGACGCCAAGGTTGCGACCGATGCTGAGCAACGCGATGCGCTTGCTGCTCGTCGAGGTCGAGGTCAGCAGATAGCCGTTGGCGAGCGCGGTTTTGTCGGTTTCCTGCAGCTTGAGCAGCGTCTTGAGCTGGCGATTTTCTTCCTGCAGCGAACTGGTCGCGACAAGCTCGCGGCGCGTGTCGGCTAGTTCCTTGCGCAGCCGCCGGTTCTGCGTGCCTGCACTGACATAGGCGCCGACGGTGTCGTCGATGCCCGAGATCGACCCGATGACCGAGCGCGTCCCGCGCGCAATGGGCGCGGTGATTTCCTGGCTCGCCACACGCAATTGGGCGAAGCCGACGGGGTCAACGACCGACAGGATCGCCAGCAACAGCCCGGCCACCGCCCCGGTCACCGCAATGACATAGGCGACGAACAGGCTGTACTGCGCCTTTCGGGATTGCCCCGGACGTCGATGTGCCGGGCGGACCATAGTGAAGCGCTACCGTCCGATCAGGCTTGCTGGAGCACGCCGCGGAAGGCGGGGTCTTCCATCGCGCGGCCGGTGCCGATCGCGACGCAGGTCAGCGGATCTTCGGCAACGGTCACGGGCAGGCCGGTCGCGTCGCGCAGCAGTTCGTCGAGTTCGGCGATCAGGGCGCCGCCGCCGGTGAGCACGATGCCCTGGTCGACGATGTCGGCTGCGAGTTCGGGCGCCGTGTTCTCGAGCGCGATGCGCACGCCCTCGACGATCGTGCCGATCGGTTCGGACAGCGCCTCGGCGATCTGCGCCTGGTTGATCGAGATTTCCTTGGGCACGCCGTTGACGAGATCGCGGCCCTTGATGTGGATCGTCAGCCCGACGCCGTCGGCGGGAATGCGCGCGATGCCGAAATCCTTCTTAATCCGTTCGGCGGTCGCTTCGCCGATCAGCAGATTATGGTGACGGCGGACGTAGGAGACGATCGCCTCGTCCATCTTGTCGCCGCCGGCGCGGACCGAGGTGGTGTAGGCGAGGCCGCGGAGCGACAGCACCGCAACTTCGGTCGTGCCGCCACCGATGTCGACGACCATCGACCCGATCGGTTCGGTGACGGGCATGTCGGCGCCGATTGCGGCGGCCATCGGTTCCTCGATCAGCCACACTTCGCTGGCACCGGCGTTCGATGCGGCGTCGCGGATCGCGCGGCGTTCGACGCTGGTCGAGCCCGAGGGGACGCAGATCACGATTTCGGGGCTGCGGAACGCGTTGGGCTTGCCGCCGTGCACCTTGGTGATGAAGTGCTTGATCATCTGCTCGGCGACATCGATATCGGCGATGACGCCGTCGCGCAGCGGACGGATCGCCTCGATGCTGTCGGGAGTCTTGCCCATCATCAGCTTGGCGTCGTCGCCGACGGCCTTCACGCGCTTGATCCCGTTCAACGTCTCGACCGCGACGACTGAGGGCTCGTTCAGCACGATGCCCTTGCCCCGCACGTACACGACGGTGTTCGCGGTGCCGAGGTCGATAGCCATGTCTTGGGAGTTGAATTTAAGCCAGCGAGAAAAGAAGGACATCGATACTGCTTCCTGTCATCGAAGCCGCGCCCCTGACGGACACGCCCCTGTCGTGATTTACCGGCGCGCCCGGCCGGCGACAGCTACAATCAGGGGGAGATTCCGGCTCGTCCACAGGGGGTGGCTGGACAAAATGATCAGGGCTGTGCGGATGGGTCGCGATTTGCGTTCGACTGCGCTAGGAGAGCGGCCATGTCAATACGTCGCCTGCCGGAAACGCTAGTAAATCGGATCGCAGCCGGTGAAGTGGTTGAAAGACCCGCCGCGGCGCTCAAGGAACTGGTTGAAAATGCCATCGACGCCGGTTCGACTCGCATTTCGGTGCGAATCACCGAGGGCGGGATTTCGCGGCTGGAGGTCGAGGACGACGGCTGCGGGATGACCCCGGCCGATATGGCGCTTGCGCTCGAACGTCATGCGACGTCGAAGCTGCCGACCGACGCGATCGAAGATGTCACGACGATGGGGTTTCGCGGCGAGGCGCTGCCCTCGATCGCAAGCGTAGCGCGGTTGACGCTCGAAAGCCGCGTTGCGGGCGGCGACGGCTGGAAGCGCGTCGTCGACAATGGCGCGGTGGTTGCCGAAGGGCCGGCGGCGCTCGCCACGGGAACGCGCGTGATGGTCGAGGATCTGTTCGCGCGCGTTCCGGCGCGGCGCAAATTCCTGCGCAGCGCGCGGAGCGAATATGCCGCCTGTCTCGACGTCGTGCGGCGGCTCGCGATGGCACGACCCGATATCGGCTTTACCGTCGAACATGACGGGCGCCGCGTGCTCGATGTGCAGGGCGGGCAGGATCAGCTTTCGCGCGTCGCCGCGCTTACCCAGCGCGATCTTGCCGCGAACAGCATCGGCGTCGATATCGACCGCGGCGCGGTGCATCTGGGCGGCGTGATCAGCCTGCCGACCTACAATCGCGGCATCGCCGATCACCAATATCTGTTCGTCAACGGGCGCCCGGTGAAGGACCGCCTGCTCGTCGGCGCGCTGCGCGGCGCCTATGCCGACCTGCTCGCGCGCGATCGCCATCCGGTCGTCGCGCTGTTCCTCGACGTGCCGACCAGCGAGGTCGATGTGAATGTCCATCCGGCGAAGACCGAGGTGCGCTTTCGCGACCCGCAGCTCATTCGCGGCATGATCGTCGGCGGTCTTCGCCGCGCGCTCGATGAGCATGGTTTCCGCAGCGTCCAGCGCCCGGCCGAGGCCGCGCTGGCGGCGTGGCAGCAGGAACCGGTGGCGCCTCAGCCGGCCGCGCCGACCTTGTTCGCTCCGTACCCGTCGCATTCGCAGGCGCCTGCCGCGATGTTTGGCGGGGCGAGCGGTGGAACGACGGCGCTGCTGCACGATCGCATCGTCGATTTCGCTGCACCGCGCGATGCGCTCCCGATGGGCCGCGCCGAACCGGCAATCGCGCCCGTGCCACAGGCCGAGGCACACCCGCTGGGCATCGCACGTGGACAGATCGCCAAGACCTATATCGTGGCGGAAGCCGAGGACGGCCTTGTGATCGTCGACCAGCATGCGGCGCACGAACGGCTCGTGCTCGAACAACTCCGTCGCGGGATGAGCGGGCAGGCGGTTCCGTCGCAAGGATTGTTGCTCCCCGAGGTCGTCGAGCTTGACGAGCCCGCGTGCGACCGGCTCGAAGCCGCGGCTCCGCAGCTTGCCGCGCTGGGTGTAGAGCTGGAACGCTTCGGCCCGGCCGCCGTCATGGTGCGCGCGACCCCGGCGATGCTGGGCGGGATCAACTGCCAGAAACTCGTCACCGATATTGCCGACGATCTGGCAGGCTATGATGCGGCGCTGGGGCTCAGCGAACGGCTCGAACTGGTCGCCGCGACGATGGCGTGCCATGGGTCGGTGCGAGCAGGGCGCACGCTCGGCGTCGCCGAAATGAACGCGCTGCTCCGCACGATGGAAGTGACACCGCATTCGGGACAGTGCAATCACGGCCGCCCGACATGGGTGAAGCTGGCGATGGATGACGTCGAGAAATTGTTCGGGAGGAAATAGGATGAAGGTTCGGATTATCGCCGTCGCACTCGCTGCGGCCTTGCCCACCGTCGCATCGGCTGCGCCCGTTGCGCCGACCTGTCCTGCCAAGCCCGTTCTGCCGCCCGAGCTTTCCGGCTGGTCGCGCGATGCATCGGGCAAGACCATTTACGCCTATGGTGACGACCTCGGCGCCGACTGGTCGCCGCTCGGCGCGGCGCGAACGGCGTTGCCGCTGCACAAGTTCGAAAGCCTGCGTTACGGCGTCGCGCCCGAGCGCAAGCCCGACGTCTATAAATTCGGCGGCATGATCCCGATCGCGGTGAAGAAGGACGGTCGCCTCATCGTCGCGCTCGACGCGGGTGCGTGGATCGATCTGATCCGCGATGGCGCGGTGGTGAAATCACTCGCGCACGGCCATGGCCCCGCCTGTTCGGGCATTCGCAAGATGGTCGAATTCGACGTGACGCAGGGGCGCTACCAGCTCCAGATCGTCAATGCGCCGACCGCCTCAATCCATGCGATGGCGGTGCTGCGCGACTGATCAGGGCAGGCGTTTGGCGAGGTCGCCCGTCGCGTCGCTCGGCAGCGGCGGGACGCCGATCAGCCGCATCAGCAGCGGATAGACCTCGATATTATCGACGATCCCGATATCGCCCTTCAGGCCCGTCCCGCTCGCGACGAACAGCGCGAGCATTTCGGGATCCTGATTGTCATAGCCATGCGCACCGCCCTTTATGGGCCATGTGGGCGTGCCTGCGAGTATCGACCAGCCAGGTTCGGCGATGCAGATGATCGCGGCAACGCGTGGATTGCGGCCATAATGCAATCGCTTCGGCAGCTCCTCGCGGCGGTTGCAAATCATATGGTCATGCGGTTTCAGCAGCGCTTTGTATACGCGCTCGTCGGTCCCGGCGGCCGGCTCGATCGCGGCATAGGGGCCGGTTTCGACCGCGACGATACTCGGCAGATCGATCAGGTCGGCGAGCTGGATGGTGCGGCTTTCGTCGATTGCGCGCATGCCGTGATCGGCGACGACAATCATCTGCGCGGGCTGACCCATCGCTGCCAGCCCCGCCACCAGCTCGCCAACGCGTGCGTCAACTGCGGTTATGGCGGCATTGACCTCGGCGCTGTCGGGCCCGAACTTGTGTCCCGCGTCGTCGACCGCTTCGAAATAGAGCGTCGCGAAAGCCGGGCGGATATCGGCGGGCCGGCGCATCCAGTCGAGGATCGTGTTGACCCGCTGCGCATAGCCGACGTCGGCGTCGTAGCGCAGCCAGTCGGGCGGGCGGTTCTCGTGGATCGCGACCTCGCTGCCGGGCCAGAACATCGTCGCGCTGCGCACGCCAGCCTTGCCGGCCGTCACCCATGCGGGCTCGGCTTCGTCCCACCAGAAGGGATCGAGCGACTGTTTCGGATCGCCGAGGCTGAACCGCACGTCGGGGCGCCGCGGGTCGATCATATTATTGCCGACGATGCCGTTGGTGTCAGGCCGCTTGCCGGTGACGATCGCATAATGATTGGGAAAGGTCTTGGTGGGGAAGGACGGGCGGAGCTTCCCGCGCGCGCCCTCTTCAGCCAGCCGCGACAGGTTCGGCGTGATCCCCCGGTCGAGGTAATCGGCGCGAAAGCCGTCGATCGAGATCAGGATCGTCACGGGCTTACGCTCGCCTCCGTCCTGCGCCTGTGCGGCAAGGGGAAGGAAGAGCGCGAGGATCAGCGAGAGAAAGCGGTTCATGTGGGGTCCGCTATGGCGCCTTTGTGACCATGACGCGACACTTCACGCCATCTTGATCCCGGCGACGTCGCGCTCGACGACGCCCGTCGCGCGCTTCGACAGCGTGTTCACCGGCGTCGTCACCTTGTCGACCACCATGAAATGCGTCTGCCACGCGTCGCGATTGACGTCGCACACGATATAGCCGCGCTGGTCGTTCGCGAATTTGAGTTCTGGGTTCTGGCTCAGGAACACATCGGTGCCGTTGCGCTTGTCGCTGCCGTCGCCGCCCGACGAGATCGAGGTCGCGACGAATTCGGCCCCTACGACCTTGTCCTTGAGCACCAGGTCTCCGCAGAAATTCTGATGCTCGTCGCCGGTCAGGACGACATTGTTCTTGAGCCCCGCCATGCGCGACAGGATGCGCTCGCGCGGCGCTTCATAGCCTGCCCAGCTATCGAGATTGAGGATTTTCTTCGGCTCGTCGGCTTTGCGCCGCCGGTCGAGCGACATCATCGTGATCTGCTGTGCAAAGGCGTTCCATGTGGCGCCGCCCTTCGACAGATTCCGGCCGAGCCATTCTTCCTGTGCCTTGCCCAATACCTGCGCATTTTTGTCGAACACGCCCGGACAGGCGGGCTTGAACCCGTCGTCGCACGGCTGGTCGTCGCGATATTGCCGCGTGTCGAGCAATTGCATCGCCATCAGGTCGCCCCAGCGGAATTCGCGGTTCATCGCGACCATTCCGCCACGCGGCAGCAATGCTTTGCGCACCGGCATATGCTCGTACCACGCCTGCATCGCCGCCTGCTTTTTCAGCATGAAGACTTCGGGCGGCGCGGCTTCGGGGTCGTTGACGTCAAGGCCCAGCTTCCAATTGTCGATGTCCGAAACCCAGTCGTTGCGGATTTCGTGGTCATCGAAGCTCGACAGGAAAGCGTGCGTACAACGCGCCGCCTGCAGGTCGATATCGCCCAGTTGCTGCGCATAGGCATTGCGGAAATCGGTGACGTCGACGAGCGCGCGAAAGGCGTGCTTGCGCACCGGGCGCGTCGGCAGCCCGGTGTTGAACAGATAGTCCTCGCTATATTCATAGATGAAGTCGCCATAATGATAGACGAAGGCGAGGTCTTCGCGCGCGAGATGGCGATAGGCGCCGAAAAAGCCGGCCTCGAAATGCTGGCATCCGGCTACGCCGAACTTCAGTGCATCGGCCTTGGCGCCCGGCGCCGGGAGGGTGCGTGCGCGGCCGCGCAGGCTGCGCTCGCCACCGGCGGTGAAGCGGTAATAATAGGGGCGATCGGGTTGCAGACCCGCCACCTCGACATGGACGCTGTGTGCGAGTTCGGGGCGCGCCAGTTCGGTGCCCTTCGCGACGACGTCGCGGAAACCGCTGTCGCTCGATACTTCCCAGTCGACGGGGAAATTCGCCAGCGGCATCCCGCCATGGCGTTCCATCGGTTCGGGGGCGAGGCGCGTCCAGATGACGAAGCCGTCGCTCGCCGGATCGCCCGCCGCAACGCCAAGGCTGAAGGGAAATTCGCGAAAGATGCCGCCCTCGGCGCGCAGGATCGCGGGGGCGGCGAGACCGGCGAGGGTGGCCCCGGCAAGGAAATGGCGGCGATTGAACATGGCTAGGCTCCGTGGGGGCGAATCACCGCCCCTGATAGCCCAGCCATATGTTTCATCAATGACGGATGGAGGCACGGGTCAGAACCACATGCGCGCCATCCACAACGCCATCAGGACCATCATCACATTTTCGGTTAGCGAGACAAAGCCCAGCGGCACCTTGCTGCTGCCGCCGACGCAGGCGCATTTGATGTCGCGTTTCTCGATATAGACGGCCTTGAATACCGACACTGCGCCGATGCCGCCGATGAACAGCGCGAGCGGGATCGACAGCCAGGGCAGGGCATGCGCGGTCATCAGGACGCCCGCGAGCCCTTCGGCAAAGGGATAGATGCTCGCATAGGGCACCCAGCGCTTTGCGAGCAGGTCGTAATTCAGGAACATCGTCGCGAATTTGTCGACATCCTGCAGTTTCAGCAGCGCGAGAACGATCATGCTGAACGAGATGAACCATTCGGCTGCGCGGAATGTGAAGGCGCTGCCTTCGACCGCGAAGCTCGCGGCAAGCGCCATTAATGCGGTCATCGCGAAGAGCGCGATCACCGGGGTGTAGCTCGTCGCGTCGGGATCGGCGACCGGCAGCCCCAAATGGCGGCGGAGGTCGTCATGGCCGCCGACGCGAACGCCGTCGATGAAGGTCTGCGGCGTCGTCTTGACCCCATGTTCGGCTTTGAATGCGTCGACCTGTTCGCGCGTCGTCAGCCAGCGGTCGTCGACCGTGAAGCCGCGGCGTTCGAGCAGATGTTTTGCCTTGAGGCCATAGGGGCAGCTGTGCCCCGGCATGACCATGCGATGGAGGGTTGCTTGGCGTGTCATGCGCCCCATATAGCGTCCGTACCATGGTACGGAGTCAAGCGGTGCAGCTTACGATCGGGAAATTGGCCGCCGCAGGCGACGTCGGCGTCGAGACGGTGCGCTATTATCAGCGCCGCGGGCTGATCGGCACGCCTGCACGTAGCGGTGGCGACGGATGGGGCGGCGGGATTCGCCGCTATGGCGATAACGACCTTCGACGCCTGAAATTCATCCGTTCGGCGCAGGCGTCGGGCTTCACGCTCGACGAGATTTCCGAACTGCTCGCGCTCGAGGCAAGCGACGACCGCGTGCGCGTACGGACGCTGGCTCGCCAAAGGATAGACGCGCTCGACGCCAAGATAGCCCAAATGACCGAAACCCGCGCCGCCCTCGCGCGCCTCGCCGACCAGTGTGCCGCGAGCGACAAAGGGCCATGCCCGATCCTGGCGGCGTTCGAGCCATAGGGTCTGACAAATCAGTGCCGAAACGGCGGCAACCGACCGGAAGCGGACGCTCGGCCTCCTACACTTCGTCATTCCCGCGAAAGCGGGAACCCAGCGATAGGCCAGCCGACGGCCGCTCTAGGTTCCCGCTTTCGCGGGAATGACGAAGATAGGAACGACAGCTCTCAACCCCAAAGCAGACCTCGACCCTGGAAAAACCGCTGTCCTACATTATCGGACCATGCCAGCCTGCAATCCGCTCTTTGAAATCGTCGACTTTCGGCTCATCGGCTTAGAGCGACAAAGGAGACAGTTTCGAGCTGTACGTCCGTATCTTTTGTCGCCTTAAGGCCTCAAAGGCGGACGTTGTGGACGCTTGTGCGGCGCCGCCGAACTCGGATCAGCTGTGCAGGAAGTGCATCACGTCGCCGTCATGCACGACATAGGCCTTTCCTTCGGCGCGCAGCTTGCCGGCTTCACGCGCCTTCGCTTCACCGCCCAGCGCGACATAATCGTCATAGGCGATCGTCTCGGCGCGGATGAAGCCTTTCTGGAAATCGCTGTGGATTTCGCCCGCGGCTTCGGGCGCCGTCGCCCCCGTGTGAACGGTCCAGGCGCGCGCTTCCTGCGGCCCGACGGTGAAGAAGGTGATGAGGTGGAGCAGTTCGTAACCAGCGCGGATGACGCGCGCGAGACCGGTTTCGGTCAGGCCCATCTCCGACAGGAACTCCATCCGGTCGGCCATCTCCATCGTCACGAGCTCGCTCTCGATCGCCGCTGAAACGACGACCGCCTGCGCACCCTCGGACGCGGCCTTGGCAAACACCTTCTCCGAAAAGGCGTTGCCGTTCGCGGCGCTGCCTTCGTCGACGTTGCAGACGTAAAGGACCGGCTTCGAGGTCAGGAGCTGTGCGGTGCGCAGCACGCGGGCTTCCTCGTCATCCTTGGGTTCGACCAGCCGCGCGGGCTTGCCTTCGCGAAGCAGATCGAGCGCCTGCCCGAGTACCGAGGCGGCGATCTTCGCTTCCTTGTCGCCCTGTGCCGCCTTTTTGGCGAAGGCGGGGACACGCTTTTCGAGGCTTTCGAGATCGGAGAGCAGCAGCTCGGTCTCGACCGTTTCGGCGTCGGCGACCGGGTCGACCTTGTTCTCGACATGCTGGATGTCGTCATCCTCGAAACAGCGGAGGACATGGACGATCGCGTCGACCTCACGAATATTGCCGAGGAACTGGTTGCCGAGCCCTTCGCCCTTCGACGCGCCGCGCACCAGGCCGGCGATGTCGACAAAGGCGAGCTGCGTAGCGATGATCTTTTTGCTGCTCGCGATCGCGGCCAGCTTTTCAAGGCGCGCATCGGGCACCGCAACGTTGCCGATATTCGGCTCGATCGTGCAGAAGGGGTAGTTCGCCGCCTGCGCCGCCGCGGTTTCGGTCAGCGCGTTGAACAGGGTGGACTTGCCGACATTGGGCAGGCCGACGATGCCGCATTTGAAACCCATAAAAACTCCGTGAGGTTCGGCGCGCTGTTGAGTGGGCGCCGCTGTTGCAGCGCCCCTAGCGCCAAGTCGCGCCGGATGCCAGTCTTTGCCGTTGCGTGCGGTTCAGACTTGCGGCTTTATCGCAAGCGCCATGACGAAAACCCGCCTCCTCGCCGCCGGCATCGGTCTGACTCTGGCTGCGACCGCCGCGGTCGCTGCGCCGAGCCGCTTCGAGGAAGGCGTTTTCACCGAACTCAACCGCTTTCGCAGCGATCCTGCGGCCTACGCCGAATATCTGCGCGACTATCGCCCGCGTTTCCAGGGCAAGCTCCTCGTCAGCGACGACGACAGCGAGATCGACATTATGACGCGCGAAGGCGTGGCTGCGGTCGACGAGGCGATCCGCGATCTCCGCCGCGAAAAACCGCTCGTCGAACTCGAATGGAGCGATGCGCTGGCGCGCGCCGCCGCCGATCATGTCGCGGTCCAGTCGCGCTCGGGCGCTGTCGGTCACTACACCAGGGGCAGCGGCCCCGGCGAGCGGATGAAGGCGCGCGGCGGCGGGCCTTATGTGAACGAGGTCATCACCTATGGGCACCACACGCCCGAAGGCGTCGTCGACCAGCTCTTGATCGACGACGGGGTGCCCGACCGCGGCCATCGCCATAGCCTGCTGCGTCCGACGCACCGCTATGCCGGCATCGCCTGCGGCGGACATCCGGTACACCGGACGATGTGCGTGACCCTGATGTCGCAGACGCGCGACGGTTCGCCACCGCCCCCACCCGTCCGCAAACCGGCCCCGCCGCAGCGTTGAATATTTGCAACGCCGCCCGCTTTCATGGGGAAGGCGGGCGGCGTGTGCGGTCGTCAGTTGCCAACCGGCTGGTTGTCGGTCCGCCGCACGACGATCGTCGATGAACGCGGCTGCTCGCCGGCGACCGGCCAGTTGCCCGTCGGGTGCTGGATGTTGACGAAGAAGGTGCGAAGGTCGGGCGTATAGGCGAGTCCGGTGATCTCGCAGCCGAGCGGGCCGACGAGGAAACGCTTCGACTGCTTGCTCACCTGATCGACATAGAACATCGCATTGTGGCCGAACGCCTGGTCGATCGTCTTGCCCGCGACGCCCGAGTTGCCCGGAACGCTGTGATCGGTCTGCACCCACATGCGGCCCTGCGGATCGATACGGAGGCCATCGGGGCTCGAGAAGGTGTCGCCGACGATATTGCCGACGAGGTTGCTGCCGCCCGACGAGAGCGACGGGTCGCCAGCGGTCAGGAAGATTTCCCAGTTGAACTTGGTGGCCAGCGGCGAATCGCCTTCCTCACGGAACTTGATGATATGTCCGTGCAGGTTTGTGACGCGCGGGTTGGCGGCGTCGACGACGCGGCGACCGCTGTTGTTGGTGAGCGTGCAATAGACCGCCTTGTTGTCGGGTGCGACGGTCAGCCATTCGGGGCGATCCATCACTGTGCCGCCTGCGACGCGCGCCGCCGACTGGCAGTTGAGCAGCACATCGGCCTGGCTGTTGAAGTTGACGATCGTCGGCGTCGGCGGCGTCGTGCTCTGGCTGACATTGCCCGGGTCGGATGCGCCCGCGGTCAGGCCGTTCTGACCTGCAACCAGCGCACGCCATTCGCCCGTGCCATCGGCATTGAAGCGCGCGACATAGAGCGTGCCATTGTCGAGCAGATCGGTGTTCGCGGCGCGGTTCGTCGTGCTGTACGCCTGCGCCGGCACGAATTTATAGATGCAGCCCGGCGTCGTATCGTCACCCATATAGAAAGCGACGCGGTTCGCGCTGTTCGTCATATAGGCGACGTTTTCATGGTTGAAGCGGCCCATCGCGGTGCGCTTCGTCGGCTGCGCCAGTTCGCGCCGCGGATCGATCTCGACCACCCAGCCATAATCGCGCGTCGGCTGCGTCGGATCGAAATAATTGTCCATCGTTTCTTCGCAGGTCAGGTAGGTGTCCCACGGCGTGCGGCCGCTCGAACAATTGTTGAGCATTCCCTTGATGTTGGCCGACAGCTGGGCGGCGGCGGGGCCACTCGCGCGGTAGCTGCTGTTGCCGGTGTAGCGCCGGTTATAGGTCGATCCCGGCTGCACGGCCCATTTACCGTCGTTGCCCTTGGCGATCTCGACGACGCCGATGCCGACGGCCGACAGCGCGATCGCCTTCTGGTCTGCGGTTGCGGTCGCGGCATTGTAGCTGCCTGCCATCAGAATGTTGAAGTCGGGATATTCGTAATTCATCGCCAGCAGGCCGCGGTTGTTGGCGTCGACGCCCGGGAACGCGAAATATTCCATGCCGTCGTGATTGCCGCCCGCCCATTTCTCGGCGATCGCCGGGGTCGCTGGGAAGCTGCCGTTATAGGGGGCGCCCGCTTCGACCGAATCACCGGCTTTGAGCAGCACGTCGACGGTGTAACCAGCCGGAACGGTGACCGCATCGCTCTGATTCGCGGCGACTGCGGTGAAGCTGGCGGCAAAGCTGGGCGGCGGGGTCGGCGTGGGGGTCGGCGTCGGAGTCGGGGTCGGCGGAAGCGTGACGGTCGGGTCGCCGCTGGTGTCGTCGCACGCGGCGAGCGCCATCACGGGGAGAATCGACAGGCCGAACAGGCCGTTCCTGAGCAGCGTGCGGCGCGTCGGATTCTGGGCAACGATCGCTTCCAGGCTGTCGGGCCCGGGCAGTCCGTCGGCCTCGCGGCGGAATGGCGCGCGGGCTTCGTCGGTAAGATGTGACAATGCAGTTCCCCTGTTTTCGGTTGAGCCCCGGACTGGATCGTCCGGGATGAGGTGGCGCACCGATTGCAGAGGGAGGTGTCAGCTAGATGGCTTCACCAAGTCGGGGGTATGGGACTCTTGTGACGGTCTTGTTGCAGGGAACGGGGGGCGGTCGTCTGCGGCCGATTGGGAGGTCAGGTCAGCCACCGGGCAAACACACGGACGTCCTGCCGTTCCCAGCCAAGATGCTCGTAAAGGCCGGCTGCCGGATTGCCCTCGCGAAGCATCAATTCGACCTTGGGGCAGCCGCGCAGCCGGAGCCATTCGCACGACGCATCGAGCAACTGTCGCGCAATGCCCCGACCTTGATGCCCGGGCGCGACGCCAAGATAGTAAATCCACCCCCGGTGCCCGTCGAAGCCGGTCATGGCGGTGCCGAGAATATGCGCGCCGTGTTCGGCGAGGAGGATGGTCGATGCGTCATGATCGAGCGCGCGAAGAAAATCCGCGTGCGGATCGTTCCATGGGCGCGTCAGGCCACATGCTTCCCAGATCGCGATAGCCGCATCGCGGTCGGCGGCGGTCGCGGCGCGGGTCGCGATCACGCCTGCAAGCGTAGCGCGAGATCGCTTTGGAAGCGCACGTCGTCGCCGTCGGCGAGCCATTTTGCTTCGGCCGCGATCGCACCCAAAAGGTCGATCAGCGGTTCCATCTCGCTCTTGTGATAATTGCCGAGAACATGACCGGTGACGCGGTCTTTGTGGCCCGGATGGCCAATGCCGATGCGCACGCGGCGGAAATCCTCGCCGATATGCTGGATCATGCTGCGGATGCCGTTATGGCCCGCCGCCCCGCCGCCTTGCTTCACCTTGATCTTCATCGGTGTAAGGTCGAGCTCGTCGTAAAAGGCGGTGACGTCCCGCGGGGTCAATTTGTAGAAATCGAGTGCGGCGCGCACGCTGCGGCCGCTTTCGTTCATGAATGTGCCGGGTTTGAGCAGCAGGATGCGCTGCGATCCGATGCGACCTTCCTGGACCCAGCCCTGGAATTTTTTTGTGGGCGCAGGGAAACCATAAAGGTCGGCGATGACATCGACGGCCATGAAGCCGACATTGTGACGGTGCATCGCATATTGAGGCCCGGGATTTCCGAGGCCGACCCAGAGTTGCATAAGGCTGCCTTTCCCGGGTCCGGTGGAAACGCCCCTCCCGCAGCGGGGAGGGGCGGTCCGAAATGCTTAGGCTTCGCCGCCTTCGGCAGCTTCGCCTTCGTCCTTCGTCGTGTCGCCGTCGCTCGACTTGAGCGCCGACGGAGCGACGATGGTGGCGATGGTGAAGTCGCGATCGGTGATCGCGCTTTCAACGCCCTTGGGCAGGGTGACGTTGCTGATGTGGATCGAATCGCCAACGTCGAAACCGGTGACGTCGATCGTGATCTCGTCGGGGATCTTGTCCGCGTCGCAGGCGACTTCCAGCTCGTGACGCACGATGTTCAGCACGCCGCCGCGCTTCAGGCCCGGCGAGGCGTCTTCGTTCGCGAACACGACGGGAACCGCGACAGTGACCTTGGCATCCTTCGAGATGCGGAGGAAATCGGCGTGGATCGGGCGATCCTTCACCGGGTGGAAAGCGACGTCCTTGGGCAGGGTGCGGATGGTCTTGCCACCCACGTCGATCATCACGACCGAGTTCATGAAGTGACCCGTCATCAGCTGCTTCATCAGCAGCTTTTCTTCGACGTGGATCATCAGGGGTTCTTCTTTGCCGCCATAGACAACGGCGGGGACGCGGCCATTACGACGCAGGTCACGCGAGGCTCCCTTGCCTCCGCGTTCGCGCGTCTCGGCCGTCAGCGTCAGCTGATCGCTCATGTTATTTCTCCGAGAAACAGTTACACAGTTCCGCCACGCCTCCAGGGATGACCATGGACGGAAGCGGCGGCGCTTAGCGGGGAAGCCGCCGAAATGCAAGCACTGCGCGCGCTATTGCACGCGCGTGACCTTCAGCCCGTCGGCCTCGAGCATCGCGGGCACACCGTCGGAGCCGACCAGATGGCCCGCGCCGACCGCCATCAGGACCGTGCCGGGTTGGTCCAGCCGCTTTTGCACCCATGCGCTCCAGCGCCGGTTGCGGTCTGTGAGGATCGCCTTGCGCGCCGCAGGGACCGTATCGACATCCTCGTTGATGACCCGCTCCAGCGCAGCAACATCACCGCGACCCCACGCCGCGGTCAGGGCTTTCACATCCTTTACCGCCTCGTCCGATTTTTCGGCCGATCGGGTCAGCAGGGTGCGCTGCGTCGCAGGGTCGAGCGTTTCAAAGAACATCAGCTGGTCCTTGGCCGTTTCCAGGCCTCCGATCCGCTTTCCGGCATCTTTGAACCGTTCGGTCAGGCGCGCCTCTACGCCGTTGGATGAATCGAGCTCGGCCTTTTGCGCCACGCGCTGGCCCATCAGCACCATCACGGCCCAGTCGTCGAGCGCGTCGCCGCCGAAACCGCCGCCGCTTGCTTCCAGTGCCCGGTAGCTGGCGAGCGCCTGCGCGGGAAGCCGTTTCGCCATTGGCAGCGGTTCGGTTCGAGGGGCGAGCGCCTGAAACACGGCGCCGGCATTCGCCAGTTCGGCGGGCGACAATTCCATCACCAGTTCGTCCGACGCCGCGACGGCGTCCGCGACCTTGCCTCCTTCCCAGTCGGTGCTGCTCGGCAGAGCGTGCATCGCCCCCAGCATATAGATTTTGGTGTCCTCGTCGGCGATCAGCCACATTGCCGGACGCGCCTGTTGCGTCGGTTCTGTCGTGCCGCACGCGGCGAGCAGGAGCGGCAAAAGGGCCGCCGCAAAGCGGCGACCCCGATAACCGAATAGGCGAAGCATTTGCTTCAATATTCAACCCGTTTCACGGTGACGCCACGCGCTTTCAGATAATCCTGAACGCTTTTTTCACCGGCCAGATGGCCCGCGCCGACGGCAACGAACACGGTGCCCGGCTGATCCATCCGCGCTTTCAACTGATCGGCCCAGCGGGCGTTGCGATCCCAAAGCAGCGTCTTGGCGAGTTCGGGGGTGGCGGCCAGACTCTCGTTCATTGTCACTGCCAGCCCGTCGGGGTCGCCCTTGGCCCACAGCGCGACCATCTTGTCGAGCTGCGGTCCCAGCTTGTCGAGATCCCTGACCACCGAATTCAGGAAAGCGACCTGCTGTGCTTCGGGAAGCGTATCGAAAAAACCGAGCTGCTGTCCCAGCGTTTCGAGGCCCGATACGGGCTTGCCGGCTTTCTTGGCCGCGCTCGTCAACAGCTTTTCGGCGCCCTGTTCCGGATCATAGCCGAGCTTGGTGAGCGGCAGGACGGACAGGGTCATCGCGGGAAACCAGGGTTCGAACATATCGAACTGCGCCGGCGTGATGCCAAGGCTCGCCAGCGCGGCTTCATAGGCCTTGAGCTGATCGGGGTCGAGGCGCGACGAAAGCGTCTTGCCGCTCTGGTCGATCGCCAGCGGCATCATTTCCTTTGCCACGGCCGCCTGATCCTCCGGCATGACGATTTCAAGCATCAGCTCGTCGGATGTGTCGAACGCCGTCTTCACGGCCTCGTCGAACCAGCTGAGGCCGGGCTTCAGCACATGGACCGTGCCGAAGAGATAGATCGTCGTGTCCTCGTCCTTGAGAACCCATAGCGCGGGATCGGCGTCGGTCGTGGGGGCAGCCGTGGTTGTGGGCGCTGCGGGTTCGGCGGCGTGGGCGGAAAAAAGCGCGACCGGCGCCAGCGCGGCGATCGCGCAGCCTGTCGTGAGCGTCTTGAACCAGGTCTTCATTGGAGAATGCCTTTCTTGGGCGGCTTAAACATTTGTGGGGAAAGCGGAAAGGTCAGCGAAACTTCAGCCATAGATAGACGATGCAGTTTACGACCAGCGAGAAGACGAACAAAATCATCGCGTCGGCGGGAGGCGCCATGCCGGCGCGGTGGAGTACCCACCAGGCAGGCGCCGGAAAGATGAAGGCATACCATCCGGCCGTGCTGGCCCAGAGCCAGGCATGTTCCTCGTGATCGTCGATCGCGCGGTGATAGATGACCATGCTAATCGCGAGGCCGATAACCCACGCCGCCGAGGCGCCGATCGCGAAGCCGGGCGTCAGCGCGCCGCTGAAGAGTGTTGCGGCGGAGTGCGGCGTGCCGGACTGATCGGCGACCATCCAGCCGCCGACGAGCCCGCCGATCAGCCCGGCAAGCCCCAGCGAGGTCCAATAGCGCTTTTGTCGCGGGGACATACGGCGACGCGGCTTTGAAACATCGGCATCAGTCATTGTCATTTCCTTCGTGGCCGTCGTCGAAAATCTCTTCGATCGGCATGTCGAACAGGCGCGCGAGTTTGAAGGCGAGCGGCAGCGACGGGTCATATTTCCCCGTTTCGATCGCATTCACCGCCTGCCGCGAGACATCGAGCCGGTCGGCGAGTTCCGCCTGGCTCCAGTTCCGCATCGCGCGCAGCACTTTCAGCTTGTTGTTCATCGGCGCCTCGCCTGTTTTTCCATCCGAAGGATCATCATCATCCCATAGCCATCAAAAGAGCGGGAAGGGGAATAATTCAACGGTCCCTCGGATCGGTCGGATTTGGGACGAGAAGGGTGAATAGGCTTCGCAAAAACGACAGTTTAAACAAGGGACTGGAGCGCCGCCACCGGGGGGAAGGGCGCTCCAGCCCCAAGCCGCCTGCCGACACCGGATCGGTGCGGCGCGAGCGAAGCCTTTGTTCCTGTCCCTTATCGAGCGGTGCGGACCATCAGCAGCGCAAGCCGGGTGCCGCCCTGCGCCTGCGCGATCGCGCGCTGCGCCTGCGGTTCGACCTGGGTGAGGGCGGCGGACACGCATGCTGCCCGACGGCTGTTTTCCGCCGCCCCGCGGACACCATTGTCGCATATCTTCCGGGCCGCGCTCTTGAGGCGGGCGTCGAGCTTGCCGCGGTCGCCGGCGCGCGTCAGATCGAGATTGTCGATGCGAACAGCGGTCGCCGTCTCTTCAGCTTGCGCAGCGGCGGGCATCGCGATGGCGGTGAGCGAAAGGGCGAGGCTCAGCGTGCGGGTCATATCTTGTCTCCTTGGGTCGATAGGTCTTGGTCAACTCAACCTGTCCTCATGTCAGGTATGCATGACTATATGTCGCGATTCGCTGACCATGTCAACAACGCCTGACAAAAAGTTTCGAAGACCTGACTAAGTCGCGCATTTTCGCGTCGTGCCGAACGGCGGGGAGCCTTGACCATGCGCCGTCGCTGGGCCAATGCGGCGGCGATTTTTGCACCTGCGAAGGAATTGCGGCTGTGGCCGACGGGGCGGACAAGACACCACTCAGCTTTCAGGACATGATCCTGACGCTGCACAATTACTGGAGCGCGCGCGGTTGCGCGATTCTGCAGCCCTATGACATGCGCGTGGGGGCAGGGACCTTTCACCCCGCGACGACGCTGCGCAGTCTGGGGCCCGAGCCGTGGAACGTCGCCTATGTCCAGCCGAGCCGCCGGCCGACCGACGGCCGCTATGGCGAGAACCCGAACCGGCTGCAGCATTATTACCAGTATCAGGTGATATTGAAGCCGTCGCCCGCCGACCTGCAGGAACAATATCTGGGCTCGCTCGCCGCGATCGGCATCGACTCGCTGCTCCACGACATCCGTTTCGTCGAGGACGACTGGGAATCGCCGACGCTCGGCGCGTGGGGGCTGGGCTGGGAAGTCTGGTGCGACGGGATGGAAGTCACCCAGTTCACTTACTTTCAGCAGATGGGCGGCTTCGACTGCAAGCCCGTCGCGGGCGAGCTGACCTACGGCCTCGAACGCCTCGCCATGTATATCCAGAATGTCGACAATGTGTACGACCTGCGCTTCTCGGACGCGGTCGGCGACGTTCCGGCGGTCAGCTATGGCGACGTGTTTCTCGAAAATGAACGCCAATTCTCGAAATGGAATTTCGAGGTCGCCGACACCGACACTTTGTTCGCGGGGTTCAAGGCCGCCGAAGAAGAGTGCAAACGCGCGATTGCCGCGAACGTGCCGCTCGCCGCCTATGACCAGGCGATCGAGGCAAGCCATTTGTTCAACCTGCTCCAGGCGCGCGGCGTGATCAGCGTGCAGGAACGCGCCAACTATATGGCGCGGGTCCGTGACCTCGCGAAGGGCAGCTGCAAGGCGTGGATCGACAGCCAGTCCGACCGCTGGACCGAAAAATATCCGGGGTGGACACTGTGACCGATTTTCTTCTCGAACTGCGCAGCGAGGAAATCCCGGCGCGGATGCAGGCCGGCGCGCGCGCCGAACTCGATAAACTGTTCCGCGCGCAACTGAGCGCCGCGGGTCTCGAAGCGGACGACCTCACCATCTGGTCGACGCCGCGCCGCCTCGCGCTGATCGCGAAAGGCCTTCCGCAAGCGACCGCCGCGGTCAGCGAGGAACTCAAAGGCCCGCGCAGCAGCGCGCCGCCGCAGGCGCTCGAAGGCTTCCTTCGCAAGACCGGGTTGATGCAGGATCAGCTCGAAGACCGCGACGGCGTGTATTTCGCCGTGATCGACAAGCCCGGCCGGGCAACCGCCGAGGTGCTGGCCGAGGTGATCCCCGCGATCGTCCGCGCCTTCGCCTGGCCCAAGTCGATGCGCTGGGGCAAGGCCAGCGCAAGCAGCGAAAGCCTGCGCTGGGTGCGCCCGCTGTCGGGCATCGTCGCGATCTTCGGCGAAGAGCTCATTCAGTGTGAAGTTAGCGGGATTTCCGCCGGTTTCACGACGCGCGGCCACCGCTTCCACTGCCCGGGCGAGATCACGATCGGCTCGGCATCGGACTATGCCGAGAAGCTCCGCGCCTGCCACGTCATCGTCGACCATGAGGAACGTCAGGCTATCATCCGCGACGGCGCCGCCAAGGCCGCGGCCGACGCAGGCCTGGCGCTCGTCGAGGACGAGGGGCTGGTGATCGAGAATGCCGGCCTCACCGAATGGCCGGTGCCGCTGCTCGGCCGTTTCGACACCGCCTTCCTCGAAGTACCGCCTGAGGTCATCCAGCTCACCGCGCGCGTGAACCAGAAATATTTCGTCGTGAACGGCGAGGGCGGCAAGCTCGCCAACGGCTTCGTCTGCACCGCGAACATCGATGCGGTCGACGGCGGCGCCGAGATCGTCGCGGGCAACCGCAAGGTGCTGGCGGCGCGGCTTTCGGATGCGCGTTTCTTCTGGGAGCAGGACCAGAAAAAGACGCTCGCGCAGCACGCGGAAAAGCTCGCGAACATCACCTTCCACGAAAAGCTCGGCACCGTCGCCGACAAGGTCGAGCGCGTCGCGAAGCTCGCCGAATGGCTGGCGAGCGAAGGTATCGTCCCGAATTGCGACCCCGCGCTCGCGCGGCAGGCGGCGGAGCTGGCGAAGGCCGACCTCGTCACCGAAATGGTCGGCGAATTCCCCGAACTGCAGGGCCTGATGGGCGGCTATTACGCCCGCGCCGAAGGTCTGCCCGATGCGGTCGCCGACGCGATCCGCGATCATTACAAGCCGGTCGGGCAGGGCGACGATGTCCCGACTGCGCCGGTGACGGTGGCAGTGGCACTGGCAGACAAGCTGGATACACTCCGTAGCTTCTTCGCGATCAACGAAAAACCGACGGGTTCCAAGGACCCCTTTGCGCTGCGCCGAGCTGCGCTTGGAGTCATCCGCACCCTGACGGAGAATGGTCTGCGTTTTGCCGTAGCAGAGGGAGATCTGCTCGACTTCTTCGCTGACCGCCTCAAGGTCCAGCAGCGCGAAGCCGGCGTCCGTCACGACCTGATCGACGCCGTGTTCGCGCTCGGCGGCGAGGACGACCTCGTTCGCCTGCTCGCCCGCGTGAAGGCATTGCAAGCCTTCATGGGGACCGAGGATGGCGCCAATCTGCTTGCGGGCTACAAGCGCGCGGCGAATATCCTGAAGCAGGCGGGCGAGGTGAGCGGCAGCGACGCCGCGACGCCTCCGACCGATGCCGACGCCAAGCTACTCGCCGCGCTCGATGCGGCCGAACCCGCGGCCTCTGCCGCCGTTGCCGAAGAACGCTTCACCGATGCGATGGCCGCGCTTGCCAGCCTGCGCGCGCCAATTGACGGCTTTTTCGACGGCGTGATGGTCAACGATCCCGACGAAATGATCCGCGCCTGGCGCCTCGGCCTGCTCGCCCGATTTACCGGCGCGGTGCATGGCGTCGCCGATTTCTCGAAGATCGAGGGCTGACGTTACGGCAGCTTTGCAGCGAACGAAGTAAAACTGAATCGACGATAACAACTCTCCACCCTATCCAGCCGCAACCTCCTCCCCGGGGCAGCAGGAGCATATGATGACGAAGATGGTGCATTTGTTCGGCGGCGCGGCCACGACGGCCGAGCGCTCGAAGGAATTGCTGGGCGGCAAGGGGTCGAACCTTGCCGAAATGGCCTCGATCGGCCTGCCGGTGCCCCCGGGCTTTACGATCACCACCGACGTCTGCACCGCTTATTACGCCAATGGCGAACAGTTCCCGGCCGGGCTGGTCGACGATGTCGCCGCGGGCATCGCGCATATCGAGGGGATTACCGGCAAGACATTCGGCGACGCCGCCGATCCGCTGCTCGTCTCGGTCCGTTCGGGCGCGCGCGTCTCGATGCCCGGGATGATGGACACCGTCCTCAACCTCGGGCTCAACGACCAGACCGTCGTCGGCCTGTCCGAAGCGTCGGGCGACCCGCGTTTCGCGTGGGACAGCTATCGCCGCTTCGTCCAGATGTACGCCGATGTCGTGATGGGCCTCGACCACGCCGAGTTTGAAGAGGCGTTGGAAATCGCCAAGGAAGACAAAGGTTTCTATCTTGATACCGAGATGTCGGCCGAAGACTGGCAGGCGCTGGTCAAGGAATATCAGGCGATCGTCGAGCGCGAGACCGGCGCGCCCTTCCCGCAGGAGCCGGGCGACCAGCTTTGGGGCGCGGTCGGCGCCGTGTTCGCGAGCTGGGAAAGCGACCGTGCGAAAGTCTATCGGCGGCTGAACTCGATCCCCGGCGAATGGGGCACCGCGGTCAATGTGCAGGCGATGGTGTTCGGCAATATGGGCGACACCTCGGCCACGGGCGTGGCGTTCACGCGCGATCCCGCGACCGGCGAGCGCGCATGGTACGGTGAATGGCTGATCAATGCGCAGGGTGAAGATGTCGTCGCCGGCATTCGGACCCCGCAATATCTCACCAAGATTGCACGCGAAAAGGCGGGCGCCAAGCCGGCGTCGATGGAAGAGGCGATGCCCGAGACGTTCACAGAACTCGGCCGCGTCTTCGACACGCTCGAAACCCATTATCGCGACATGCAGGACATCGAGTTCACCGTCGAACGCGGGACGCTCTGGATGCTCCAGACACGCAGCGGCAAGCGCACTGCGAAAGCGGCGCTCAAGATCGCCGTCGATATGGCGGCGGAAGGGCTTATTTCCGAAGAGGAAGCCGTCGGCCGTGTCGATCCGGGCGCACTCGACCAGCTTCTCCACCCGACGCTCGATCCGAAGGCGCCGCGCGACGTGCTGACCAAGGGGCTGCCCGCCAGCCCCGGCGCGGCATCGGGCAAGATCATGTTCGATGCCGACAGCGCCGAAAAAGCGGCAGCGATGGGCGAAGCGGTGATCCTGGTTCGCGTCGAGACCTCGCCCGAAGATATCCACGGTATGCACGCCGCAAAGGGCATCCTGACCGCGCGCGGCGGGATGACGAGCCACGCGGCAGTCGTCGCGCGCGGCATGGGGCGTCCCTGTGTCTCGGGCGCGGGCGGCCTTTCGATCGACGGCAGCGCGCGCGTGCTGCGCGTTGGCGGGCGTGAACTCCGCGAAGGCGACATATTGACGCTCGACGGTTCGACCGGCGAAGTGATGGCGGGCGAGGTTCCGACCTTGCTGCCCGAACTCGTTGGTGACTTCGGTACGCTGATGGGCTGGGCCGACAAGGTGCGCCGCATGAAGGTGCGTACCAACGCCGAAACCCCCCAGGATGCGCAGGTCGCGCGTGACTTCGGTGCTGAGGGTATCGGGCTCTGCCGCACCGAACATATGTTCTTCGACGCCGCGCGCATCACCGCGGTGCGCGAGATGATCCTTGCCGACAGCGAGGACGGCCGCCGCGCCGCGCTTGCCAAGCTGCTCCCCGAACAGCGCGGCGATTTTGCCGCGATCTTCGGTGTGATGGCCGGGCTTCCCGTCACCATCCGCCTGCTCGATCCGCCGCTGCATGAATTTCTGCCGACGCGCGAGGAGGATTTCGCCGATGTCGCCGCCGCCGCGGGCGTCGGGATCGAGGCGCTGAAGGCGCGCGCGAACGAGCTTCACGAATTCAACCCGATGCTCGGCCATCGCGGTTGCCGCCTCGGCGTCACCTATCCCGAAATCTATGAGATGCAGGCGCGTGCGATCTTCGAGGCCGCGTGCGACGTTGCTGCCGAAACCGGCGCGGCGCCGATTCCCGAGGTGATGATCCCGCTCGTCGCGACGCGGCGCGAGTTCGACCTGATGAAGGCGGTCGTCGATGCGCAAGCGAAGGCGGTGTTCGCCGAAAAGGGTCGCGAGATCGCCTATCTCGTCGGCACGATGATCGAACTGCCACGCGCCGCGCTGATGGCGGGCGAAATTGCCGAAACCGCCGAATTTTTCAGCTTCGGCACCAACGACCTCACCCAGACGACGATCGGGATCAGCCGCGACGATGCCGGCCGCTTCCTGACGCAATATGTCGACAAGGGAATCTTCCTGACCGACCCGTTCGTCAGCCTCGATGTCGAGGGCGTGGGGCAATTGATCGAGATCGCGGCGGATCGCGGGCGGGGGACGCGTCCTGACGTCAAGCTCGGCATCTGCGGCGAGCATGGGGGCGACGCGCCGAGCATTCACTTCTGTGAGAAAACCGGCCTCGACTATGTCAGCGCCTCGCCCTACCGTGTGCCGATCGCACGCTTGGCGGCAGCTCAGGCGGCGTTGAAGAGGGGATAGGGCGCGATGAAGAGCTGGCACCGCTATGCGATCACTCTGGTGGGCGGATTGGCGGTGGGGCTCGGCGGCGCTTGGGCGCTGACCAATGGAGGGCTAGGCGACGGCGGGATCCGGAACGGCCCGTGGACGACTTCGCTCGGCTACGGCACCAAGGCGACCGACCCGCTGACGCGCGCGATGGTTGCGCGCTCCGGCCTGCTCGCGCTGCCCGCGAAGGAAACCATCTACTGGATGGCGAAAAGCGATGCCGCCGGGGCACCGCTCGACGGCAATTGCCGTTACAGCCTGTCGGGTAAGCCGCTCGACGCGCGCTGGTGGAGCGTGACGGTCTATGACGACAAGGGCTATCTCGTCGATAATCCGGGCCGCATATGGTCGGTCAACGGCGCCAATGTCGCGCTCGATGCCAAGGGTGAGTGGCGCGTCACGATATCGCCCGACAAGCCCGCGGGCGCCGCGTGGCTACCCGGTATAAAGGGACGTCCGTTTCAGTTGACGCTGCGCATGTATAATCCCGGCAAGGCGTTCCGCGCCGATCCGGCGAAGGCTGCGCTACCGCTCTTCGTGAAGGAGGGTTGCTGAGATGCGCACTTGGCTCGGTCCCGCAATTTTCGGCTTGATCGTCGCCGCGGCGACGGCATGGGCCGTGATCGCTTATCTTCCCTATGGATTGATGAACGTCGCGATGGACCGGTTGGGGCAGGGCGGGATCAACGCGATGTCCTACGGCAATCTCGCCACGCCCGAGCGTCAGCCCGTTGTGCGGCCCAGTCCCGACCTTGCCTATTCAAGCTGTCCCTATGATTTGGCGAACGGGCCGGTTGCCATAGATGTCGCACCGGTGCCGGGGCGCTACAGTTCGCTCAGCCTGTTCGACGCGGCGACCGACGTCATTTTTGTCCGCAACGATGTCGAGGCAGGCGGGAAGCCCTATCGAATCATCGTTGCGCGCGACGGGCAGGCTGTCCCTGCGGGCGCCGAAATCGTCCGCACGAATCACGATCGCGGGATCGCGCTGATCCGTCTTCTGCTGAAAGACCCCACGGAAATCGGTGCCCTCGATGCAGTCCGGCGCCAATCGTCGTGCCGGACGGTCACAAATCCGAAATAGGGGGTTGCGCCCCCGCCAAACGGGTCTTAAAGGCGCCTCTCCACGCACCCGTAGCTCAGCTGGATAGAGCATCAGACTACGAATCTGAGGGTCGGACGTTCGAATCGTTCCGGGTGCGCCATTTCCTTCCTCCCCTGATTTGAGAGGTGGGAGTGAAGGGTTTCTCTCACATCGACAATCGATTGAGCAGGCGCAAGCCGCTCGCTTGTTTCGGACACGGCCGGCTTGCATGTCGCCACGTCCGGGACGCGCGGCGACATGCGTGGGCCAAAGCTCGCGCTACATTTTGAAGCTGGCGCGAACGTAATAATAGCGACCGGGAAGATCGTAAGCGGTCGGATCGAAATTGTTGAGGTCGCAGCTGATGCAGCCCGGCGCCTTGACGTTGAACAGATTGTTCACGCCCAGCGCAAAACCGAACGCATCGGGCTCGTCCTCCGGAAACCAGCGCAGCTGGAAATCGGTATAGAAGCGCGCTTTCATCCGGTTGTCGTCGGCAAGGGGCTCGCGGATTGCCGAGACGTAACGGCCGGTCAGCGTCGCGCCGATCGATTTGCCGTCCCAGTCGAGGATGCCGACCGACTTCCATTTGGGGAAGGTCTGGCTGGGGCTGCCCTGCTCGGTTCCCTCGCGGCTGACGACGAGGCGGCCATCCGCGGTCGGCACGATCACATCATATTTCGTCAGGATCGTGTTGTTCCAGGTAAAGCCGAACCGGCCGGCCGAGGTCTCCTGCGTCCGGTACGTCAGATTGAGGTCGATGCCCTTGGTCCGGATCCCGGCGATATTCTGGAGCAGCCCCTCGACAAAGGTAAGCTGGCCGCCCGGTGCGCGGGTGACGAGTGCGCAGGCGTCTGCATCGGCCTGACCCACGCACTGCGCCAGCGTGATTTCGGCATTCACCGCCTGGATCGCACCCTTGATCTTGATGTCGTAATAATTGGCCTCGAGCGACAGGCCGGGGACAAAGCCCGGACTATAGACGCCGCCGAAGATCCAGCTACGCGAGCTTTCGGGGGCGAGGTCCTGATTGCCGCCGACGAGTACCGAGATCTGGGGATTGGCCTGAGCATAGCCCGCCGCGGGAACGCCTTGCGCGATGCAATTGGCGCGCACGGTCGTATTGTTGTTCCAGTTTTGCCCTGCGGTGGTCGAGGTCGAGCAGGGATCGTTGATCGACTGGTCGAAGCGCGACTGGGTGCCGAACAATTCACCGATCGACGGTGCGCGGAAGCCTTCGGCATAAGACGCGCGGAGACGGATATCCTGCACCGGCTTCCAGTTGACGCCGCCTTTCAGCGTCGTCGTCGAACCCGAAGTCGAATAATCCGACCAGCGCACCGCGCCGGTCAGTTCGAGCAGGTCGAAGAAGGGCGTATCGGCGAGGATCGGTGCGCTGAGTTCGGCATAGGCTTCCTTGACATTATAGCTGCCGCGTGTCGGCAGCGCCGGAATGTCCGAGCTGAAGCCCGCCGCGACGATCGGGTCTGGGTCGAAGCTGCCTTTCAGCTTGCGATATTCGACCCCGATCGCGACCCCGAGCGGCCCGCCCGGCAGGTCGAACAGGCTGCCGGTGACATTGGCCGAGGCACTGAACGTCGACTGGCGGCTGCGGTCGCGCTGATTGAACATCACATAGTCGAGCATCGGCTGGGTGATCGACCCGACCCCGCCGAAGATGTTGAACGGTACGCATTCGCCGGTGCAGTCGGCGACCGGGCCGAGCGCGCGGCGCAGGCGATCCGAATTGATATTGCCATACATCGTCTGCTTCGCCTTGTTCCGGCCATAGGCGGCATTGACGTCCCAATACCATTTGCCGCCGCCGACATCGAAGCTGCCGTCGAGCGTCGCAACGCCGTAGATCGTGGTCACCGTCTGGTTGAACCGGCGCGGGCCGCCCTCGACGAAGCGGCGATAGACGAAATCGGTGTTGCTCGCATCGAGCGTCACGCCGAACGGGTTGAACGGGTTGGTCGCATCGACGGTGATCGCGTCGAGCACCGGCGTCAGCCCTGCGGCAACGCCGAAGCCGAAGGGCAGGGGCGCGGCCTGGTTCTTCGACTTGCGCTGGTTCCAGATCCCGCGGACCGAAAAATTGATGCTGTCGCCGAGTTCCTGCCGTGCGTTGACGAAGGCGCCATAACGTTCGACCGGAATCTGCAGATAGTTGAATGGGCCGAAATTGAAGCGGTCGGCGTCGCCAAACGCCTTGAAATCGCTCGCCGGATCGGTTGGATTGCCGGGATTATAGACCGGTGTGCGGCCGATCACCGGACCGCGCAGCGTCAGGTCGTTGCCGAACACCGCGAACCGGCCAAGCGGGACAAAGCCCGAGCAGCCGCCGTCGAGGCAGGTGTCCGAATAGGGGGCAGGGAAGCGCGAGATTGCGCGGCTGCCCGCGAGAACCCCGTCTTGCTCGACATAGTTGGCGCCGACGACGATCTGCGTCGGGCCTCGACCGTTGCCCCAGCTGACCTGCGCGCTTTTGGTGAAGCCGTCGCCCTGGCCATAGCCACCAACCTGCGCGCTGGCGCGGAGGCCCTCTTGGCTGCGCTTGGTGATGATGTTGACGACCCCCGCGATCGCGTCGGAACCATAAATCGCCGAGGCGCCGTCCTGCAGCACTTCGATCCGCTCGATCGCGCTTTCGGGGATCGAGTTGAGGTCGGTGGAGCCGGGTACGCCGCTTGCCGACGCGCCGTTCACATAACGGATGCCGTCGACGAGAACGAGCACGCGGCGCGAGCCCAGATATCGGAGGTCGATTTCGGCCGCGCCCGCGCCGACGCCGCCGCCGTCGGGCGGGTTGCCGAGGTTGCCGCTGTTGTTGAACTTGCTGTTGAGCCCGCCGCCCGAACTCGGAAGGCGCTGGAGGACGTCGTTGACCGAATTGAGGCCGGTTTTCGCAATATCTTCCTGACCGATATGCGCGATGGGCGCGTCTTGGTCGAGCGGGTCGCGGCGGATGCGCGATCCGGTAACGACGATGGTTTCGCCGGACGTTTCCGCAGCGCTATCCTGCGGGATTTGCGCCGATTGCTGCGCGTTGCCGGGTGAAGCCCCCACCATAGCCGCCGCGATCGCGATGCCGGCCGTCCCTGACCGGGCAAAAATCTCGAATTTGGTCATGATCCTCTCCTCCTGTTATTTTTCAGGCATATGCGAGCGGTCCCCGGACCGGGCCCGACGACCTCAGCTGCAACGCTCCTGAACAGGGTTAGGATGAGAGGGGGATACGAATAGCGGCGCACTGTGGCGTGAAGGTCACAGTGCCTTTGCCGCGATGCGCGCGCCCTTGTCATCAATCCGCTATGTTTTCTTCATCAAATGGAAATGGTCGCGTCATGCCGCTGACGCGGCGCGTTCCTATTCGCCGCCCCGATAACAACACCTCATTGGGGAATCGCAAAAAATGAAATCGTCTCTCCCGAATTTCCGGGCCGCTTTGCTGTGCTCGGTGGTCCTGATCTCCACGCCGGCCCTCGCGCAGTCCGAAACGTCGGCCGATCCCGCGCTCGAAACCGAAGCAGGCATGGACGGCGATTCCATCGTCGTGACCGGCCAGCGCCGCGCGCAATATGAGGCGACGGCAGAAAAGCGCGATGCTTTCATCGTGATGGATGCGATCTCGTCGGACGATATTGGCAAGCTGCCGGACCATAATACGGCTGCCGCGCTGCGCCGCATTCCGGGCCTGTCGGTACAGGAAGATCAGGGCGAACCGCGCTTCCCCGTGCTCCGCGGCCTGCAGTCGACCTATAACCGCACGACCGTCGACGGCGCGCTGGTGTCGGGCGTGGACTCGACGGGCCGCACGGTGCCGCTCGACATCATTCCCTCGGTGATGGCGGCGCGGATCGAGGTCATCAAGACGGTGACCCCCGAAAATGACGCCAATGCCATCGGCGGCATCATCAACATCGCGACGCGCAGCGCCTTCGATGCGAAGCGCGCCTTTTTCAACGGCGTCGCCTCCTACGGCGTCTATGAACAGAATGGCGACGTGCGGAACAGCAAGCCGTCATATCGCGTGGCCTTTGCCGCCGGCACGACCTTTGGCGCGAATGACGAATGGGGCATCGTCATCGGCGCCAGCCAGGAACAGCTCGACTACGACATCCCGCAGATCGAAGTCGCAAGCCCCTCGGTGCGCGAATATACGGCGGGCGGAACGGCGGTGAATTCGGGCGATCCAACAGGTAACGGCATTCAGGTTCCGACGCAGCACCGCCTGTTCTGGTACAACAACACCAAACAGCGCACCGGCGGCAATGTGAAGCTCGAATGGCGCCCGTCGGACCGTTTCCGCTGGGAGCTTTCGGGCGTCGTCGCGCGCACCGAGGATGATGAAGAGCGGATCGAATATCGCATCGAACCGCTCGGCAATGTTGCGAACCAGACGCCGACCAGCGGCGATTTCGCGCGCGGCCGCATCATTGTCCAGCTCAACCAGCCGATCACCAAGCGCCTCGTCGCGCTCGGCCGCACCGCATTCGACTGGGATGCCGGCGAAAAGCTCAAGGTCGACGGCGACGCGGTCTTCTCGCTCGGCCGCCTCCGCGTCCCCAACGAAAGCATCGAATTCCGCACTCGCGACGCCGTTGCTGCGCGTTACGCCTTCCATTACGATACGTCGGACTTCTATCCGGTGTTCACCCCGACCAATGCGGCAGCTGCCGTCGATCCGGCGAACTTCTACCTCCAGCAGCAGCGCAGCGACCTTCAGAAGTCGCTGGAGAAGAGCGGCCAGTTCCGCCTTAATTTGACCTGGGGCGACGACAGCTACGACGGCGGCTTCAAGATCAAGACGGGTGGTGTCATCCGTCTGACCGATCGCGAGAACAGCAACCCTCGCACCGACTATAAGGCGGCGAGCGGCTTCGACTACGCGCTGGACGAGGTCGTCACCGACGGCCCGACCAAGCCGATCCAGGGCCAGTTCTATATCCCGATCCGCATCGATGCCGGCGCCTTCCCCGCTTTTTACGAAGCGAACAAGGGCAGCTTCACGACGACGGTCGCCTCGGCCGCGGGGACATACGATGTCAGCGAAGATGTCTATGCCGCCTATCTTCAGGGCAGCACGCGCATCGGCAATGTCACGTTGCTCGGCGGGCTGCGCTATGAACGCACCGATATCTCGTCCAACGCCTTCCGTGCGGTCGGTTCGACGCTGACCGAGATCACGACCGACGGCAGCTATGACAATTGGTTGCCCAGCTTTCATATCCGCTGGGATGTCGCCGATCGTTTCGTCGTGCGCGGAGCTTATACCAACACGATCGGTCGCCCCGACTATGGCTCGATCGCCGCGACTGAGACGCTCAGCTTCGATGGCAGCCAGCCGACGCTGTCGCGCGGCAACCCCGGACTTAAGCCGCGCGAGAGTCGCGGTTTCGACCTGTCGTTCGAATTCTATCCGAAGGACGGCGTAATTTCGGCCGCGCTCTTCCACAAGAAGATCAAGAACGAGATCTTCACCCTGTCCAACGTCGAGCGGATCGATGTGGGCCGCGGGGTCGAGGATGTGCTGGTGTCCGAACCGCGCAACGCCGAAAGCGCAACGATCCAGGGGCTGGAACTCAACCTGCAGCAGGCGCTGACCTTCCTGCCCGATCCGTTCGACGGCCTTGGCGTCAGCGCGAACGCGACCTTCCTCGACACGAAATTCACCTTCCTGACGAGCGTCGGCCCCCGCGTTACCGGCCTGTTCCTTCAGCCCGACACGGTCTGGAATGCGTCGGTCTATTATCAGAAGGACAAGTTCGAGGCGCGGCTGTCCTATAATTATATCGGCGGCTTCCTCGAAACGATCAACGACACCATCCCGAACGCCGATCAATATTGGAAAAGCCGCGGGACGCTCGACGCGAACATCAACTTCCGCCTGACCCCGAACTTCACGCTCTATGCCGAGGGCCAGAATCTGACCAACAAGGGCCGCCGCGAACTCGTCGGGCCGGGGCAGGCCTATCTCCAGGAATCGGCCGAATATGGCCGGACCTTCTGGTTCGGCGTGGCGGCGAATTTCTGATGCTCGGCCTGCTGCTGCTTCTCGCATCGACCGCCACGGCGCCTTCCCCTGCGGTTCCGCAGGGTGAGGCTGCCGAGACCGTCCGCCGCATTCCTGCCGCCGAAGCGCGGCAGGGCGTGGCGGCCGGCCCGGCGGGCATCTATGCCGTCGCGAACTGGACGATCGCGCGCTACGACCGCAAAACCGGCGAACGTTTGAATATGTGGGAGGGTGAGCCCGCGCGCTACCCGCACATCAACAGTTGCGCGCTGCTCAAAGGCGAGCTGGTATGCGCGGCATCGAACTTTCCCGCCGTGCCGCACGCGAGCTCGGTCGAGATCTTCGATCCGGTGACGCTGGCGCACAAGCGCACGGTGTCGTTGGGGCAAGGCACCGGCTCGCTGACCTGGGTCGACTGGCACGACGGCCATTGGTGGGGCATGTTCGCCAATTACGACAACAAGGGCGGCGAAGCGCCCCGCGACCACCGTCACACCACGCTGGTCAAATTCGATCCCGAATGGCGGCGCACCGAAAGCTGGGCGTTGCCCGCGACGATCCTCGAGCGGATCGCGCCGATGAGTATCTCGGGCGGCGGGTTCGGACCCGACGGCAATCTGTGGCTGTCGGGGCACGACCTTCCCGAGCTTTACGTCACCCGGCTGCCAAAGGGTGGCGCGACGCTCGACCACGTCGCAACCGTCCCGATGGAGGCCGAAGGACAGGCGATCGACTGGGACGAAAGCCGGCCCGGCATATTGTGGGGCATCAGCCGCAAGGGCCGGGCCATGCTGGAGATGCGAGTTCCGGGTTTGAAGCAATAGCAAGCGGGTGAAGTCTTCGAGCCTCTATGCCCGGGGCCACGCGCGTTCGAAGCTTTCGGCCCTAGGGCCGGCAGCTTCCAGAAGGCCAGCGGGGCCCCGGTTCACGGCAAATCCATAAGCAGAATTTCGGCTTCGGTATCGGCCCTGATGACCAGGCTTATTTCCTCTGTCATCGCCGCGCCATCGCCGGCCCGCATTTCCGTCCCGTTCAGGATGACGATTCCCTCGACAAGCTGAATCCAATATCCGCGGTGCGGGTCGAGTTCTCGTTCGATCTGGGCACCGTCGTCGAGCCGTGCGATCGCCATCATAGCGTCCTGGCGCAGCGTCAGCGATGCGTCGCGACCATCGCCGCTCGCGATCGTGATCCAGCGATTTCGATCTCCGGCGGCGAAGGACTTCTGCTCATAGGATGGCGGCCCGCCGAATTCGGCGGGGATGATCCATATCTGGAGCAGGTGGGTGCGTTCGTCGGAGCTCGGATTGCGTTCGCTGTGGCGGATACCGGTCCCGGCGCTCATCCGCTGGACCTCGCCCGCGCGGATGATGGCGCTGTTGCCGAGGTCGTCGCGATGCTCGACGGCACCTTTCAGCACGATCGTGACAATCTCCATATCCTCATGACCATGCTCGGGCAGGCCGGCGCCGGGGACGACCCTGTCCTCGTTGAGCACTCTGAGCGCGCGGAAACCTATATGTTTGGGATCGTTGTAATCGGCGAAGGAAAAGCTGTGATGGGCGTCGATCTGCCCGCCCTGATGGCGGCCGCGCGCGCCGCGGTCCCTGAAACGGATCATCGTCATTCTCTCCAAAGCAAGCGCCGCCCGTCGGGTAGCGCTCCGGTCATTGTCAGGCGACATCGACGAGGACGATTTCGCGGTCCTCGATCGTCGTCACGCCTGGCACGTCCATATCACTTATCTCGGCATCGTCTTGCGCAGTCTCGAAAATCGCTGCGAGCTATCGAAAACCACTAAATGCAACAGCTTGCAACTTGGTCCCCGGGGGCCGGGACCGGCAGGAAGGATGGCGATCGGGAGGGGCGCGGCATGCGTTCGGGAACCGGTCGCATCTACCCTTCCAGCCTTGAGGTACGATCGATGACCAAATCATTTTCCGCTGCGCGCCGGCATCGCGCCGGGTTGCTTGGCGCAACCGCCATAGTCGCGCTTTCGTTCACCACCCCGGCCTCGGCCCAATGCGCTGACCAGCCAGACGGGACCACGATTTGTTCGGGTGACAATAGCAGCGAGCAAAGCGTCAACAATGGCGCCGGCGCGGTCACGGTGACCACGACGCCGGGCTTCGGGATCGACAGCCCCGACAACGGGCTGCTCATATCGGGTGCGGGATCGCTCATCTATAATGACGCCAATGCCTCGACCATTATTGGCCGCGGACGCGACGGGATCGCGGTCGGCAATGGCGGCGGCGCATCGCGCGTCGAGATCCGCACCGCCGGAGACGTGACTGGCGGTGGCCGCGCGGGGATCATCACAAATAATCTGGGCACCGGTGGTGTGCTCGTCGAGGCGACGGGCACTGTCACCGGCGCGCAAACTGGCATCACCATTGTCGCACTGGCCGGCAGCGGCGGCGATTCCGAGGTAATCTCGAACAATGTCGCCGGCGGTACATCGGGCATTGCCGTCGAAAATCGCGGCGGCACGGGCGCCATCCGAATCACTTCGACCGGCACGGCTAGCGCGACCGGCAGCGAAGGTTTTGCGATCGTCGGCTTCAACAGCGTGCAGGGGGCTGGCGGCGATATCGTGATCGCGGCGAACAATGTTGCGGGCGTCGGCGGCGGGATCAATGTCAGCAATCTGGGCGGCGGATCGACCGATATCACGGTAAACGGCGCGGTTGATGTCGCCAGCCGGCAGGGCGTCTCGGCAGGAAATGGCGCGACGGCGCAGGATCTGATCGTCACGACGCGCGGCGCTGTCACCGCAGGGGCGAGCGCGATCTCGGTCAGCAATATTGGTCGAGGGCAGACGATCATTACTGCCGAGGGCCAAGTGCTCAGCAACAATACCCGGCCGCAGGAAAGCGCAATCAGCGGCAACGGCCTGAACATCGTCACCGGGGGGAGCGCGGGTGATGTGATGGCGAATGTTGCGGGCGTCGAAGGGCGCGCCGGCATATTGATCCGCAACCTCGGGCAGGGGGCGGCGACGCTGACCGCGACGGGCCGCGTCGAAGGGCGCGAAGGGCGCGGCGTCGAGATACTTTCCAGCTCGACTGCGGGGGCGATCAGCGCCAATCTGGCCGCCGTTACCGGCGCGACCGACGGCGTTATCGTCACCGCGCAAGGCAATGGTCCGGTCGACCTGGCGATAGCCGGGCCGGTCGTTGCGGGCGACAATGGCGTGCGCGTCGAACTGGCGAGCAACGGTGTCGGCGATGTCAATGTCGCGGTGAACGCGGTGACCGGAGGGAGCAACGGCGTCACCCTGACCGCGCTCGGTGCGGGCGATATCGCGCTCGAAGCCACGGGCGAACTGACAGGTACCGGTGGCACCGGCCTCATTATCTTCGGACGCGGCGCGGTCGATGCCGATGTCGTCGACGTGACCGGGATCAACGGCGTCGTCATGAGCACATCGGGCAGCGAGGGGAGCATCGATTTCACCTCGACCGGTACGCTGACCGGCACCGGCAGCGACGGATTGTTCGTCTCCAGTTCGGGTGCGATCCGCATCGACGCGACCAACAGCACGGGAGCACGTAACGGCCTGACGATGAGCTTTGGCGGACCGGGCGAGGCGGTGCTGCTGGTACGCGGGACTGCAACCGGCGACACCAATGGCGTTCGTGCGACGACATCTGCCGATGCGACGGGCAGCCTGTCGCTCGACGTCAACAATGCCGCGGGCGGGGAGTATGGCGTATCGATCGTGACGCGCGGTCTTGGCGGCGGTGGCGGCGGAGGGCCGCAACTGCTGCGTATCGCGGCGCTCGACGCAGTCACAGCCGGCGGCGCGACGCTGGTCACGCGCGGCACCGTAGAAGGCGGGATCGCGGCGATCGACGCCGGCACCGAAAGCGGGCAGGGATTCGCCCTGACCAACGAAGGCACCATCCGCAATCGTAGCGGGGCTTCGGCGGATCTCGCCATTCAGGCTTCGGGCGGTCCGGTGGAGATTCTCAATAATGGGACATTGCTTGGCACGGTTCGGCTCGACGCGGGGATTGTTGCGCCCGAACCTGAGCCGGAACCCGAGCCCGAGCCCGAGGATCCGGGTGAAGGCGCCCTCGGTCGCGCGGCGCGCGCGGGCTTCGTCATCGCCGAGGTTCCCGATATCGAGGCCAGCCATCGCTTCACCAATGCGGGGACATGGAATAGCATCGGCGGGGTCAATGTCTTCGGCGGCGCCGACGACATACTCAACAATGTTGCGGGCGGCCGGCTGATCGGCGGCGTGTCGGCGGCGACCGCCGAGACGACGACCTATTCGGGGCTCGAAACGCTGGCGAACAGCGGGACGATCATCATGATCGACGGCGGCTTCGGCGATGTCGTGCAGACGACCGGCGATGCGAGCTTCGCCGCCGGATCGGTGCTGGCGGTCGATGCGGGCGGGACGGGATCGGACCGCTTCGTCGCCGATGGTGCGACCACGATCGAAGCGGGCGCGCGGTTGCAGGTCAGCAATCCGCAACCGCTCGTGATCGGCACCCGATACACGGTGTTGGAATCGGCGGGCGGCGTGACGGGCAGCTTCACTTTCGACGACGCCTTTCTTTCGGCCTTCCTCGGCTATCGTCAGGGCAATACGCCGACGACGATCTTCATCGAACTGGCGCGTCTGCGCGCGTTCGCCGCGGCGGGGTTGACGCCCAACCAGATTGCGGTCGGTTCTGCGCTCGACGGGCAGGCGGCCAGCGATCCGCTTGCTGCAGCGGCGCTGTTGCTATCGACCGATGCCGCCGCACAGGCGGCGTTCGACGGGCTGTCGGGCGAGGTGCATCCCGCCGTCAGGACCGCGATGGTCGAGGACACGCGCCTGCCGCGCAACGCGGTGCTTGAGCGGCTGCGCGAGCCGCAGGGCGGCGCGGTGTGGGGCCAGCTCTTCGGCAACTGGGGCAAGAACGACGGAAGGGGCGGTACCGCCGACCTCGACCGCGATACGATCGGCGGGGTGCTCGGTGCCGATTTCGGGGTAGGGGACAAGGCGGTGCTCGGCGTCGCCGGGGCCTATCTCGAAACCGACCTGACCCTTGCGGCGCGCGCCAGCGATGCGAAGCTCAAGAGCTTCCACATCCTCGGCTATGCGGGCGGCAGCTTCGGCGCGCTCTCGCTGAAGGCCGGCGGCGGCTATGCGAGTTACGACATCGACACCGACCGCTTTACCGCCTTTCCGGGGGCCGGCGAGACGCTGCTCGGCGCTTATGACGGATCGGTGATCCACGGTTTTGCCGAGGCGGGTTATCGTGTCGCGCTTGGCGGCGGCTATGTCGAACCTTTCGCACAGCTTGTTGCCATCCGCGCGAAGACCGACGGCTTTGCCGAAACGGGCGGCAGCGCGGCGCTGACGGGCGTCGGCGAAAAGGAAAAGGCACTCGCCTCGACGCTTGGCATGCGGTTCGAAACCGCGCGGGTGGGCGCCTTTTCGGTCGCCGGCATGGCGGGGTGGCAGCACGGGTTCGGCACGCTTGAACCCGCCAGCCGGCTGCGCTTCGCGACCGGGCCGGCCTTTTCGGTCGTCGCGGCCGGCCAATCGCGCAACGCCGGGGTGGCCGCCATCGAGGGGCGTTTCCGGCCGAGCGAACGGATCAGCGCCAGCATCGGCTATGACGGCGTGATTGGGTCGGCAGGACAGGATCACAGCATCAAGGCTGGGCTGCGGATCGCCTTCTGACTCCGGCCCGGTCTCCGTCTGGCGGCGGGGACCGGGTTTGGATTGCGCGACCTGTTGCAGTGCGGCATAGCCAAGTCACGTGTTTCCGGTCGAATCCATCTATGATGCCGCCGCCGATGAGCGGCTGTTTCCCGATCTGCTGCGGCGGATCGTGGATCATTTCGGCGCGCAATCGGGCTTTCTCGGCTGGATGGGCGGTGCCAGCGGCGCGGGGTTCCAGGCCGAATATGGCAATGACCCCGCCTTCCTCAAAAGCTATGTCGAAACCTATGCGCCGCTCGACACGCTGCGTCCGGCGCTGATGGAAACCGCCGAGGGCGAACCGCGCCCGGCCTGGCCGCTGCTGCAATCGCCCGAGATACAAGCGAGCCGCTTCTACCGTGAATATATCGCGCCGCAGCGGATCGTCGACAATATGGCGACCAACCTGATCAAGCGCGACGGAATGTTCGCGACGATCGCCATCCTTCGCACCGGCGATGCCGCGCCTTTCGATGCCGGCGATATCGACGCGATGCGGCTGCTGGTTCCGCATCTGCGGCGTGCGGTCTATCTGTCGAGCCACCGCATCGGACAGGCCGACCTCATTTCGGCGTATCGCGAGGCGGCGGAGGGCGCGCGCGACGGGCTGGTGTTGCTTGGGGACGACGGGCGCATCCTCGACCTTGGCCCCGAAATCGGCCGAATGACCGGCTTCGGGTCGATCGAGGCCGCGGCGCGGTCGGCCTTTGGGCGGGCGCTTGCACGGGCGGCGCATGACGGAAAACCGATCCTGCACGAATTCACCTTCGATGGCCGGAAGGTCCGCCTGCTGCTCGCCGCGCGTTCGCTGTCGCGCAACCGCTATGGCGATCTGGGAGCGGGGCCGGGCCCCGCCCACGCCGTCAGCGTAACCGAGGTCGATCGCCGTTGGGGTCTTGCCTATGACGCGATCGCGGCCGCGCATGAACTCACCGCAGGCGAAACGCGGGTGCTGCAGGACGTGCTGACGCATGGCGAGATGATCGGAACCGCCGATCGACTGGGTATCGCCCGCGCGACCGCGCGCAGTCACCTGCACCGCATCTATGCAAAGACGGCAACCTCCGGTTTTCCCGACCTTTGTCTGTTCGCCCATCGGTTCATCGTAGCGGCGCCCTGACGCCTAAACAGATGATGGATGCAGGCTTGCGTCCGATCGCATAGGTCCCCCGCGCAAGCGATCCTTGGCGTCCGCCAGCGCAGAAGGGGTGGGTTCAGCGTGTTTTCGTTCGTCGTCCGACCTGTCCGTCCGTGACAGCCAGCAGCAAGTCCGCGGCCGCCCGCATCGACGGCTGGAAATCGATCGGGGCTCATTTCGGACGCGACCGGACCACCGCGATTCGCTGGGCGCGCGAGCGCGGCCTGCCCGTCCACCGTCTTCCGGGGGGGAAGACGGGGACGGTCTATGCGCTGCGCGACGAGCTCGATGCCTGGGCCGCGAGCTTACGCGACCCAAAGCCCGCGGACCGGGTATCGACCGCCGCTCCCGGCCGGCCATTATGGCAGCGTCCGGGGGCGGCGGCTTCGCTTTTGCTCCTTTTGGCAGTTGGCGCGGGGTTGTGGACGATGACCCAACCGGCGTCGTCGGCGCGCGCCATCGCCGCCGCGCCCGTGCTGCCGGTCGATCCCGGTGTGGCGCAGCGCTTTCTCGAGGCGCGCGACCTCGTCGCCGACAGGAATGCAGGATCGATCGAGCGCGCGATCGAAACGCTGCGCACGGTGACGCGCGACGACCCTGGCTATGGGCCCGGCTATGCCGCGCTGGCCGAAGCGCTGATCCTGTCGCGCGAATTCGGCAGCCGGAGCGATGCCGACGCCTTTCCGGAGGCGCGGGCGGCCGCGCTCGATGCCCTGCGCCTCAGCCCGTCGCTCGCCTCGGCCCAGCGCGTCAATGGCTTCGTCGCTTATTGGTGGGATCGGGATTTCGGTGCGGCCAAGCGCTATTTCGAACGGGCGCTGGCCCTCGCGCCGAACGACGCAAACGGCCATTTCTGGTTCGGCAACATCCTCGCCGATCATGGCGACGGGAAGGCCGCCCTGACGCATCTCAACGATGCCCGCACGTTGTTGCCGGGTTCGGTCGCGATCCAGACCGATCTCGCCTGGGCGCAATGGTCGATGGGCGACGAAGCGGCGGCGGTTGCGGCGCTGACCGACCTCGAACAGCGGCATGCCGACTTTGCGGTGATCCACGATTGCCTGAGCGTCATCCACCTTGCGAAAGGCGATTATCGGGGCTTCGTTACGGCGCAGCAGAGTTTTGCCAAGCTACGCCAGAATGCCGAACTTGCGGGGCGAATCGAGGCGGTCGGCGCGGCCCTCGACGAAGGCGATGCCCGCGCGCATGCGGTGCTGATGGAGCAGGCGCTCGCCGACCTCGCGGCGGGAGACCTCCGATCACGCGCCTGGCCGAGCTTCCTGCTCTCTGTCGCGGGTGACCGGGCAGGGCTTGTGCAGATGCTTCATCAGGCGACCGCGCGCCGCGAGCGTTGGGGTGACGCGGGTCTGGTCCGTTCGATCGCGGTCAAGTGGCAGGGCGACCCCGGCGTGCAGCGGCAACTCGAAGTCCTGACGGCTTCCTGAAGACTGTCATCCCGCCTCGCCGATCGGCAACGGGGCGGCTGATGTTGCCGGCCCGAATGCCGTCGACGAAAGTATCGGCAGTGGTCAGAAGCGCGCGTTGACGCTGACCCAATAGCTGCGCGCCTTGTCCTTGTTGTTGTAGTGATCGATGTAGGTCGGCGTATAGGCACCGTTCACCGGCTGGCCGAAGTCGACGTCATAGGCACGAAAATCCTGGTTGAGCAGGTTGTTCACCCGGCCACTGAGCGTCAGATGGTCGTTCAGCCGATATTGCGCGCCAAAGTTCAGCACCGTGTAGCTCTTGTAATAGAGATGCTCGCCGTTGACGCCGAGGCCGCGATAGCGGCGCGAGCGATGTTCGGTCGAGAGCTGCGCCGACAGGCCGTCGAGCGGTTGCCAGTCGAGCGTCGCGTTCGCCATATGCTTGGCCGACTGGGTCAGCGGCTGGCCCGCGGACGCGCCCGTCTGCTGCTTGCTGTCGGTGTAGGTGTAGTTGGCGCGGATCGACAGGCCGTCGAAGAATTCATAGCGGCCCGCGACTTCGGCGCCCTTGATCCGCGCCTTGTCGACGTTGAACGGGATGCTGATCGTGCTGCCAAGTCCGAGCACGGCATAATAGTCGCCGAGGTTGGCGCAGGGGCGCACGAAATTGGTTAACGCGCACGGCTGGACGATCGTCGTGTCGATCTTGTCCTTGAACTTGTTGTGGAACAGCGTGACGTTGAGCCCGCTCGCCGCTGTCGGGTTCCAATAAAGCGCGACCTCGCTGTTGACGCTGGTTTCGGGCTTGAGGTCGGGATTGCCGATGAAGGGGCTGGTGCCCTGACCGCCGAAGCCGCGAATGCCGTCATAGAGGTCGGTGGTCTTCGGCGTCTTGTAGCCGGTGCTGACCCCGCCCTTGATCGTCAGGGTCGGCGTGATCGTGTAATTGGCATAGAGGCGCGGGCTGAAGTGGCCGCCAAAGAGATTATGGTTGTCGTAGCGGACGCCGCCCGTGATGCTGAACCCTTCGAACGGGGTCCAGTTGTCCTCGGCGAACAGCGACCAGATGCGGTGGTCCTGCACCGCTTCGATCCCGCCGACCGCTGCCTCGAGGCCGAAGACGCCGTCGTCGAGCGTGCCGTCGATATATTGGCCGCCGAGAACGATGTTATGCCGTCCGGCCAGGTCGACCGGGATGTCGATACGGCCATCGACCGTATATTGTGCGCTTTCGAGCGTGCGCAGCGGGCGCGGCAGGAAGGTGCTCGCGGCGAGCGCGCGGCGCTCGGCGGTCGGCATACCGGCATAGGGCCCGGTGCCGCTGAACATCTGCTGCAAGAGCTGACGTTCCGCCACCGAGAAGGGCATGGTGCGCCCTTTGTTGTTCGTTTCGATATAGGCGAGCGACAGGAAGGCGCGCGCGAAGCCGAAATCGCCATTATAGGTGCCGGCCCAGGACAGGCGATCGAACACCTGCTCCTCGGTATAGCCGACGCGCGGCTGGACGATGCCGCCGCTGGCGCGCCAGATGCTTTCGATGCCGTCGAGCGTTCCCAGCGGATAGGTGATCACGCCCGTGTCGGGATCGACGATCGGCGTGTTGTCATAGACCTGCTTCGAATAGTCGATGTCGAAGATGAAGCTGTGGTCGTCCGACGGGGTGAAGGTCAACGAACCGCCGTAGGCGCGGTTGGTGTTGCTGACCGTCTTGCCGCCGCCGCCAAAGCCCAGGCCGCGGACGTGCGACACGCCGGCGGGATCGACCACCGGCGCGAAATCGGGCTCGGACGGGTAGCGCTTGTAATAGGAACCGCGCAGCTTCAACCCGATGAGGCCCGGGACGATCGGCCCGCTGACCGCCGCGTCGAACGTCATGTCGTCGCCGAAGTCGGTATCCTCCTGGATGCTGCGGCCAAAGGTCGCCGAGCCGGTCCAGCGGTCGAGCACCTTCTTGGTGATGATGTTGATGACGCCGCCGAGCGCGTCGGCGCCATAGAGGGTCGAGGCGGGACCGCGGATGACCTCGATCCGTTCGATCGTGTCGAGTGGCGGGATATGGTTGAACTGGTTGCCGCCAAAGCTGTTGGGATAGATGTCGCCATGGTTATTCTGGCGGCGGCCGTCGATCAGGATCAGCGTATAGTCCGAGCCCATGCCGCGGATGCTGATCGTGCGCTGCCCTGTCTTGTCCGACGTTTCGCCGACGTCGACGCCCTCGATATCGCGGACCGCGTCGATCAGCGTCATATAGGGGCGCTGGCGCAGCTCTTCGGCCGTCACCACGGTGATGCTCGCGGGGGCGTCGGTGATTTTCTGCTCATAACCCGCCGCGGTGACGACGATGTCCGATCCGGCGGGCGCTTCGTCGCCGACATTCGCGGCGGCGGGGGCGGCCATCAGGGCGGCAATGGCGGCAAAACAGGCGCCGCCGCAAAGGCGGATGGTGGAGCGATTGAAAGCGGTCATGGTACCCCCGATAATGCGAATGATTTGCAAAAAGATCGGTGGCGCAACTGATGCGGACGCCGGTTGGGGTCAATTGGGAAGTGGCGCCGACGGCGCGCTTGCAACACTTTGTTACAAATGGTGCCGGGATTCAGCCGGCCAATGCCTCTCCGCGGGGCAGGGAGAGGCTGACGCCGAGGCCGCCGAGCGGGCTGTCACGGAGCGTCAGCGAGCCGCCCATCAAAACCGCGGCCTTGTGCGCGGCGGCCAGCCCGATCCCCGCGCCGCCGCCCGAACGTGCTTCGTCGAGCCGTCGGAACGGCAATAGTGCTTCATCGCGTCGATCCGGCGGAATCCCCGGGCCGTCGTCGTCGATTTCGATCGCAAAGCGGCCCGGGCCATCCACACGAAGCGTCAATTCGACAAGCCCGGCATGGCGCTGCGCGTTGTCGATCAGATTGGCAAGAATGCGCCTGATCGTCACCGGCCGCGCGGTGACCAGAAATTCGTCGGGACCGTGATAGCGGATATTGCCGCCAAGATCGGTGGCTGTATCGACCGCCGTCGCAACCAGTGCGGCGACGTCGATCAGCCGCGGCAATTCGTCCTCGCCGCTGCGAAAATAGGAGAGGGTGCTTTCTATAAAGCTCTCCATTTCCCCCAAGTCCTCGTTCATCGCATCGCGGGCGTCCTCGTCGCCCAACAAGGCGGCGCGAAGGCGAAGGCGTTGGATAGGGGTGCGCAGGTCATGCGATACGGCGACAAGCGCCTGCGTCTGGTCGTCCATCGCGCGGAGAAGCCGATCCTGCATCGCCGAAAAGGCGGTCGCGACGCGGCGCACCTCCGCTGGCCCGTCGATCGCAATCGGGCTCGCGTGGCCGCCGGTCGTCCGGTCGGCCGCAGCGGCAAGATCGCTGAGCGGGCGAACAAGGGCGCGGATCATGACAAGCGCCACGCCGAGCACTACGGCGACAAGAAGCAGGTGGAGGAGAATGACCAGCCGCGGGTTCGGCGGCGCATCAAGATAGGGGCTGAGGCGAAAGGTGATGAAGCTGCCGTCGGCAATCTGGAGCGCGCCAACGAGGTCGCGTTCGCCGCGTTCGGCTGATGGCATCAGCGTCAATCGCAGCTCGTGCGCCGCCAGCTTTGGCGCAGCCTGGACGATGCGCCCACGCAGGGTCTGTAACTGGGCGAACGATGCGCTGAAGTCGGTGATGACGGTGCGGGGCACCCAATTGAGCGACAGGTCACCCTCGGCAAGGTCGCGCAGCCGGTTGCCACGGTCGCGCGGGTGGAGCGCCAATGCGACGTCTTCGGCCGCGACAAGCCGGTTGGCGATGTTCCCGATTTGCTGGTCTGAGAGAAGCTCGCGTTCCTGCCATTTCTGAAGCGCGAGATTGCCGAGCAGTTCGAGAAGGATCGCGGCAACCAGGACGAGCAGGATGCGTCCGACCATCGCCTCCGGAAGACGCAGGCGCATGAGGGCTAAGTCACGACGACATCGGCGGCGAGCATATAGCCGATCCCGCGCACTGTCCGGATGAGCGGGCGGATCTTGCGGCTGTCGCCGAGCTTCCGACGCAGCCGGCTGACGAGCACGTCGATGCTGCGGTCGGTCGAAGAGCCGATCCGGCTGCGCGACAGTTCGAGCAGCCGCTCGCGCCCGATCATGCGCTGCGGATTGCGGAGCAGGGCGATAAGCAGATCCTGCTCGGCGGCGGTCAGGTCGACCTCCGCACCCGATGGCGCAAGCAGCTCGCGGCGGCGTGCATGATATCGCCACCCGGCGAATTCGAAGCGCTCGGGGACCGGCGCGTCGAGCGGAGCATGCGGATCGCGCATCCGGCGCAGGACAGCGCGCACCCGGGCGAGCACTTCGGACCGGCCGAAGGGTTTTGCGATATAATCGTCGGCGCCCACATCGAGCCCTGCAACCCGGTCGCTTTCCTGACCCCGCGCGCTGATCATGATGATCGGCACATGGCTCTTTTCGCGGACCATCTGGCACAGGTCGATGCCGCTCTCGCCGGGCAGCATGACGTCGAGCAGGATCAGGTCGATCCGTCCTGCACGCATGATCGATTTGAGTTCGGTCCCGTCGCGCGCGCCGCTCACTTCATACCCGCTTTCGCGCAGGATACGCGCCAGCAACGTCCTCACCCCGGCGTCGTCGTCGACAACGACAATATGATAGGCAAGCGACGGCATCGCATCGGCAAGACGCATCGGTGGTGCATGGCTGATCGCGAGGTCCGGCAACAATATGGTCCTAAAGTCCAGTTTGGTGCGCACGCCTTAAGCATGTCCAAGCCGCGCTGGCGAGAATTATGATAACTATTCGCATTATTAGAGCTGGGCAAAGGTCGGCCCCATTGGGTCATAAACCGATCGGTACGCCTTTCGCCACCGCTCTTCCAACGAGGCCAGGCCACCAATAAAAAAGGAGGCGCAGTCCGATTACCGCGCCTCCTTAATCAAATCGCTTTTCCTGTAGGATCAGCCCTTGCAGGGACCGATGTTGGTGCTGGTGACCTGCATCTGCATTTCCATCTCACCACCGCCCATCAGCGACTTGCCCTTCGACGTCACAAGGACGTCGGTCTTCTTCGCGTCAAGCGTGCCGGCAAGCGCGAGTTCGACCTTTTGCGCGCCCTGTGTGCAGGTGCCCGCGACGTCGATCTTGCCTTCGCCGATCTGGTTCTTGTTCCAGGTGCAAGCCTCGCCATAGCCCTTCGACAGCGCGCCGGCGACATCTTCCTTGTCGGCCTGTTCCTGCGTGAGGCACTGTTCGGTGCCGCTTGCGGCTGCGAGCTGCTTCGACATCTGATCTTTCACATTGTCGGGAACGCCGGGCATCTCGAACTTGACCAGCTTGACGTCGGTCTTCCAGTTGCCCGCTTCGCGCTTCACGGTGCCCGCCGGCGTTGCCGCCTTGTCTTCGCTCTTGCCGCAGCCGCCCAGTGCCAGCGCCGCGCCGATTGCGGCGACCGTCAGAAACTTCTTCATGCCTCGATATTCCTTTGATTGTTGCTCTTGGGTCCCCCGAGAGGTCGCAGCCGCTTAACGCCCCAAGCGGTTGCGGGGGCGCATTTATCAAGATTTCAATGCGATGCACGCATAAAGTTAGAAGCCTATCCACCGGCGGATCGAGCGCGGTTGCGCCGATTTCAGTTGCCGGCGGTCACGGCCGGGAGGATTGTCAACGCAGGGCGGCGGCCAGTCCGCCGGCGTTGACGTGTGGCGGCAAGGTCGCCCGATAGTCGCCGACGGCAAGCAGCAAGCCTTCGATCTCCGCCGAAACGATCCTGATCCGGAAATCGTCGCGGCCATCCGGGCTTCCCTTGAACTTGAGATCCCATCCATCCCCGCGGTCGATGGCCGCTCTCAGCGATGTCTCGTCGACCGAGAACATCAACCGCATCGTAAGCGCGCAATCGCCGGCGAAATCGCTGTTGGGGCACATGCTGTCGTCGCCGCGCCGGGCGTAATCGAGCGGCCGCACGACAAGTTCGTTATCATGATCGGCGAAATGGACCGTGTCATAGAGCCGCTGCGAGCCCCGATATCGAAGGAACTGGTGGACTTCGAACCGGGTTTCGCCGGTGCGTTTGTTGACGTGGGCTTCGACATGGCTGTCGAACGAAGCCGAGCTCGTCAGCCGCTGTTCCTTGCGAAATCCCTCGCGGGTCGAGATGATAGTTATATATTCCAACTCGTCGTCGTCGATCGTGACTTTGGCGCGGAATGCGTCCGCATCCATCTTTGCGAGTTGCCTCGGTACTACCGGCGTGTTCGCCATTGCGGGCGAAGCCAGCACAAATGTCGCCAAGCCGAGCGTCAGGCTGGAAAAACGCACAAATAGCTCCTCAAAGACCATGAAGTGGGCGGGGTGCCGCCATGGCCCGAGCCGATATCGGGCGTACAATGCAGCCGGGTGTCGCCTGCGTAAGGAAATATTGCTGAACGCCGGGACGGGAGGGTCAGGGTCGGTTCGTCCCGATTTCTTGCTGCAAAGATATGTCCGTTCGTCTTGCGGCAAACGAGGCTCTGTGCGTCGATCCGGCGTCGATGCGCGAAAATTATATATTTCTTTCAAATTTCTGCGGCTCATCTTTATTGTCATATCGCCCGGATATGGCCGCCGCATCGCGGCAGCCCGCGCTGGAATATGTTGTAAGGAAATGTTTCTATTCCCCTCCATGCACTGGAAGGGCGGCGCGTCGTCCCTATCTGTGTGACAGGTCGCCTGACCATTTGCTCTCCCGGGCTTGCACACCTGAACTCTACGAACGAACGGCACAGATTTTTCTATGACTGCCTCTACAATCTTGATCGTTGAGGACGATCCCGCGTTGCGCACGCTCACCGCACGCGCGCTTCAGCAAAATGGTTATCAAGTCCGACCTGCGGCTTCTGCGCCCGAAATGTGGCTGGCGCTCGATGTCGGAGCGGTCGATCTCGTGCTGCTCGACATCATGTTGCCCGGCACCAGCGGTCTCGATCTCTGCCGTCAGTTGCGCCAACAGAGCGAAGTGCCGATCATTTTCGTCAGCGCCAAGGGCAGCGAGACCGATCGGATCGTCGGGCTCGAACTGGGGGCTGACGATTATCTTGCGAAGCCGTTCAGCACGCGCGAGCTGACCGCCCGCGTCCGCGCCGTCCTCCGCCGCGGACGGCTCGACCGCCAGCATGGTAAAGCGGGGCAGCAGATCGCCAGTTTCTCGGGCTGGACCGTCAATTTTTCGAGACGCGAATTGCATTCGCCGACCGGTGCTATCGTCGAGTTGACGGGCGCGGAATTCGATCTCTTGTCCAGCTTCCTCGAAAATCCCCAACGTGTCATCGCGCGTGAGCGATTGATCGAATTGTCGCGGACGCGGCTTGGCGAAGCGTCCGATCGCAGCGTCGACGTCCTCGTCAGCCGCTTGCGGCGCAAGCTTTCGCACAAGGATGCAAGCGCACCGATCATCACCGTTCGCGGCGTGGGCTATATGTTCAATGTCGAAGTGTCGCGTCGGTGACCGACGCCATACGGCCGTCGCTCGGGCTGGTCGGGCGGATATTCCTGATCCTGCTGCTCGCGATCACGCTCGAATTCACCGTCAGCACCTTTCTGCATGAGCGCGCCGGACAACTACGCGTTGAAGAGGATGAAGCGCACCGCGTCGCCGAGCATCTGGCCGCGGCAAGCCGCCTGCTGAATGCGAGCCCTCGTAGCGATCGTCCCGAACTGGCGGCGCGGTTGTCGAGTGAAACCTTCATTGTCGAATGGCACCCGAACAGCCTTCCGCTGATGCCGATGGCTGCGCCGCTCAATGAGATGCGAACGCAGATTATCGGATGGGAACCGGCCCTGGGGCACGAGAATTTGCGCCTGCATTTGAAGGAGCCGGGACGTAACGGCAAGGTTACCGGGCAACTCTCGCTGGCCGACGGTAGCTCGCTCGAGTTCAGGGCGATGCAACTCGTCGATCCTTCCCGGTTGCGGATCAACCGGTTCCTCCTGGCGCTCGTTCCCGCGATTGCGCTGATCCTGATCGGCGGCCTGTTGCTGCGCCGTGTTCTCTCTCCAATGCGGATGCTGACACGCGCTGCCGTGCGCATTGGCGAGGGCGACGCGGTGGTCCTCCCCGAAGTCGGCGTGTCGGAGATCCGGCGCGTGATCGCCGCCTTCAATGAGATGCAGGCGCGCATCCATCAGCTGATCACCGACCGGACGGAGGCGCTCGCTTCGGTCGGTCACGACTTGCGTACACCGCTTTCCCGGCTGCAGCTCCGCACCGAAGCGATCGACGATCCGTTCTTGCGCCACTCGATCCAGAAGGATGTTGGCGAAATGGAGGCGATGGTCGCTTCGCTTCTCGCCTTCTATGGCGGCGATAGCGATCCCGAAAAGCCCGTGCAGACGGACATTGCGGTGATGGCGGCCACGATCGTCGACGATGCTTCGGACATGGGCGATCTCGCGACTTATGACGGGCCGGACCATCTCGAGATCGTCGTGCGTCCTTTGGCGCTCAAGCGCGCGCTGTCCAACCTCGTGGAAAATGCGATCAAATATGCAGGCGGGGCAGAGGTCACTCTTCGAACGGAGAACGACCGGGTCATTCTGTGCGTCGAGGACGACGGACCGGGCATTCCCGAAGAGGAACTGGAACATGTGCTCCAGCCGTTCGTCCGGCTGGATCTGGCGCGGAGCCGCGATACGCATGGTCTGGGTCTGGGCATTCCGATCGCGCGGCGGGTGGCGCAGAAAGAGGGCGGCATGTTGCGCCTGTCCAACCGGACGACAGGCGGGCTGCGGGCCGAGATCGATATCCCGCTCGGCTAAACGAGCGGAAACACTTCCTTACAACCGGAAACATTTGCTTACATAAGTGCTGCATCGCAGCAAAATTCGGACCCTAACTCCTGCTTCGCGCCGCCTCTCCCTTCGGCGCCAAGCAAGGAGTCCCCTCGGTGAACGAGCTGATCGGTCGCGTCTTTTCATTCGAAAAGCAAACTTTCCCCAATCAAAGCAGCCTCTATGGACGTCTCGCCAGCGACGGACAAAGTCCGAAGGCGCTGATGATATCCTGCGCGGACTCGCGCATCGTCCCCGAACATATCATGCAGGCGGAGCCGGGCGATCTGTTCGTATGCCGCAACGCCGGCAACATCGTTCCGCCCTTTGCGACGCAAAATGGCGGCGTCTCTTCGACCGTGGAATATGCGGTCGCGGCACTTGGTGTTCGAGACATCATCGTGTGCGGTCATTCGGACTGCGGCGCGATGAAGGCGCTGGCCGTCAACCAGGATCTGAGCGGCATGCCGAATGTGGCGGCATGGCTGCGTCATTCGCATGCCGCGCACAAGGTCGTGACCGACGGTTATCCGGTCATGGACGACGTTCAGCGAATCCGTGCGGTTTCGCTTGAAAATGTGGTTATCCAGCTTGCCCATCTGCGCACGCATCCCGCAGTCGCTGCGGGCCTCGCGCGCGGAGAAATCGCACTCCACGGCTGGTTCGTCGATATTCATGCGGGCTGCATCCTCGGCCTCGACGGTGCGACCGGACGCTTCATGCCTTTGCGTGAAGACGCTCCGCTGCCTGTCGCTTTGCCGCATGCATCGCGGCGCGCCGCGGATTTCGCGGAAGCAGCGGAATGACCATCGCGATGCCATCGCTCGGCAAGACTTTCTCGCGCGATTTCACCGCCTCGATCGTCGTCTTTCTGGTCGCGATGCCATTGTGCATGGGGATCGCGATCGCCTCGGGGGTGCCGCCCGAGAAAGGACTGATAACCGGTATTATTGGTGGCATCGTCGTCGGAGCGCTCGCCGGGTCGCCGCTGCAGGTCAGCGGGCCGGCGGCGGGTCTTGCCGTCATCGTATTCGAGATCGTTCGCGACCAGGGGCTTTCAGCCCTTGGTCCGATCCTCGTTCTGGCCGGGCTTATTCAGGTCGCGGCCGGCGTGTTCCGCCTTGGCGGCTGGTTTAGGGCTATTTCGCCTGCCGTCGTCCACGGCATGCTCGCGGGCATCGGCCTGTTGATCGTGCTCGGACAGTTCCATGTGCTTTTCGATGCGAAGCCGCTTCCGGGTGGGATCGAGAATCTCGTGGCAATGCCCGGCCGTATCCTCGGACTCACGCCCGGCGGCGGGGCGCTGGCTGCCTTTGCCGTGGGCATATTGACCATCGCGGCGATGCTGGGGTGGGAACGTTTGCGTCCGCAGAGCCTTCGCCTTGTGCCCGGCGCCCTCATCGGCGTGGTTGCGGCCACCTTGGTCGCCTACGGCTTCGGGCTCGACGTCATTCGCGTCGATGTTCCGCAATCGATCGTCGGTGCGGTTACTCTGCCCGACGGGGGTATGCTTCAGCGTTTTGCCGAGCCCGCCCTGATCGCGACGGCCATTGCGATCGCATTTATCGCGAGTGCCGAGACGTTGCTCTCGGCGGCGGCGGTCGACCGGATGCACGATGGGGTGCGCACCGACTATAACAAGGAATTGCGCGCGCAGGGCGTGGGCAATCTGCTTTGCGGCGTTGCCGGTGCCCTTCCGATGACCGGCGTGATCGTGCGCAGCTCGGCCAACGTGCAGGCCGGCGGTGCCACGCGGCTTTCGACCATCCTGCACGGCGTATGGATACTCGGGTTCGTCGCGCTATTGCCGTGGCTCCTGCGCGAAATCCCCATGGCCGCACTTGCGGGCGTGCTCGTCGTCACCGGCGTCAAGCTCGTCAGCTTCGATCATGTGAAGCATCTGTTCAACCGCTATGGCCCGCTTCCCGCGATGATCTGGGCGGGCACATTCCTGATGGTCGTTACGACCGATCTGCTGACCGGGGTGCTAGTGGGTCTCGCGCTGTCGATGCTCGAACTCGTGCCGCATCTCCGCAGGCTCCGCCTGCGCACCGATCAGCGGCAGGAGGGCGAGACGCGAGAGGTCGTGCTCGATGGCACAGCCACCTTCGTTGCGTTGCCCAAGCTGACGGCCATCCTCGATGACCTGCCGGCGGCGGGACGGTTGAGGCTGAATGTCGAACGGCTGAAGCACATCGATCACACCTGCGCCGAGATGCTCGAAGAGTGGATCAAGCGGCGGCGCAGCTCGGGTCTCGTTGTCGAGCTTCAGGGCGCGACGGGACGACTGGAAAGAATGGCCGTCGCCGCATGACAATTTCCTCGTCGGTGCGCTGCATCGCGGCGCGCCGGCGAGGAATCCTCTTGGAGGTCGCGCGCGGCTGGAGCAGGCGCTGCAAATGCCAGGAAGTCGGCTGCCTCGTCTGCTTTCCAAACCCGCCGCCTTCCTGTAGGGCGAGCGGGTGACCGATTGTGCGACCTGCGTTGTCCGAAACCGTGCGATTTGCGCGAGCCTGAACCCCGCGGAGCTTGCCGCGCTGGGCAAGATGGGGCGTCGGCAAAAGGTGCGCGCCGGCCAGACCCTGCTATGGGAAGGTGATGGCGCACCCGTCGTCGCCAATGTCCTCGAAGGCGTGCTCAAGCTCGTCGTGTCGACTGCCGACGGGCGCGAACAGATCGTCGGCGTTGTCTTCGCCTCGGATTTCATCGGCCGGCCGTTCGGCAAGGAAAGCCCGTACAGCGTCACCGCGATGACCGATGCCGAAGTCTGCATTTTCAACCGCAATAATTTCGACGAGTTTGCGAGCGCACACCCCGATCTCCAGCAGAAACTGCTCCGCCGCACGCTGGACGAACTCGACCGTGCGCGTCACTGGATGATGCTGCTCGGGCGTAAATCGGCGTCGGAGAAAGTCGCGTCCTTCCTGCTCGAAATGTCCGAACGCCTGACGGGGCAGGGATGCCAATCGGGCGCGCGCGACGGGTTCGAATTGCCGTTCGGACGCCAGCAGATTGCCGATATCCTCGGCCTGACGATCGAAACGACGAGCCGCCAGCTCACGAAAATGCGAGCCGACGGCGTCGTCGATTTGCCCTCGCGCCGCGAGATCGTGATCAACGACCGCGCGGCGATGGTGGATATGGCCGGATAGGGCTTTCGCTCAGAAGCGGAAGGAAGCCCCGGCGCTGATCACCCACGGATCGAGTTTGTGCCGCGTTTTCAGCACTTCGGTGCTGCCGGCATACCAGGTCGCGGTCGGGCGCAGGAAATAGCGCTTGGCGTCGATCGACAGCGCCAGCCCCTTGTCGTTCACCGGGATGTCGATGCCCGCCTGTAGCGCGGCGCCGAGCTTGTCGCCCATCTTCTGCCGTGTCGCTCCCAAAGAGCGCGTCGTTGCGCCGGGCTTTTCGTCGATGAAGATGAAATAGCTGGGCCCCGCGCCCACATAGGGCCGCACGCCGCCATCCTTGCCGAAATGATATTTGAGCGTCAGCGTCGCGGGCACGATCTTCGCGTTCGATACCAGCGTCGCACCGTTCAGCGCGCCGCGCCCGCCCACGTCATGCTGCGTCACCCCCGCGATCGTTTCGAGCGAGATATTGTCGGCGACGAAATATTCGATCGCGACCGTCGGCGTGACATTGTCGTCGGCCTTGCTCTGCGTGCCTGCGGGAAGGCCGATGAGGTCGGTCTTGACGTCGGTGATCTTGCCGTCGGGCGCGACATAAGTCGCGAACAGCTTGAACTGGACGTCGCCCGCCTTGGCGGACGCCTGCCCGGGCAGTGCGAGCGCGGCGGCGATTGCAACGAGCGGGAGAGCTTTGGTTTTCATGGGATCTACCTCCTGTTTGGGTGGCGCATCCCTGCGACGAGACCGCAGCGGGCGCATTGATGCGGCGCAACAAGTTCGTTGATCCCGATCAATGTTTCGCGGCGCGCCCGCGTCCATGGCGGTCCCGAACCGCGTAGCCGCACGGCCGCGCCAAGCAGGGACAGAGATATGGACGGTCTGGTAACAAAGGCGGGAGGCTGGCTGGGATTGACCCTGCTCGCGCTGGTGATGGCGGCGCTTGCGGTCGATGCGCCGTTCGCGGTGCACATGATCATCGTCGCGTTGGCGTGCCTCGCCATGCTGTGGGCGACCGTCACGCGCGCCGATTATGGCGCCCTGACGCGCGGCCTGCTGAAGATGCCCGCCGATCAGGGCGTCTATGACGATGATCCGATCCGCTGGGGCGTCATCGCGACCTTGTTCTGGGGCGTCGCGGGGATGGCGGCCGGCCTGTTCATTGCGCTCCAGCTCGCCTTTCCGGCGCTCAACCTCAATCTCGAATATACGACCTTCGGGCGCCTGCGGCCGCTGCACACCTCGGCGGTGATCTTTGCCTTTGGCGGCAATGCCCTGATCGCGACGAGCTATTATGTCGTCCAGCGCACTTGCCGCGCGCGGCTCGCCTTCCCGACGCTCGCGCGTTTCGTTTTCTGGGGATACCAGCTCTTCATCGTGCTCGCCGCGACCGGCTATCTGATGGGCGTCACCGCGGCCAAGGAATATGCCGAGCCCGAATGGTATGTCGATCTGTGGCTGACGATCGTCTGGGTCGCCTATCTGGTGGTCTTCGTCGGCACGATCGTGAAGCGCCGCGAACCGCATATCTATGTCGCGAACTGGTTTTACCTCAGCTTCATCGTCACCATCGCGATGCTCCACATCGTCAACAATCTGTCGATGCCCGCCAGCATCTTCGGGTCGAAGAGCTACGCCGCCTTTGCCGGGGTGCAGGATGCGCTGACGCAATGGTGGTACGGGCATAATGCGGTCGGCTTCTTCCTGACCGCGGGCTTCCTCGCGATGATGTATTATTTCGTGCCGAAGCAGGCCGAGCGGCCGGTGTACAGCTATCGCCTGTCGATCATCCACTTCTGGTCGCTGATCTTCCTCTACATCTGGGCGGGGCCGCACCACCTTCATTATACCGCGCTGCCCGACTGGGCGCAGACGCTGGGCATGGTCTTTTCGGTGATCCTGTGGATGCCGAGCTGGGGCGGCATGATCAACGGGCTGATGACGCTGAACGGCGCGTGGGACAAGATCCGCACCGACCCGATCATCCGCATGATGGTGATGGCGCTCGCCTTCTACGGCATGAGCACCTTCGAAGGCCCGATGATGTCGATCAAATGGGTCAACTCCATGTCGCATTACACCGACTGGACGATCGGCCATGTGCATTCGGGCGCGCTCGGCTGGAACGGCATGATCACCTTCGCCTGCGTCTATTATCTCGTGCCGCGCCTGTGGGGCCGCGAGCGGCTCTACAGCCTGCGCATGGTTAATTGGCACTTCTGGCTCGCGACCGTGGGGATCGTTTTCTACGCCGCTTCGATGTGGGTCGCGGGCATCATGCAGGGGCTGATGTGGCGCGAATATGGCGCCGACGGCTACCTCGTCTACAGCTTCGTCGAAAGCGTCGCGGCGATGCACCCGATGTACCTGATCCGCGCCGCGGGCGGGGCGATGTACCTCGCGGGCTTCCTGATCATGGTCTTCAACGTCTGGGCAACGCTCGGCGGCAGGGTCCGCACCGAAAAGCCGATGACCGAAACCCCGTACAACGCCGCGGCGGACCGTCCGCTCGCGCCCGTCCCCGCCGAATAAGGAGCCCGGATCATGGCCACCAAACCCGCCAAAAAGGGCTTCAGCCACAAGAAGATCGAGCGCAACGTGACCTTGCTCGGCGCGCTCGCGCTGCTCACGGTCACGATCGGCGGTATCGTCGAGATCGCGCCGCTCTTCTGGATCGACAACACGGTCGAGAAGGTCGAGGGGATGCGCCCCTATACCCCGCTCGAGCTCGCCGGGCGCAACATCTATATGCGCGAAGGCTGCTATACCTGCCACAGCCAGATGATCCGTCCGTTCCGCGACGAGGTCGAACGCTACGGCCACTACAGCCTCGCCGCCGAGAGCATGTACGACCATCCGTTCCAATGGGGGTCGAAGCGTACCGGACCCGATCTCGCGCGCGTCGGCGGCCGCTATTCGGATGAATGGCACAGGGCGCATCTGGTCGACCCGCGCAGCGTCGTGCCCGAATCGATCATGCCGCCCTATGCCTTCCTGGCAGACCGCGACCTCGAAACCGGCGACATGGCGAACGACCTGACCGCGCTCTATCGCGTCGGCGTTCCCTATACGAAGGTCGATATCGAAAAGGCGAACGAGGACATCAAGGCGCAGGCCGATCCCGACGCCGGCGCGGGCGACCTGCAGAAACGCTATCCAAAGGCGCAGGTCCGCGACTTCGACGGCGACCCCGCGCGGGTGACCGAGATGGATGCGCTGATCGCCTATCTCCAGATGCTCGGCACGCTCGTCGACGTCGACAAGGCTGCGCCGCAGGAACGCCCCGGCGAAACGGAGGCGGCGCGATGAGCTACGACGCGCTTCGCCATTTCGCCGACAGTTGGGGGCTGCTCGCCATGACCCTGCTGTTCCTCACCCTCATCGCCTGGCCGTTCCGGCCGAGCGCGCGCGCCCGCAACGACGAGGCCGCGAACATGATCTTCAAGGACGACGAGCATGGCTGACCTGAAACAGCGCATCGACGAAGCGACCGGCACGAGCACGGTCGGTCACGAGTGGGACGGGATCGAGGAATTCGACACCCCGATGCCGCGCTGGTGGCTCTGGACCTTCTACGCCACGATCGTCTGGGGGCTCGCCTATGTCGTCCTCTATCCGGCGTGGCCGATGGTCGACAGCGCGACCAAGGGCGTGCTCGGCTGGTCAAGCCGCGGCGACCTTGCAAAGGAAATGGCGGCCGACGCCAAGCGCCGTGCGCCGATGGTCAACGCGATCGCTGCGACCGCGATCGCCGATCTGCCGGCCAAGCCCGAACTGATGCAGGCGGCGGTGCAGGGCGGTGGCGCGGCGTTCCGCGTGCATTGTGTCCAGTGCCATGGTGCCGGAGCGGCAGGGGTGAAAAATCTCTATCCCAGCCTGACCGACGACGACTGGCTGTGGGGTGGCGATCTGGCGGCCATCGAATATACGGTGACGCAGGGCATCCGGAACCCCGATCACAAGGCAACGCGCACCAGCCTGATGCCCGCTTTCGGCCGCGAAGGCATTCTCGATGCGGCGCAGATCGGCGATGTCGTCAGCTTCGTCCGCACGCTCAGCCGTCAGGAAAAGCCGAGCGCGTCGTCGGCGCGTGGCGCGACGCTGTTTGCCGACAATTGTGCGGTCTGCCACGGCGCGGGCGGCGAAGGCGGGCGGCAGGTCGGCGCGCCGAAGCTGACCGACGCGATCTGGCTCTATGGCGGCGATCGCGACAGCCTGACCGCGACGATCAACCAGCCGCGCAACGGCGTGATGCCGCGCTGGGGAGGCCGGCTCGATCCGGTGACGATCAAGATGCTGTCGGCCTATGTCTATTCGCTGGGCGGCGGCGAAAAGGGGCTGGCGCCTGCCGCCGAGGGGACGGGAGCCGATGGCAAGCCCTGAAGACCTCTCCGGCCAGCCGGCTCCGCTCTATGAAGCGCGGAAGGGCGTTTACCCGAAGGCGGTGAACGGTCCCTTCCGCCGCTTCAAATGGGCGATCATGGCGGTGACGCTGGCGATCTATTACGGCACGCCGTGGATACGCTGGGACCGCGGCCCCTATGCGCCCGATCAGGCGGTGCTCGTCGACCTGGCGAACCGGCGCTTCTACATGTTCCAGATCGAAATCTGGCCGCACGAATTCTATTATGTCGCCGGTCTGCTCATCATGGCGGGGATCGGGCTGTTCCTCGTCACCAGCGCTGTGGGGCGCGCCTGGTGCGGCTATGCCTGTCCGCAGACGGTTTGGACCGACCTGTTCCAGCATGTCGACCGGCTGGTCGACGGCGATCGCAATGCGCAGGTCCGGCTGGCCAACGGTCCGTGGACATTCGAAAAGACCGTAAAGCGTGGCGCCAAATATCTGATCTATCTCGCTATCGCCTTCTGGACCGGCGGCGCGTGGATCATGTATTTTGCCGATGCGCCGACGCTCACGCTGGATTTCTGGACCGGGCAGGCGGCACCCGTCGCCTATGGCACCGTCGCCGTCCTCACCGCGACGACCTTCATCCTTGGCGGTTTCCTGCGCGAACAGGTGTGCGTCTATATGTGCCCCTGGCCGCGCATCCAGACCGCAATGATGGACGAAAAATCGCTGCTGGTAACCTATAAGGACTGGCGCGGCGAACCGCGCGGCAGCGTCAAGAAGGCACAGGCGCATCCCGACGCGTTCGGTGACTGCATCGACTGCAACCAATGCGTCGCGGTGTGCCCGACGGGGATCGACATCCGCGAAGGGCCGCAGATCGGCTGTATCACCTGCGCGCTGTGCATCGACGCCTGCGACGGCGTGATGAAACAGGTCGGGCGCCCACGCGGGCTGATCGACTATTGCACGCTCGACGATGCGGCGACCGAAAAGGCGGGGGGCATCGGACAGCCAGTTCGCAAGACGCTGACCCGTCCGCGCACGTTGATCTATTTCGGCGTCTGGACCGCGATCGGTGCGGCGATGCTCTTCTCACTCGGTCAGCGCACACGGCTCGACCTCGCCGTGCAGCACGAACGAAGCCCACTCTACGTCCAGCTTTCCGACGGGCAGATCCGCAACAATTACACGCTGAAGCTGCGCAACATGGAAACGCGGCCGCGGCGGGTTGCGGTGAGCGTGAGCGGTCTCGCCGGTGCGGCGTTGTGGACCGACGCCGGCTCGCGCGAAAATGCCGGGCAGCGCGTCGAACTGGCGCTGCCCGCCGACAGCGTCACGAGCATCAAACTCTTCATCGCGGCGCCCGGCACCGGCCCGGCGCGGCAGGATTTCACAATCAGCACGCGCGGGCTCGACGGCGATCCGCGCGGTGACAGCGACACCATCCAGTTCGACCGGCCGGAGACGGGACAATGACCGACACACGCAAACCGAAGACCTTCACCGGCTGGCACATGGCCGCGATTCTCGTCGCCTTTTTCGCGGTGGTGATGACGGTCAATTTCACCATGGCACGCTTCGCCATGTCGACTTTCGGCGGGAAGGTGGTCGAGAACAGCTATGTCGCGAGCCAGCGTTATAATGAATGGCTGAAACGCGCCGATGCGCAGGCGCGGCTGGGTTGGGACAAGAGCGTCACGCTCGATACGGATCGGCACGTCGTGCTGACGATCCGCAAGGACGGCCGCTTGCTGGACGGCATTCAGGCCTCCGCGACGATCAATCACCCCGTTGGGCGCACCGCGCCCGTCGCGCTCCGTTTCGAGCCGGCGACGGGCGGCGTGCTGCGCTCGGTCGAGCCGCTGGTGTTGGGGCGCTGGCGGCTCGACCTCATCGTCCGTCGCGGCGCCGACGAAGCCCGCTACCGCGAGGATATTCAATGAACGCCACCGCTCTCGTCGAACGCGACTTCGCGGTGCCCGACATCCGCTGCGCCGGCTGCATTGCAAAGCTCGAGCAGGGGCTGGTGCGTGACAGGCGCATCGCCGCCGCGCGCGTCAATTTCACCGAAAAGCGCGTGCATCTTTCCTGCACCCCCGACACCGACATGCCCGACCTGATCGGTGCGTTTTCGAACCTGGGGTTCGAAGCGCACCCGATCGGGACCGGACCCGACGAAGCCGATGCCGAAGCGGAAACCAGCCGCGAACTGCTGCGCGCTGTGGCGGTGTCGGGCTTCGCGATGATGAACATCATGCTGCTGTCGGTGTCGGTCTGGTCGGGTGCGACGGGCGCGACGCGCGACCTGTTCCACTGGCTGTCGGCGGCGATCGCGCTGCCGACTGTCGCTTATGCCGGACGCCCCTTTTTCCGCTCGGCGTGGCGGGCGCTCCGCTACGGTCGCACAAATATGGACGTGCCGATCAGCATCGGCGTCGCGCTCGTCTGCGCGATCAGCCTGTACGAGACGGCGACTAGCGGCCCGCACGCCTATTTCGACGGTGCGGCGATGCTGCTCTTTTTCCTGCTATGCGGCCGCTGGCTCGACAGCGTGATGCGCGATCGCGCGCGCGGCGGGGTGACGGCGCTGCTGCGCAACATGGGAACCGGCGCGATGGTGCTCGGCGACGATGGTCGCAGCCGCTGGGTCGATGCGACCGCGCTGGAACCCGAAATGGTGATGCTCGTCGCGGCGGGCGAGCGGCTGTCCGCCGACGGTGTGGTCATCGGCGGGACCAGCCAACTCGATCTGTCGCTGCTGACGGGCGAAAGCGCGCCGCAATCGGTCCGCCCCGACGACAGGGTCCACGCCGGCACCTTGAATCTCGACGCACCGATCCGCGTGCGCGTGTCGGCGGCGGGCGCCGACACCGCCATCGCCGACATCGCGCGCCTGATGGGCGAGGCGGCGCAAGGCAAGTCGCGCTATGTCCGCATCGCCGACCGCGCGGCGCGGCTCTATGCGCCGGCGGTGCACTGCCTTGCGCTGATGGCGTTTGCGGGGTGGATGGTCGCAGGCGTGGGTTGGCATCACAGCCTGCTGATCGCGGCGGCGGTGCTGATCATTACCTGCCCCTGCGCGCTCGGGCTGGCAGTTCCGGCGGCGCAGATCGTCGCGGCAGGCGAATTGATGCGCGCCGGCGTACTCATCAAGGACGGATCGGCGCTCGAACGGCTCGCCGAGGTCGATCGCGCGCTTGTCGACAAGACCGGCACGCTGACGCTTGGACGTCCCGAGGCAATCGGCCTCGAACGGTTCGACATCGGCGTGAAGTCGCTGATCCTCGCGCTGTCGCAGGCGAGCCGACACCCGCTCAGCGAAGCTTTGACGCGGGGATTGCAGACGTTCGACGTCCGGCCCGCCGAAATGACGTCGATCCGCGAAACGCCCGGTTTCGGTATCGAGGCGCTTTGGGGCGATCGCGTCGTGAAGCTCGGGCGGCCGCAGGATGTGGGTCTTGGCGACGCGCTCGCGACCGAGTTGTCGGTCGATGGAAGGGCGGTCGCGACGATCCGTTTTGCCGACCGGCTGCGGCCCGACGCCGCCGAGGCGATCGGTGCGCTGGCAGGGCAGGGCATCGAGGCGATGATCCTGTCGGGTGACCGCGCCGAGGCCGTCGCACCGGTAGCGCGCCAGCTCGGGCTGACCGCGCAGACGGGGATGAGCCCGCAGGACAAGCTGGAGGCGATCGAACGCCAGGTCGCGCTCGGCCGCAAGGTGCTGATGATCGGCGACGGCCTCAACGACGGACCGGCACTTGCCGCCGGTCATGCCTCGATGGCGCCGGGATCGGCGAGCGACGTCGGCAAGAACGCTGCCGACTGTATCTTCCTCGGCGACCGGATGATGCCGGTGGCGCAAACCGTGCGGATGGCGAGGCGGACGCAGGCGATCGTGCGGCAGAACTTTCTGCTCGCGATCGGCTATAATGTCATCGCGGTGCCGCTCGCATTCCTCGGCTTCGTGACGCCGCTCGTCGCCGCGATCGCGATGTCGGGTTCGTCACTGATCGTCGTCGGCAATGCCCTTCGTCTGAAAGGGGCGATCCGATGAACGGGCTGGTCTTCCTCATCCCGATTGCCCTCGGGCTCGGGCTGCTCGGGCTCGCCGCTTTCTTCTGGTCGCTCCGCAAGGGGCAGTTCGACGATCTCGACGGCGCGGCGCTCCGGATCTTCGTCGAGGATGAGGAGGAGGCGGCATGACGGCACGCCGCGCCTTTCTCGTTTTGGGCGCTGCGGCGCTCATGCAGCCGCCGGTCGCTGCCGATGCGCGAATCCTGTTCGTGCCGTCGTGCGGCGGCGTGGGCCATCGGATGATGGTGCCCGGCGATCCTGTCGATCCCGACCAGCGCCGCGACTGCGCCAAGGCGTGCCACGCCGTCACCGACCGGCGAGGAAAATCGGGCGGCGACAAAAAGGGATGTTGCTGACCGCCAATGTTGATCCCGGTCAATGTTCGGGCAGAGGCGCCGGCCTAGAAAGCGTCCATGTGGTCCTATCATCCCGATCTGCTCGCCAAGCCGGTGCCGCGTTACACCAGCTATCCCACTGCGATGGAATTTACCGACGATGTCGGCGCCGACGATTATGCGCGGGCGCTTGACGGCATCGAGGCGGCAACGCCGATCTCGCTCTATGTCCACATCCCCTTTTGCGAGCAGATTTGCTGGTATTGCGGCTGCAACACCGGGGCGGCGGGCCGCAAGCAAAGATTGGCGGATTATCTCGTCGCGCTGCGCGCCGAAATTGCGCTCGTCGCAAAGCGGCTCGGCGGGCGCGGGAGGGTGCAGCGCATCGCGTTCGGCGGCGGCAGCCCCAATGCGATCGCGCCCGTTGAACTTGTCCGGCTGCTCGACCGCATCCTCACCGTCTTCGACGCGCATCGTCCCGAGGTGTCGATCGAACTCGACCCGCGCGGTTTTTCCGCCGAATGGGCGCTGGTGCTTGCGGCGGCGCACGTCACGCGCGTCAGCCTCGGCGTACAGACCTTCGCGCCGCATGTTCAGCAGGCGATCGGCCGCATCCAGCCGCTGTCGCATATCGAGCGTGTCGTTGCCGCGCTCCGTTTGCGCGATATCGATGCGATCAATTTCGATCTGATGTACGGACTGCCCGGCCAGTCGCTCGCCGACCTCGACGCCACACTCGATGAAACGATCCGCCTCGAACCGAGCCGGATCGCCTTGTTCGGCTACGCCCATCTGCCCGACATGATCCCGCGCCAGCGGCGGATCGATGCCACGAACCTTCCCGATCAGCGCCTTCGTTTCGAACAGGCCGCACATGGATATCGGCGCCTGACCGATGCTGGCTATATTCCGGTCGGTTTCGATCATTTCGCGCGAGCGGACGACCCGCTGGCCGTCGCGGCGGCGGCGGGGCGGGTCAACCGCAATTTCCAGGGGTTCACCGACGATGACGCGCCGGTGCTGCTGGGCTTCGGGGCGAGCGCGATCAGCCGCTTTCCCGACCTGATCGTCCAGAATGAGAAGCGGGCAGGGCCGTACCGCGATATGGTGGGTGAAGGCCGCCTGACCGCGGTACGCGGCGTCGCGATGGACGATGCGCAGCAGGTGCGGGGAAAAAATATCCGCGACATTCTGTGCAGCGGCCGGACCCGCATCGGAATGGATCGCGGGGAGCATGTGCGGAAGATTCTGGCCGATTACGAGCGTCGCGGTGTCGTCGAATGGGACGCCGACGATCTGGTGATCCGCGGTGAAGGCCTGCCCTATGCGCGCCATGTCGCGGCACAATTCGACAGCGTCAGGGGAGCGATCTGATTTAACGGCGACTTGATATTTTGCGTTCCTAAAATGGGGCACTGCCCGTAAGAGACGCATGCAGCCCCTGTCGGGCGGCTAACCAAGAGGCCACGTCCTCGCCCGCATCATATGTGGGCTTTCAAGTCCGGGACGGCCCGGCAGCCTTTGAAGGAGGGCTGTCATGGCCTGGATTTATCTTACCATCGCCGGAATTTTCGAAGTCGTGTGGGCCTTTGCGATGAAGCAGTCGGACGGCTTCACGCGGCCCGCGCCGACGGCGATCACCATCGCGGCGATGATCGTCAGTTTTGCGCTTCTGTCGATGTCGATGAAGGCGCTGCCGCTGGGCACCGCCTACACGATCTGGACTGGGATCGGCGCGGTTGGCGCATTTCTGGTCGGCATTTTCGTGCTCGGCGAACAGGCGAATGCGATGCGCATCGTCGCCGCGCTGCTGATCGTCAGCGGGCTGGTGCTGATGAAGCTGTCGTCGCCCGCCTGACGATCCATTCGTTTCAAACGAGGATATGACAGATGCCGGGGCGCGGCCGGACGATGCCGCGCGTCGCACGCACGAGCGCGCTTTCGTCGACACGCGTCGCGTCGGCCAGCTCGACACGGAAGCGGCCGTGCAGGGCATGGACGGTGCGGACATTGGCATCGCCGCCGAGCGCGCCGACGATATCCGCCGGGAGCCCCGACGCATCGGTGCTTCCGGTGACCTTCGGCATCTGTGTGGCAGCAGTCGCTGTGCCGCTCCACGCCAGCGCGCCGCGGATTTCTTCGGCGACCAGGTCGGCGATCGGGCCGAGCACGACCTGCGCGGCCTTTTCCGACGGACGGATGATCCCGCGTGCGCCGAGCGCGGAGAGCGCAGCATCGTCGATGGCCTGACTGTCGGCGACGATCAGGCGAAGGCGCGTTGTGCAGGCATCGACGCTGACCAGATTGGCGGCTCCGCCGAGCGCGGCGACAAAGGCTTCGCCACGGGCTCCGCCTGCGGATGCCGTGGCGGCTTCGGTGACCGCTCCCTTTTCGCGGCCAGGCGTCGCAAGGTCGAAGCGGCGGATGAAGAAGCGAAACAGGCCATAATAGAGCGCGGCATAGGCGGCGCCCACCGGCAGCAACATCCACGGCCGTGTGGCGAGGCTGAAGTTCAGGACATAGTCGAACAGTCCCGCCGAAAATCCGAAGCCGAGTTTCACGTCGAGCGCGTTCATCAGCGCCATCGCGGCGCCCGTCAGCAACGCGTGGATTGCATAAAGCAGCGGCGCGACGAACATGAAGGTGAACTCGATCGGTTCGGTCACCCCGGTCAGGAAGCTGGTGAAGGCGAGGCTGAACAGCATGCCGCCGACCGCCTTGCGCCGCTCGGGCCGCGCCTCGTGATACATGGCGAGGCATGCGGCAGGCAGGCCGAACATCATCACCGGGAAAAAGCCGGACATGAACGCCCCCGCGGTGGGATCGCCCGCGAAGAAACGCCGCAGGTCGCCGGTCGCCCCCTCGAAATCGCCGACGACGAACCAGGCGGCATTGTTGATGATATGGTGCAGCCCGGTGACGATCAGCAACCTGTTGAGTACGCCATAGACGAAGAGGCCGGCGCCGCCGCTCTCGACCACCGTCCGGCTCGCCGCGTCGATCGCGCCGCTGATATGCGCATAGCCATAGCCGAGCACCGCCGCGAGGAGCAGCCCCGCGACGCCGCTCGCGATCGGAACGAAGCGCCGGCCGCCGAAGAAGGCGAGATATTCGGGGAGGGCGATCGTGGCGAAGCGATTGTAGAAATTGCCGCCGATCAGGCCCGACAATATGCCGATGGGCACCTCGAGCTTGTCGATCTGCGTCAGCGACCAGTTTTTCGCAGCGAGCGCCGCCGCAGCCTCCGGCAAACCCGCACCGATGTCGGGCGGCGCGATCAGAAAGGTCTGTGCGCCGGTGGTCGTGACGAGGTAACAGACGACGCCTGCGAGCGCCGCCGCGCCATTGCCGTCGCGCGCAAAGCCGATCGCGACGCCGATAGCGAACAATATGCCGAGGTTTTCGAAGATCGCTGCGCCTGCCGCCGAGATGAAGGCGATGTCGAGCAGGTCGGGCTGGCCGATGCGCAGCAACAGGCCGGCGATCGGCAGCACCGCGATCGGCAGCATCAGCGCGCGGCCGAGCGGCTGCAACGTTTCGAGCATCTTCCTCATCGACGTGTCTCCTCGAAAGCACGGGCGAGCGCGCGAACCTCGGCCGCCGATTTGCATTGCAGCGCGAGCTCGGCATGCGCGCGGGCTTCGATCAGGCTCAGACCGCGCACGATCTGCTTTGCCTCTGCGACGAAGCCGGGAACGGCGGAGAGTTCGGTGACGCCGAGCCCGATCAGAATCGGCAACGCGGCGGGATCCGATGCGAGCCCGCCGCACACGCCGACCCAGCGCCCGCGCGGAATGACCAGGCGGCAGGTTTCGCCGATCATGCGGAGCACCGCGGGGTGCATCGCATCGACCCCGGCAGCGACGGCCGGGTTGCCGCGATCCATCGCGAGGACATATTGGGTGAGATCGTTGGTGCCGATAGACAGGAAATCGGCCTCGGCGGCGAGCAAGTCGGCGATCATCGCCGCTGCCGGAGTCTCGACCATCACCCCGACTTCGACCGGCGTCGCGATGCCCATTTTGCCGCGGAGCCGGTCGACCAGCGCGCGAACCTGTCGCAGCTCGTCGATGCCAGCGATCATCGGGATCATGATCTTGCACTGGCCGACGGGCCCGACGCGCAGGATCGCACGGAGCTGTGTCTCGAGCAGCGCCGGGTGGGCGAGCGCAACCCGGATACCGCGCTGCCCGAGCGCGGGATTTTCCTCATCCGCAATCGGAATATACGCGGCCGGCTTGTCGCCGCCGATGTCGAGCAGGCGGATGATGACCGGCTTGCCCGCCAGCGCGTCGGCAATGCCTTGATAGGCGGCGTGCTGCTCGTCCTCCGATGGTGCGGTGTCGCGTTCGAGAAACAGGAACTCGCTGCGGACGAGCCCGGACCCTTCGGCGCCCTGCGCGGCGGCGAGCGCGGCATCTTCGGCCGTGCCGATATTGGCGAATATTTCGATGCGTGTGCCGTCGGCGCTGTGGCACGAATCCTTTGCCGCCGCCTGTGCCGTGGCGCGCCGTGCATCGCGCTTTGCAAGCCGCGCGGCGAAGGCGTCTGCGTCGGCGGCCCCTGGATTTGCGGTCAGATGGCCCAACTCGGCATCGAGCAGCAGCGGCGTGCCGTCGTCGATCTTGTCCAGCGTCTCGCCCATCGCGACGAGCGCGGGCAAGCCGAGCCCGGCGCACAGGATCGCGACATGCGAGGTCGGGCCGCCACGAACGAGACACAGGCCCGCGGGTTTTGCTGCCGCGACGGCGAGCAACTGCGACGGGAGCAAATCCTCGGCAACGACGATCGCCCCGGCCGGAACCGCGGCGCCGTCGAGCGACGTGCCGGTCAGCGCCGAGAGCAACTGCCGCTCGATATCGACAAGATCGTCGATGCGTTCGATCAGATGCGCGTTGCCCGTCGCGCGGATCGCGTCGATCTGGTCGTGGATCGCGCCGCGCCATGCAAAGCCCGCGCTACGTCCTTCGGCTATGCGTTTTTCCGCGCCTGCGAGCAATTCGGGATCGTCGAGCAGCGCCAGATGCGCGTGCATGATCGCCGCGACGCTGCCCTCGGCACTGTCGGCTTGCATCACCATTTTGCTGCGCACATCATCGCGTGCGGCGCGAAGGGAGATGCGCTCTGCATCCGCGTCGGCGCCGTCGCGCGCGATGGCGATGTCGACCTGTCGCAGCCGCGCCGCCGGGCCCATCGCAAGGCCGGGCGAAGCGATCACGCCGCGGGTCTGCCCGGCGCGCAGCATCGGCGCTTCAACCGGCGTCACCGCAGCGACGGGTGCAGCCGTCGCGCTTTCGCCCATATCGGTTGCCAGAAGCGCGACGATCGCCGCCAGTGCCGCTTCGGCATCGTCGCCGCGCGCCTGCACGAGAACCTCGTCGCCAAAGCCCGTCCCGAGCGCGAGAAGCGCCACGGTGCTCCGCGCATCGCCGCGCTTGTCGCCGTTGAGAAGGTGGATATCGGCTTCGAAACCGCGTGCCGTCTCGCCGATCCGCGCGGCGGGACGGGCGTGAATGCCGTGCGGTAGCGACAGTGTCACCGCCTGCTCGACCACCGTTCCGTCATCCGACCGGCGCCGCGCCTCGGCTTCCACCGGGACGAGCGTCATCAGCGCTTCGCATTCCCCGATCGAACAGTCGACGGACCGGCGGCTGATCGCAAAGGCGTCGGCATTGGTCACGATGACCGGCGTGATCAGGCTGGTGGCCGCGAGCGCGACGGCGTCGAGATCGAAGCGGATCAGCGGATCGCCGCGCGACACTGCGGCGCCGATCGCGACCAGCGGCGTGAAGCCTTCGCCCTTCAGCATCACCGTATCAAGCCCGATGTGGATCAGCACCTCGGCGCCTTCGGTGCTGCGCAGCGAAATCGCGTGCCCCGCATCGTGAAGCGTCACAACCTCGCCGTCGAATGGTGCGACGACGGTATCGCTCAGCGGCTGGATCGCCACACCGTCGCCCATCATGCGTTGGGCGAATACCGGGTCGGGAACGCTGTCCAGCGTCGTCGCCCATCCTCTGAGCGGAGAGGTGATGATCAGGCTCATCGGTTCATTCCCCAAAACTTTCGCCGCTTGTCGCGCAGCGGCTTCTATCATTGGCCCTTCAAACAGGGATTAGGCGGCCTCGGAAACAGTCCGCCCGCCGATCCATGTCGTGCGCGGGGTCAGTCCCGCGTCCATCCATACCCAGTCGGCGCGCTGCCCGGGCGCGATCGCTCCGATGCGGTCGCGCAGCGACAGGAAGGTGGCGGGTGTCCCGCTCGCCATCGTCGACACGTCCGGGACCGGCAGACCGGTCACTTGGGCCGTCTTGCGCAGCGCCGAAGCCATGTCGAGATGCGTTCCGGCAAGCGTACCATCCTCGAAGATGCAGACGCCGTCCTTCACCGCGATGCGCTTGCCCTGCAACATGAACTCGCTGACGTCCGTGCCGACGCTTGGCATCGCATCGGTGATCAGCATGATACGCTCCTTGCCTTTTGCACGGACCGCCAGCCGCACGACTGCCGGGTGGAGGTGGACGTCATCGACGATGAGGCCGCAATATACGTCGGAATCGAAAGCCGCGCCGACCGCGCCCGGATGCCGGTGGTGCAGCGGCGACATCGCGTTGAACAAATGGGTGAAGCCGGTGAGCCCCGCGCCGATCGCGCGCTGCGTCTCGTCATAGGTTGCGTCGCTGTGCCCGGCGCTCACGATCACGCCGTGGCGAACGAGGGTGCGGATGTCGTCCTCGTCGCAGAGTTCGGGAGCGAGCGTCAGCATCACGCGCCCGCGATGCGGCGCGGTCAGCGTCGCCAGCGTGTCGGTGTCGAGGCGGCGGATGCGATGCGCCTCGTGAATGCCGCGCTTCACCTCGTTGATAAACGGGCCTTCGATATGGATGCCGACAACGCCGGCTACGCCTTGCCCGATCGCGGTATCGACCGCGGCGAGCGCCGCCGCGATCTGCGCGGGTGTATCGCTTATCAACGTCGGCAGGAAAGCGGTCGTGCCGAAACGTGCGTGCGCAGCACCGATCGCTGCGATCGCCTCGACATCGACCTGGTCGTTGAAGAGCACACCGCCGCCGCCGTTGACCTGTGTGTCGACGAAACCGGGAAGCAGCCAGCCGCCGTCCAGATCGATCTCGCGATCGGCGGGCGTGCCGCCGACGGGCGTGACCGCCGTGACGATGCCATCGGCGATCATTATGTCCGCATCGCCGGTGGGACCATCCGGCAGCACGACCTGGCCGTTATGAAAACGAAAGATCATAAAGTCTCGGTAACCTTGTTGAGATGCGGAGGCGAGTCGGGGTTGTGGCCACGCGCCAGCGCCAGCGCGCTCGCCATGCGGTAAAAGCTCTGGATCAACAGGATCGGCTCGATTGCCGGGTGTGCCGCTATCGCGGGGAGGTCGCCGCCCGCCGGATCCGCGAGCAATACGGTCGCACCGCGCCCGCGGAACTCGTCGGCGATACTGCGAACGCTTGCGGCGGCGCGGTCGGTGCCGCCCAGCGCAAGGACATGAAAGGCATCGCCGACAATCGCCATCGGGCCGTGACGCACCTCGGCGGCGCTGAAGCTTTCGGCATGGAGGCCCGAGGTTTCCTTGAATTTGAGCGCGGCTTCCTGCGCGGCACCAAGCCCGTAGCCGCGACCAAGGACGAACAGGTTCGCAGTACCCCGAAAAGCGTCGATCGCGGGCGACCAGTCGAGCGCGAAAGCTTCCGCAAGCTGGCCGGGCAGCGCGGTCAGCGCGTTTTCGAGCGCATCGTCCTCGGTCCATGCCGCGACGAGAGCCGCGATCGCGGCAAGCGAGGCGATATAGGATTTGGTTGCCGCCACCGACCGTTCGACTCCGGCGGAGAGCAGGATCACGACATCGGCCAGCTGTGCGAGCGGCGAGTCTTCGGCGTTGATCAGTGCAACGACAAAGGCTCCGGCATCGCGCTGCTGTTCGACCGCGGCGAGCAGGTCGGGGCTCTTGCCCGACTGTGAAATTGCCAAGCATAAGCGGTTTCCGGCCAGCGCGGGCGCATCGTAAAGCGAGGCGATCGACAGCGCGGAGGACGCGGTCGGCGTCCCCGTCATCGTCTCGATCAGATATTTGGCGTAGGTCGCAGCATGATCCGACGAGCCGCGTGCGCAGGTCACGACGGCAGCCGGCGGGGCAGTGCGAAGGCGCCGGCCGATCGCACCGAACGCCTCGCGATTCGCCTCCAGCATTCGTGCGACGACGACCGCCGCTTCGCCTGCTTCCTGCTCCATCAGTGTCGGTCGTCCGTCCGATGCGGCGTTCGACGTCATAATATCCTGTCTCCCGGTCGGCGGTGCGCCGCCACTCGCTATATTGGTACTATATAGGTTATATATGTCTCATCAAGATGTATGTTTGGGATGAGCGAATTTTCGTGATCCGGCTTCTTTGGCGCCAATATTCTGTTGCGTTCTGGATGCCCGACGCGTCGGAAGAGTGTCCGCCGTAGCGGTTCGGCTGTTCCGGGAATTGGTCTTGTCCGGCGCGCTGGAGATAGATGTCCGGCGCTGCGCGATGCTTGCGGCGTTTAGCCGTTCAGTTCGGCGACGACGTCATAGGCGTCGCCGCGGTAATAGCTTTGGGTGAATTCGGCGGTGCGCCCGTCGGAGAGGAAGCCGCGCCGTTCGATGAAGAGTCCCGGCGTGCCGCTCTCGATCCCCAATATTTCGGCCTGCTCGGCAGAGAAGGCGACCGCGCGCAGCCGCTGGAGCGCGCGGACGGGCAGGTGGCCGGCCGCTTCGAGCGCCTCGTAAAGCGATGCGCCGACCGTCTCGACCGATGGCAGGCAATAAGCGGGGATCGTCGCATATTCGAGCGCCATCGAGGTGTCGTCGGCATAGCGGATGCGGTGGAAGCGATAGACGAGCGAGCCGGGCGAGAGGCCAAGCGACAGCGCTTCCTCCGGCGTCACTGCGCCCGTGGTCTTGCTGATCCACTTGCTGTGCGGCTTGCGTCCGCGCGACACCATGTCCTCGGAAAAGGAGGTGAGCTTCGAAAAGCTCTTCTCGACGCGCGGCCGGGTGACGAAGGTTCCCGCGCCGCGTCGCCGGGTCACGATGCCGTCGGCGACCAGCCCGTCGATCGCCTTGCGCACCGTGATGCGCGACACGTCGAATTCCTCGGCCAGGTCGCGTTCGGTCGGGATCGCCTCTTCGGCCTTGACTACCTGTCCTTCGATCGCGTCGCGCAGGATCTTCTGCAACTGGAGGTACAGCGGCGTCGGATCATCCTTCTGAAGCGGGCCCACGCGTGCGATCAGTGACAAGGATGTTGCTCCACCATTGCGAAGGACGCGGTCGGCAGGACCGGCTTCTCCTTCCCATGTGTTGCATTGGTATCGTCGCGTCAATCCTGCTGCGAGCTATTCGCATGGCCGTGGTGCCAACATATGGCTGGCGGTTCGGTCGCCGGGGCCTTGGTGCGCTGCGCAATCGCGATGAGATCCCGCATCGAGAATGGGTGGTTCGGCGACTTTGCGATAATACTAATGTAAAACCAATAGCGAAGGTCTCAGCCGGATATTCGTCAATTTATCCCGAAATGCCTCGTTATATCTCAAGAAATCGGTAAATTCGAAAGACGTTGACCGTCGTGAGGACGCATGACAAATTAGATACAAATTATGAAACGGGAGAATGGAATGCGGGTCGCGGCGTTGACGGGGATCGCGATGGCCGCGCTGGCCACATCGGCCGTGCAGGCTGCCGCCGAGGCGCCGTCGCAGGCTGCGCTCGATCGTCTCGCTGACACGCTCGATTACAGATATCGGGTGATCGACAACGGACCGACATGTCCGGCGGGCATCGAGGCCTGTTTCCTCTCCACGATTACACTGACGATCCCCGACAACCTGCCGGCCGACGTCCCGACCAAGGGGCTCGCGCTCTATTTCAGCTTCGTCAACCGCCTGCCGCGCGTAGAAAGCGACATCTTTGCGCATCGGCTGATCAACGGCGATGTCCAGCAACTGACGCTGAAACCCGGCGCGGCGCTGCGCCCCGGCGCGAAGCATGAAATCAGGCTGTGGGGCGTGGGGTCCAATTTCTCGAAGGCCTTTGGCATGCCCAATGCCTATCTGGTCGCCGACGGTTTGAAGCCGCGCACGATTGCCGCAACGCGCCCGGCGATCGACCCCGAAACGGGACTCGAAATCCTGCCCTTCGTTGACCCGATGACCGATGAGGCAAGGCTTGCGACGAAGGGCGGCGCCGACAGAACACGCTGGCTGACCCCCGAACGCGCCTTTGCCTTGCAGGCCGACCGGCAGGCGTCCGTAACGACGGGAATCGCGATCCTGCCCAAACCTTCAAAAGCGGTGCAGGGCAAGGGCGTCGCCATCGACCTGAGCCGCGGACTGGCGGTCACGCTGCAGGGCGTTGAGCACGCCGATATCGCACCGGCGCTCGCCGCATTGGGTGTGGCGAAGGGCGTGCTGCCGTTGACCATCCGGGTCGACGCTTCGGCGGTCGGCAAGCCCGAAGCCTATATTCTCGATGCAAAGGAATCGGGAATCGCCATCACGGCGCATGACGTCGCAGGGGCAAGCCATGCGCTGCGTTCGCTGGCGCAGCAGGCGATGTTCGACAAGGGTAAGCTCAGGCCGCTGCGTGTCGAGGACGCCCCTGAATATCGTTTTCGCGGCCTCCACATCGACCTTGGCCGCAACTTCCACAGCCGCGAAGAGATATTGAAGCTCGTTGAGGCGATGGCGGCGTACAAGCTCAACAAACTCCACCTCCACCTCGCCGACGACGAAGGCTGGCGGATCGAGATTCCGGCTCTGCCGGAACTGGCGGCGATCGGGTCGAAGCGTTGCCATGACCTTGCAGAGAAGACCTGTCTGTTGCCGCAACTTGGCGCAGGGCCCGACGGGACAAGCAGCGTCAACGGTTACCTCGGCGTCGCCGACTATGTGGCGATCGTGAAGGCGGCCGCGGCACGGCAGATCGAAGTGATCCCGTCCATCGACATGCCCGGTCATTCGCGTGCCGCGATCAGGGCGATGGAAGCACGCTATGCGCGTCTGGCCGGCGACGGCAAAAAGGCCGACGCCGAGGCGTACCGGCTGATCGATCCCGCCGATACGACCGAATATCGCAGCATCCAGAATTATAGCGACAACACGCTGAACGTCTGCCTGCCCGCCACCTATCGCTTCGTCGATACAGTGGTCGACGCGCTCGCCGACATGCACAAACAGGCGGGGGCGCCGCTCAAGACCTTCCACCTCGGCGCCGACGAAACCGCGGGTGCGTGGGTGAAATCACCGGCGTGCAAGGCGATGATCGCCGACAATGGCAGAGATGCGGGCAAGCTTACCCCGCGTTTCATCGAGCGTGTGAGCCGGAGCCTTGCCGTAAAGGGCCTCGAAACAGCCGGATGGAGCGACGGCATGGGGCACACCGACGCCGCCGCGATGCCCCGAAAGGTGCAAACCAATATCTGGGGCGTTCTACACGCCGGCGCGATCCGCGAGGCGCACGACCAGATGAACCGCGGCTGGGACGCCGTGCTCTCAATCCCCGACCTCGGCTATTTCGATATGCCCTATGCGCCGAACCCCGAAGAGGGCGGCTATAACTGGGCCTCGCGTGGTGTGGACCCCTATCAGGTGTTCGGCTTCATGCCCGACAATCTGCCCGCCAACGCCGCGACGATCCGCAACATCCAGGCCGAGGGCAAGGCGATCGAAGACAGGCCGGTGTTGCAGCCGGGACACCGGGTTGCGGGATTGCAGGCACAGCTATGGAGCGAGACGATCCGCACCGACGCGCAGGTCGACTATATGCTCTTTCCGCGTCTGCTCGCGCTCGCCGAGCGTGCGTGGAGCCCGGCGCCATGGACCCCGGCCTATCAGGCGGGTGCCAGCTACGAATGGGGCGACAAGCGCGTCGACGCCGCCAAGCTGAAGGCGGGCTGGCAGGATTTCGCCGGGCGCGTCGCTGCGCAGTTCCCGCAGCTCGAACGGATGGGCGTCGCCTATCGCGTAGCCCCTCCGGGCGCGCAGATCGCGAAGGGCAAGCTTGAGGCGAACAGCATGTTCCCCGGCACGACTATCGAATACCGGATCAACGGCGGCGCATGGACGCGCTATGCCGGGCCGGTGGCGGTCAGCGGTGCAGTCGATCTGCGCAGCCGTTCCACCGACGGCAAGCGCGCCAGCCGCACGGTTCGGGTCGAGCCTGCCGGCTAGGCCGCCTTCATCCACACGACGAGGGCAAAGCGCGTCGCCTGTGCTGCCAGCGTGCGGTGCGGGGTGAAGCGGTCGAGGAACAAGGCCGTTCCCGCAGGGCACTCTGGCTGTACGCGCGGCAATCCGGCGAGCCGCCATTCGGGAATTTCATACCCGTCGTCGCCTTCGCTCGCGAGCGGGGCGGGCTGGCGCCGCGCCGCGATCTCCAGCCCGCCGTTCGCAGGGCCGGCATCGCTCAGCGGGATCCACGCGGTCACCACGACCTTGCCGCATCCGGTGCCATCGTCGCGCGCGACGTCGCTGTGCCACGCGTGGCGGTGCTCGGGAAAACAGGCGATGCTGGCGCGGACGCGGACGATCTTGCCCGCCAGCGCCCGCCCGCTCAGCTCCTCGGCGACTGCAATCAACCGCGGATCGTTCGCCAGCGCCTGCAGCCGTTCGCCGCGATGCGCGTCGGTGCACAGCGCGACGCGCAGCAGATTGGCGACGCTGCGCTCCCTCGCGTAAATCCGGTCGATCCGCTCGGTCAGCGGCGCTTCGGGACAGCTCTGTTCGAAGGGCAGGTAAAGTGCTCCGGCCATCCGGTCGATATGCTCGGCAATGTCGCCCGCCGCCGCGCTGACCCGCTCGGAGTCGAACAGCGATACCGCCGCATAGCCCTCTTCGGCGAACTGCACTGCGGTCATCGCGCGCGCCCGAAGGTCGTGATCGTCGGCCATTCGCCGCTGGTTTCCACGCGCGCGTCGATGCCATAGACCGCGCGCAGCCGTTCGGCCGTCAGTACCTCTGACGGCGTCCCGTCGGCGACGATCCGCCCTTCGTCGATCAGGAGCAGCCGGTCGCAATAGCGCGCCGCCATCGTCAGGTCGTGGAGCACCGCGATCACCAGTCCGCCGCTATCCGCCTCGGCGCGCAGCATGTCCATCACGTCGATCTGGTGCCCGGGATCGAGGCTCGCGAGCGGTTCGTCGGCGATCAGCGCCGGGGCCTCGACCGCCAGTGCGCGGGCAAAAAGCACGCGCGCCCGCTCGCCGCCCGACAATTCGGTCGCGATCCGGTCGCGGAGCTCGATCACATCGGCACGCTCCATCGCGCGCTCGATTGCCGCCGTATCGGCGTCCAATATCCGCGACATCGGCGCAAGGTGCGGCAGGCGCCCCAGCCCGACGAGCCGCTCGACGGTCAGCGGCCAGTGCAATGTCTGACCCTGCGGCACATAGGCGATCCGCCGCGCGAGGTCGCCGCGCGGCATCGCCGCCGCCTCGACGCCATCGACGCGTACCGAACCGCTCGGGGGCACCAGCGCGAGCATCGCGCGCGCGAGCGTCGACTTGCCTGCACCATTCGGGCCAACGATCCCGGTCAGTGTGCCGGGAACGAACGCGGCGCTGACGTCGTGGACGACCGCGCGGCGGCCGAGCGTGACACCGACATGATCGAGGGTGAGGGTCACCATAGCCGTCGCTCCCGCATCAGATGGACAAGGAAGACCGGGACGCCCAGGAAGGCCGTGACGACGCCGAGCTTCAACTCGTTCGTCGTCGGGATGATCCTTACCCCTAGGTCGGCAAGCGTCAGCAGCGCCGCCCCGCCGATCGCCGATGGCAGCAGGATCGCCGAAGGGCTGCGGTCGGTCAGCGGCCGGATCAGGTGCGGCACGATCAACCCGACGAAACCGATCGCGCCCGATACCGCGACGGCGCCGCCGACGCCGATCGCGGTGCCGATCAGCAGTCGCAGCCGGGTACGGCGAAGGTCGGTGCCGAGGGCCTGCGCGGCATCCTCGCCGAGCGTCAGCGCGTCGAGCGCGCGCCCGTTCCACAGCAGCATCGCGCCGCCGATTGCGATGCACGGCAATGCGATCCACACATGATCGAACGACCGGTTCTCGAGGCTGCCGAGCAACCAGGTCATGATTTCCATCGCAGCAAAGGGGTTGGGAGACAGGTTGAGCGCGAGGCTGGTCCCCGCGACCGCCAGCGTCCCCACCGCGATCCCCGCAAGGATCAGCGTCAGCGGGCTTTCCGCCCTGCCAGACAGGATGAAGAGCAAGGCGAGCGACAGCAAGGCGCCGCCCGTTGCGAGCAACGGCAGCACAATTGGGTGGATTTCGGCCAGCCCGAAATAGATCGCCGCCACGCCGCCCAGCGCTGCGGCGTTCGACGTGCCGAGCACCGACGGTTCGGCAAGCGGATTGCGGAGATAACCCTGCAACGCCGCACCGGCGAGCCCGAGCATCGCGCCGACGCCCAGCGCGAGGATGGTACGAGGCAGGCGGAGATCGAAGAGGATGATCGACGCCACCTTGTCATCGTTGCCGATCGCGGCATCGACGAGCCGCGCCACCGACAGATCGACAGCGCCGAACAGCAAGGATGCGACCGCGGCGACCAGCGTCAGCGCCGCCAATGCAGCGATCAGCGACCAGCGGGGCAGGGCGAAACGGCTCATGCGCCTTTTCCTTCGAGTTTCGCGATCTGTGCCGCCATGCTGCGCGCCGCCTGCGTGTAGGCGGGGCTTCCGCACACGGTCCACGCCTGCGGCACGCTGATGCGCGGAATGTCCTTGAGCGCGGGATGATGCAGCATTTCGCTTCCCTGATCGGTGACCGTGTCGGTCGCGCTCTCGACGATCAGAAAATCGGGCTCGGCCGCGACCATTTCCTCGATGCTGAGCTGCGACAGCGGCGGTTTGCCGAGCTTGCCGGCGAGATTGACCAGCCCGACGCGCGTCATGAGTTCGTCGATCAGCGTGCCTGTGCCCGTCATATAGCCGCGGCGCTGATAATAGGCAGCGACCCGGCCCTTGCCCGGTTTCGGCAGTCCGGCCAGTTCGCCCTGCATTCGCGCGATCAGCGCATCGCCGCGTTCGGGATGCCCGACGGCGACGGCGGTCTGGCGGATCGACGTATAAATCTCATCTAGCGTGTTCGCGGTGGCGAGATCGAGCAGGGGATAGCTCTGCTCGGGTAGCGCGCGGAGGGCCGCACTGCGGCTCGCGGGCATGCCGACGATCAGGTCGGGCTCGATCGCCAATATCTGTTCGGCCGAGTTGCTGAGCAGCGGGATACCCGCCGCCTTTGCGGCTTCGCCCGACATTTCGATATCGGTCGCATTCTTCGTCAGCCCGGCGATCTGCTCGCGGTCGGCGAGCGCGAGCACGAGCTGGTCGGCGCAAAGGTTGATCGACACGATGCGCTGCGGGACCGCAGGGGCCTTCGCGGGCGGGGCGGGGGAGGCTGCCCAGAGCAGCCCTGCGCCGCCGAGCAGCGCCGCAGCCAAAAGGCTACGCCGCCGCATCAGAATTCGATCCCTTTCTGCGCCTTTACATTCTGCTCGCGGAACGGATGTTTTACCTGCGCCATCTCGGTGACCAGATCGGCCGCGTCGATCAGCGCTTCGGGCGCGTTGCGGCCGGTGATGATCACATGCGTCATATGCGGCTTCGCCTCCAGCGCCTCCAGCACCTCGTCCACCGGCAGATAGTCGTAGCGCAGCACGATGTTGAGCTCGTCGGCGATTACCATCTTATAGCTCGGGTCGGCGATCATCCGCTTGACCTCTTCCCAGGCATCGCGCGCCACCGCGATATCGCGACTGCGGTCCTGCGTATCCCAGGTGAAGCCTTCGCCCATCGGCTTGAATTCGATCAGGTCGAGAAAGCGGTCGAACACCGCTTTCTCGCCCGTCGCCATCGCGCCCTTCACGAACTGGACGACGCCGACCTTCATGTCGTGTCCGATCGCGCGGATCGCCATGCCGAGCGCGGCGGAGGTCTTTCCCTTGCCGGGGCCGGTGTGGACGATCACCAGCCCCTTTTCGACCGTCTTCGCCGCGACCTTCTTGTTCTGCGCGGCCTGGATCTTCTTCATCTTCGCCGTGTGCTCGGCGTCGGTGCGCGCTTTCATCAGAAGCGCGCCCGCACACCGCCATAGGCGGCGCGGCCATAGGTGCCGTAATTGAAGGCGGTCGCATAATCGGCGTCGAACAGATTGTCGACGCGGCCGTAAATCTCGAAATGACCGCCCACGGGGAAGGATGCCCGGATACCGGCGAGTGCATAGCCGTCGAGCGGCACAGCATTCGCCGCATCGTCGAAGCTGTCGCCGACCATCGTCAGCGTCGCGCCGGTCGACAGGCCGAACGACCAGTCATAATCGGCCGACAGGCTGATCGCATTTTCGGCGCGGCGGGGCAGGCGCTTGCCGTCGAACGCCGGGCGCCCAGAGCGGTCGCGCGCGTCGATATAGCTGTACGACGCGGTGACGTTCAGCGCATCGACGGGCTTCAGCGCCAGCGTCGCCTCGATCCCCTTGGCGCGCGTGCGGTCGATATTGCCATAGGTGAAGGTCGCGTTGTCGTAGTTGATCTGGTGGGTCGTGTTGCGCAGGAACGCCGTCAGCGAGATCAGCGCGCGGCCGTCGGCGAGGCTCTGGTCGATTCCGACATCATAGCTTTCCGACCGTTCGGGGCGCAGCGCGCTATTGCCGCTGAACGCGTCGTAGAGCTGATACAGCGACGGCGCTTTGAACCCCTCGCCATAGCTCAGCCTGAAATTGGTCGCGCCCGCGTTCGGCGAATAATTGGCGTTGGCGCCGAACGTCGCCGCACCGCCGAACTGGTTGTGATCGTCGTGGCGGACCCCGCCCGACAGCGACAGCCCGGTAAAGGGCTGGACGATCCCGAGCGCATAGACGCTGTCTATATTGGCCTTCTGGCTGTCGGTCGAACCGAAGCCGAAGAAGTCATAGTCGGGGCGTTCATGCTCGTAACCGAAGATCAGCTTCGCTTGGCTGGCCGGCGTCACGACGCCCTGATATTCGAACCGCAAATTGGTGCCCGAATAGCCGTAATCGGGTGCGGTGCCGCGCACGAAATAATAATCGCGCTCGTTGCGCATCCACGTCACCGCCGCGCGGCTGGTGAAATTGCCGTCGAACAGGCCAAGGTTCAATCCGGCATAACCGACATATTGGTCGAGCTTGGCGACGTCGGCGCTGTCGGCGGGGGCGCCGAAAAAGCTGTCATAATCGAGGTCGGCGTTGATGTAATAGCCGCGCAGGTCGAGGCTCAGCACATCGCTGAACGCGACCTTCAGCCGCGCGTTGCCTGCGAAATTCTTGTATCCGTCCTTCTCGGTGCCGACCGCTGCCGACGAAATTCCGTCGGTGCGGAAATAAGCGCCGCCGATCCCGCCGGAAATCGCGCCGGCAGTACCCGAAACATCGGCCTTGGCGTTGAGCGTATCGCTATACCCATATTCGGCCGATGCGCCCGCGGCGAAGCCTTCGGCCGGGGTCGCGGTCATCAGGCTGACGACGCCGCCGATCGCCTGGCTGCCGTGCACGACCGAGTTCGAGCCGCGTAGTATTTCGATGCGGTTGATGTTGCCGGTCAGCAGGTGGCCGAAATCATATCCGTCGCCGATGCCGCTCGGATCGTTGACCTTGACCCCGTCGATCAGCACCAGAGTCTGCGTCGTCTCCGCGCCGCGCAGCGAAATTCCCGCGACCGATCCCACGCTGCCCGTGCGATTGAAACGGACGCCGGGCGTCGTCGCGAGCAGGTCGACGATGTCGGTGGTCTGGCGCCGCTCGATCGTGTCGGCGTCGATGATCGTGATCGCCTGACCGACTTCGTCGCGCGATTGCTCGATCCCCGACGCGGTGACGACGATATCGTCGCGGTCGCTGCCGGCGGTTTCGGCAAGGGCCGGCGTCGCCGTAGCCAGTGCCAACAGGGAAATGGTCGCAAATTTCAACATGGGTAGGCCCCCGCACGCCGACAACGAAGGCGGAGCCTGTCGATACGCATGCGCGATCGACCGGTGCCGGCGGCGCAAGTGGCGTCATGGCCTGCGACCCCGGTACCGAGGCGGCTCCAGCCACCTGGTCGTCGCTCGACGGAAACCTCCGTGCCGCGGCCTTTCCCTGGGCCTTGGCATTGAGCGACCCACGCCGGCAGGTCTCCTGGCTCGCGGGTCAGGGCTCGGTGCACGCCTTCCCAGGTGACCCCAGTGGCTGGTCCGAACGCTTCGGACCGGTGCATCTCGCTCGCCGCTTACAGTTGCAGGGACAGCCTCGGTTTCGATGCACCTTCCGGCGCGCCTACCGCGTTCCCTATTAAGCCCTCTCGGGCACCGGTGCGATCATGCGCGGGACAAGCCCCGCACGCGCCGCCCATAGCGCAGCCGCGCTTTTTCGCAATGGCTATTGGCGCGCGACGATCATCGCCGCGCCGACCCCCAACGCCCCCGTCAGCACGACAAGGCCATATTGGCCTTCGCACGCATCGAGCGCGTCAAGCAGGGTCGAGGTGAGGATCGCGCCGCTCGCGCCCATCGGATGGCCTTTCGCGAGGTGTCCGCCGCTGACATTGACCCGCCCCGGATCGGCACCGCGGTCGCGGTGTAACTTGGCAATGGTGACGGCAAAGGCCTCCATGAACTCGATCCGGTCCATATCGTCCAGTGTCAGCCCGGCGCGCGTCAGCACCTTGTCCATCGCGGCGAACCCCGCGGTCAGCGAGGCTGCGGGATCGCCGCCGCTCTCGGCAAAGGCGACGACCCGCGCGCGCGGGGCAATACCGAGCCCTTCGCCGCCGATCAGCGCAAGCCCCGCGCCGTCGCAGATCGGCGGTGCGTGTGCGATGCTGTGCAGCGGCTCGAAGGTCGCGCCTTCGAGCGCGCCGGCATATTGCGCCTGCAATTCGCCAAAAGCGGGTGGCGCGGCCGCGAGCGATTCCGCCGTGGTTTGCGGGCGGATGCATTCTTCGCCCGCCAGTGGTCCGGTGGCGATGCGCGAGGCCTGCAGGGCGGGATCGGCTTCCGCCGCCGCCGCTTTCTGCTGCGAAGCGAGCGCCACAGCATCTAGTTCGGCACGGCTGATGTCTTCAGCATTCGCAAGACGGTCGGCCGCGAGCACGGGCGGCACGAAACGGGCGCGCGGCGGCAATTCGTCGTTCGTATAGAAACCCGCGCGATCGCCCAGAAAGGGTGCGCCGCTCATCGACTCGACCCCGCCCGCGAGGATGTGCGTCGCTTCGCCGTTCGCGACCTTCGCGACCGCCTGACCGATCGCCGACAGTCCCGACGCGCAATAATTGTTGAGGCTGTGTGCCGCGGTCGTGTCGGGCAGGCCGGCATGCAGCTTTGCCAGCATCGCGATATGCCCGCCCTGCGCGCCACTCTGCGTGACGCAGCCGAGCAGCAGGGCGTCGGGCGTTGCCGCGATATCGCCGCAGCGCGCGGTCAGCGCCGCTGCCTGCTGGCGCACCAATTCCTGCGGGCTCAGTGCGGCAAGCCCGCCATCGGGTCGCGCCTTGCCACGCGGCGTGCGCACCGCGTCATAAAGATAGACGTTCAACGGGTCAGACGCCGACGACGAAGCTGACGGCGGTCGTCGCGCTGCCGCCGACGTTGAAGGTCGCAAAGTTGCGCGCGCCTTCGACCTGATAGTCGCCCGCGTTCCCCGTGACCTGCCGCCAACTGTCGAGCAGCATTCGCACCCCCGTCGCGCCGACCGGATGGCCCAGCCCGATCAGCCCGCCCGACGGATTGACCGGTAGCTTGCCGCCGAGGGCAATGGTGCCGTCCTCGACCGCGCGCCAGCTTTCGCCGGGTTTGGTGATACCGAAATGGTCGATCGCCATATATTCGGTGATCGAGAAACAGTCGTGCACCTCGACCCCGTCGCAGGCGTAGATGTCGGGCATGTCGGCGCGGCGGAGCGCGTCCATCATCGCTTTGCGCACGCTGGGGAAAACATAGTCACCGCCGCGGCTGTCGGCGACCTTGGTCGAATAGAGCAGGGGGGCGGTGGCGTGGCCCCAGCCCTTGATGCGGGGGATGGAGTCGAGCGGGATGCCGCGGCGCTTCGCATAGGCTTCGGCAACTTCGCGCGAGGCGAGGAAGATCGCCGCCGCGCCGTCGGTGACCTGCCCGCAGTCGGACTTGCGAAGGCTGCCTTCGATCAGCGGATTGACCGCGTCATTCTCGCCGAGATGATCGTCGGTGACTGCCCAACCGCGCGTCTGCGAATAGGGGTTCTTCTTGGCGTTGGCGAAGTTGTTCGCCGAAATGCCGCGCAGATGCGCACGATCCAGCCCGAAGCGCTCCTCATATTCCTCGGCAACGCGCGCGAACATATACGGCCAGAGATAGCGCGCCTCCTGCGCCTCGCGGCCCGCCCATGCGGCGGCACCGAGATATTCGGCGGCGCGCTGGCCGGGAACGTTGCGCATCAGCTCGATCCCGAGCACCAGCGCGAGGCCGTAGCGTTCGGCCTCGATCTCGGCTGCGGCGGCGAGGATCGCGATGCTGCCCGACGCGCAGGCGGCCTCGTGGCGCGATGCGGGGATGCCCGCGAGGTCGGGGTGAACATGGCCGAAGAAGCCGCCGAGCTGGCCCTGTCCCGCGAAGAGTTCGCCGACGAAATTGCCGACGTGGGCAGTTTCGACTTCTTTCGGCTCGATACCCGTTGCGACAAAGGCCGCTTCAGCGACATCGCGGAACAGCTCAAACAAGCCGCCGCCCTCGCGTTCGAGATTGCGCGAGAAATCGGTCTGCGCGCCGCCGAGGATGAAGACGTCTTTCGCCATGTCAGGCTTCCTTTTCGAGAGTGGCGAGCGCCATGTCGCGCACTTCGCTGCGCATCACCTTGTTGGTGACGTTGCGCGGCAAGACGTCGAAGCGGAACAGGCGTTCGGGCAATTTGAACACCGCGAGGTCGTGCCCGCGCAGATAATCGGCGACCTCGCCGATCCCGACATCGTCGGCGCCGCGCGGCACATAGGCGAGGCCGATACGCTCGCCCATCGTCGGATCGGGGAGCGAGAATACGCACGCCTCCGCCAGCAGCGGATGGCCGCCGAGCAGCTGGTCGATCTCCTCGGGCGAGATATTCACCCCGCCGCGGATGATCAGATCCTTGCAGCGCCCGACGAAGCGATAGAAATCGCCGCCCTCGGCGATCTCGAACAGGTCGCCGGTGCGAAACCAGCCGTCGTCGGTAAAGGCCTCGGCAGTGCGGTCGGGAGCGTTGTGATAACCCTCGAACAAGGTCGGGCCGCGGATCTGCAACTCGCCTGATACGCCGTCCGCCTCGATCGGATCGCCGCCGCCGGGCGGGACGAGCCTGCTTTCGATATTCGGGGCTCGGCCCTCGCCATAGGGGCGCTGATAGGTGCCGCGGCGGGGAAACAGGCTCGCGCGCTTGTCGGGGTCGGGCATGTCGCCCTCGCCGGTGATGAAGCTCATCCCCTCGTTCGACCCGAATACGTTGACGATGATAATGCCAAGCCTTTCCTGAAACCCACGCACCATCGCTGGCGCGAGCGGCGCCGAGCCCGAGGCGATGACGCGCAGGCTGGAGAGGTCGACCGAAGCGAGCAGCGCTTCATTCTGGAGCAGCATGTTGAGCACCGCTGGCGGTGCGATCGTCAGGCTGGGGCGTTCGGTCGCGATCTGTTTGAGGTATATGCCGGGATCGAAGGGATGGTGCAGCACCATCGTTCCCGCGCTGGTCAGCCAGCACATGGTGATGCCGCCGATGCTTGCCATATTGATGAGCGGGAAGGGGTTGAGAAGGACGTCGCCCGGTCCGACCTTCATCGCTTCGTATCCGGCGCCCGCGACCGCGATCCAGTGATTGTGGCTGCGCGGCACGCCCTTGGGCACGCCGGTCGTGCCCGAGGTCCAGCAGATGGTGAAGATGTCGTCGGCATCGACCGGGTTCGCCGCGACATGCGCGGCAAGGGCGGCTTCGTCGCCTTTTGCGGCCGACAGGTCGAGCGCACCCGAAGGCGGGTTGGGGCCGAAGGTCATCAGCGCGATGCCGTTCAGCAGCGGCTGTGCTACGCCGACATGGTCGCATCCCTTGACCGTCGTCGCGCAAACGAACGCCTTGGGCCGAACGACGCCGATCATCCCCTTCAACTCATGGCTGCGATATTGCACCGCCGCCGGGCTGACGATCGCGCCGATTTGCGCGGCGGCGAAATATAGTGCGACGAATTCGCTGATGTTCGGAAGCTGGACGAGCAGCACATCGTCCTTGCCGATGCCTGCGACGATCAGGGCGCCCGCGATCCGGTCGACCTCTGCCTCAAGCTCGGCATAGGTCAGCCGTTGCGGCTCGCCGAAAGCGAAATCGCGGCGATTGGGCGCATCGACCAGCGCCAGCCGGTCGGGGTGCTCCACCGCATTGGCGAAAAACAGGTCGGCAAAGGTCTTGTCGCCCCACCAGCCGCTGTCGCGATGCCGTCGCCTTTTATCCTCTCCCGCGACGATCATCTCAGGCGGCCAGCACGCTGTTCGGACCCATGCCGATATCGTCGCCGCTCGCCCACACCGTGTGTGTTCCCGAGCAGATACGCTCGGGCAGGATGATCCGGCACACCGGCCCCGCCGCGACATTTTTCGCGTCGATCAGCACGCATTCGGATCGGTCGGTTTCTAGGTCGGCGATGAAGGAGACGAGATAGCCGTCATCCTCGTCCTTCGCATCGATGCGCGGCGCGAAGGGGGCTTCGCTGCCGAAGCGGCCCGGGCCGAATTCATATTCCTCGCTGGTGCCGGCGTTCAGGTCGTGCTTGACGAGGCCGCGGAACAGGAACCAGCCGGGCTCGGGGATCGCGCTGTACGCGTAGCGATAGGGTTTGCCCGCATAGCGATGGTTGAACATGCCGAATTCGAGGTCGCGGTCGTCGAGCCGCTGCTCGGTCGTTTTCCCGGTCTTGAGGTTGAAGCGCCAGCGGTGAAGGCGCGGCTTCAGGAGACCCTGATCGAGATAGGCCATCATCCGCTCGAGCCCTTCGGGCGCGTTCGGATAGGATTTCGGCATCGGCTCTTCCTGATAATAGCCGTCGAGAATGATCTCGTCGCCTTCCTCCCACGCGTTGAGCCAGTGGAGCGTGTAGGTCGGTTCGGCCTCGAACCAGCGGATGTCTTCGGGCTGGCCGTGGCGCGGGATGATTGCGAAGCGCGTCTTTTCGTCGGGATGGAACTGGACGACGTGCAGCTTCCGCTCGAGCAACTCTTCGTTCCAGTAGAGCGGCATGTCATTGAGGATCGTATAGTTCTCGGTGAACGCCATGTCGTGCGGCAGCCGCGGACCGGCGAGCGGCACCGGGATATAATGCTTGAGCTTGTTGTCCGCTCCGACGACCCCATAATGCATGTAAGGTGCGTGCTTCGAGTAATTGAAAAACATCAATTCTCCGGTCGCCAGATCGACCTTGCAATGCGCCGAAATGCCGTCGAGCGGTACCCAGCTTTCGGTGCCATATTGTTCGAGCGTGAAGGGATCGAGCCGATAGGCCTCGCCGCATTGGTAGAAGGTCGAGATGATCTTGCCCGCATGGATCGCGACGTCGGTCGACGAAGAATCCTTAAGCCACTCCTGCGCGCCCCAGCCGTGGCGGGTCGATTTGTGCGGCGGCTCCATCAGCCCCGCCCACAGCGAGCGGCCGGCTTCCTTCTCGGCCTCGAATCCCTTGGTGCGCACGAAGCGGCTGCGATAGCTGGCGCGGCCGTCCTTGAACGAGATGGCGTGGATGAAACCGTCGCCGTCGAAGGGGTGATAGCGCCCGATCGGTTCGTGGATCTGGTTCTCGCCGGTGCGGACGTAAACGCCGTCGATGTCGGTCGGGATATTGCCGATCACCTCTGCATCGCCGTTCGCGAAGATCGCGTTCCACTCATTATAGGTCGGTCGCCATGCGTCCTTCATATAGGGGTGGTCGTTCGGCTGGATCGTGGTGCGGATCGTGTCGACGAGCTCGGCGGTCATGCGGGGACTCCTTCGGCGGCAGCAAAGCGCGGCCTTGCGGCGGCGGCATCATATTCTTGAACAAGGCGGTCGACGATGGTCGCGACGGGTTCGACCCCGCGAACAGCGCCCACACCCTGTCCGGCGGACCAGACATTCTTCCACGCCTTGGCGTCATCCTGTGCGTCGGAAAAGTTCGGGCGCTTGTCTTCGGGCATGTTCGCCGGGTCGTAGCCTGCGGCGATCAGGCTCGATTTCAGCCAGTTGGCGGTGACGCCGGTGATGCCCTTCGACGGGACAATATCCTCGGCACCCGCCGCGACGACCATATCCTTATAGGGCTGGACCGCCATGCTCTCGGCGCAGGCGATCAGCGAGGTACCGAGATAAGCAAGGTCGGCGCCCAATATTTCGGCGGCGCGCACCGCATGGCCGGTCGAGATGGCACCGCCGAGCACGAGCGGCCCGTCCCAGAACTGCCTTACCTCCTCGACGAAGGCGAAGCCCGCGGTCGCGCCGGTATGCCCGCCCGCGCCCGCCGCGACGAGCACGAGACCATCGACTCCGGCCGCCGCGGCCTTGCGCGCAAAGCCGACCGAATTGACGTCGGCGAAGACGAGTCCGCCATAGCTGTGGATTTCCTCGACGACGCGCGCCGGGCTACCGAGCGCGGTGATCACCAGCGGTACCTTGTGGCGCACGACGCAGGCGAGGTCTTCGGGCAGGCGGCTGTTCGACGGATGGACGACGAGGTTGACCGCCCAGGGCGCCGCCTCGGGATCGTTCGACAAGGCGGCGTCGATCCGGCTCACCCAATCTTCAAGGTCCGCCGACGTGCGCGCATTGGGCGCAGGGAAGCTGCCGATCACGCCCGAGCGCGAGGCGGCGATCACCATTTCGGGGCCCGAGACGAGGAACATCGGTGCCGCGATCGCGGGCAGGCGCAAATTGCGCGTCAGCGCCGGTGGAAGGCCGTGTTTCGGCACTCTTAATCCTCTCTCAAATTATCTGACTTGCATAACGATACTTAAAGCCGGTATGAGTCGCAAGGCCAGAAAAACATCGCGGGACCAACCTGACGATGGTGGGAGGGAGAGAGTTTCATGAAAAAGCATTTGGTCGCGCTGCTCGCTGCATCGGCGCTCGCCAGCCCCGGTATCGCCTTTGCGCAGGACACCGCGCCCGCCGAGGACCAGGGCGGACTCGAAGAAATCATCGTTACCGCGCAGAAGCGCGCCGAAGGCCTGTCGGACGTGCCGATTTCGATCTCGGCGGTCAGCGGCAAGCAGGTCGAAAGCTACGGGCAGACCAACCTCGAACAGATTTCCTCGTCGGTCCCGAACCTCAAGATCACCCAGACCGCGATCGCCAACCGCATCGCGATCCGCGGCATCGCCTCGGGCGACAACAAGGGTTTCGAACAGTCGGTCGCGATGTTCGTCGACGGCGTCTATTACGGCCGCGACCAGCTCTCGCGCCTGCCGCTCGTCGACATGGAGCGCGTCGAGGTGCTGCGCGGCCCGCAGCCGACCCTGTTCGGCAAGAATGCGATCGCGGGCGCGGTCAACATCACAACACGCAGCCCGACCGACGAATTCGAAGGCTCGGTCAGCGGCCTCTATGAATTCAACCACAAGGAATTCCAGCTCACGGGCGTCCTCTCGGGGCCGCTGAGCGAAGGGATCGAGGCGCGCGTCGTCGGCTATCACCGCTCGATGGACGGTTATTTCTACAACCAGAAGCTCGATCGTGACGAGCCGAACGTCGACGAATATTATTTCCGCGGCAAGCTCGAACTCGACAAGGGCGGGCCGTTCGCTGCCGAATTGAAGCTGGAATATGCCGATTTCGAAATGAAGGGACAGCCGCGCGACGTGTTCGGCGCGGTCGGCAACTACAACACCGTCTTCCAGGGTCCGTTCTTCGTCAGCACCACCCCCGACTATGTCCGCGAAGACAATGGTTATGAGAGCAAGAACAAGGTTTTCGGCGCGACGCTGAACGCCGATCTCGAAGTCGGCGAGCATACGCTGACCTCGGTTTCGTCGCTGCTCGACTACAAGACGCGCGAGATCGTCGACGTCGATTTTTCGGGCATCAGCTTCCTCGACGGAACGAACCTCCGCGAGGATTATCGCCAGTTCAGCCAGGAACTCCGCCTGACCTCGCCGGGCGGCGAGGCGTTCAACTATATCGCGGGCGTCTATTATCAGCATGCCAAGCTCGACGTGCAGGACTTCACCCGCTTCAATTCGACCTTCCTCGCCCTGGGTGCGCCGTTCAACGCGCTGGGCGATACGCGCAACGACCGCGATTATGCGCAGAAGTCGGACCTGATCTCGGCCTTCGCACAGGGCGAGCTGTCGGTCACCGACCAGCTCCGCATCACGGCGGGCGCGCGTTTCAACCATGAGAAAAAGAGCGGGAGCCGCAGCCTCGCGATCGTGCAGGGGCCGCTCAACACCTTCAACCCCTTGATCGTTGCCGCCACCTTCCGCGCGCTCAATATCGAGGCGCACAGCGTGTCGGGCAAACTCAGCGAAGACAGCTTCAATCCGATGGTCAACGTCCAGTATGACGCAACCGACGATCTGATGCTCTATGCGTCTTACGCGAAGGGCACCAAGGCGGGCGGGTTCGACATCCGCTCGAACTCGCTTCCGGGTTCGACCACCGTCGCAAAGCCGGGCGCCTTCATGTTCGAGGACGAAAGCGCCGACAATTTCGAGGCGGGCCTCAAATACAAGGGCCGCAATGTCGCCTTCAACCTGTCGCTCTATCGCACCGATTACAAGGATCTTCAGGTCAACATCTTCGACGGTACGCTGAACTTCAACGTCCGCAACGCCGCCGAAGCGCGCACGCAGGGTGTCGAGGCCGACTTCCGCGCGGCGCTGGCGCAAGGGCTGACGATCAGCGGCGCGGTCGCCTATCTCGACTTCAAATTCTCGAACTTCACCGACGGCCAATGCTATTATCTGCAGACCCCGGGCGCGAACGGTTTCTGCGACTATTCGGGCAAGCGCAATGCGCTCAGTCCCAAATGGTCGGGCAACCTCAACCTCGACTATACGACGCCCGTCACCACCAACATGAAGGTGGCGTTCAACGTCAACGCGGACTTCTCTTCCTCCTATATCGCGTCTGCGAATCTCGACCCCCGCACGCATCAGGACGGCTATGTGAAGCTCGGCGCGCGGCTTGCGCTCGCGCAGGTCGACGATCGGTGGGAGGTCGCGCTGATCGGCCGCAACCTGACCAACCAGCGCATCCTGCAAACCGCGAGTTCGATGCCGCTCGCGACCACGATCACGCGCAACGCCGGCAATGCCTATAACGGCATCGTTGATCGTCCGCGCACGATTGCGGTGCAATTGACCGGGCGCTTCTGATGCGAGGGGGAGGGCGGCCCAGCACCGCCCTCCTGCCGCAGGTGCCAGCCTTGCCGGTCACCCGGGCTTCGTTTAGGGGCGGGGACAGTGAGGACGGCTGATTTGAAACACGATCGCACGATCAGGGCCTGTTCGATCTGGCGCGCGCTCGATGTCGTCGGCGACGTTCCGGTGCTGCTGCTGATGGAGCAGGCATTTCTTGGCACGCACAGCTTCGACGAGTTTGTCGCGCGCACGGGCCTCGCGCGCTCGGTGGTGAATGGCCGTCTCAAAAAGCTGGTCGAAGAGGATTGCCTTGCCAAAGTGCCCAAAAAAAGTGGGCGGGGCTTTCACTATGTGCTCACGCAAAAGGGGCGCGACCAGTTTCCCAACGCGCTGATGATGCTGCGCTGGCAGCATAAATGGGAATCGGACAGTCGCGATTTCCAGGTCCGTCTGCACCATGCCACGTGCGGCCATGCGACCGAGCCGGTGCCGGCCTGCCGACATTGTCATGCGGAAATCGACCCGCGCGACGTCGACTGGCGCGAGGGACCGGGGCTTGCGCAGGTGGTACCGCACTATGAACGCCGCCGCTTCAATGGCGAGATCGGCGCGCGGCGGCCGGGCGGACGGCCGCTCGTCGATACGATGATCGAATTGTTCGGCGACCGCTGGGCGACGCTGGTCGTCCGCGCGATGTTCACGAGCATCAACCGCTTTGACGATATCCAGCGCGATACGCTGATGGCGACCAATATCCTGACCGGTCGTCTCGAACGGCTGGTGCGGCAGGGGATTTTGAAGACTGTCCCTTATTCGGCGCATGCAGACCGCGTCGAATATCGGCTGACCGCGAAGGGCCGGGATCTCTATCCCGTACTGCTCGCGCTGCTGCAGTGGGGTGATCGCTGGTTCTCCGACGAACGCGGCCCGCCGCTGTTGCTCACCCACCGTCCGTGCGGACACGATCTGAACATGGTCGCAGCGTGCAGCCATTGCGGCGACGAACTGCAACTGTCGAACAGCCGCTTCACGATCGACACCGCCGGCTGACGATCAGGGCAGCAGCCGGCCCTCGTCGCGGTGGGGCATCGGAGCGATAAAGCGCAGGACGAGCGCCGACAGCAGAAGCCAGCCCGCCGATCCGAGGATCGCCGCCGGCAGCGAACTGAGGTCCGCGACCAGCCCCATCGCATAGGCGCCGAGCGCCATCGCGCCGAACGTGACGGCCTGATAGATCGACAGGCACCGGCCAAGGATTTCCTCGGGCGATCGGAGCTGCATCGCGACATTGAGCGTCGTCAGCGTCGACACCCACGCGGCGCCCGCAACGAATGCGGCCATCATCACCGGGGGCAGGCTGGCGGTCAGCGCAACGGGGACCATCGCGGCGGCGAAGACGAGCGAGGCTGCGGTCACCACGCGGTCGCTTCCCCAGCGGCGCCGCGCGGCGCCGACCCAAAGTGCGCCGAATATCGACCCCGCGCCGAACGCCGCGAGGCACAGGCCATAGATGATCTCGGTCCCGTGCAGTCGGTCGCGGACGAGCGAGGGGAGCAGGGCTTGGAACCCCGCAGCGCCGAAACCGAACGCAAAGCCGCGGATCAGCACGCGGCGTACGGGATCCGAATGTGCGCAGAACCGGATGCCGGCGGCGATGGCGGTCAGCATGGGCGTGCGGCGCGGAGGAACGGTTTCGGGATGCCAGCGCAGCAGGACGACGATCAGCGCCAGATAGCTGAGCGCATTGAGGCCGAAGGCGGCGGCGGTGCCGACGATCGCCACCAGCATCCCACCAAGAGCCGGGCCCGCGCTGCGTGCAAGGTTGAACGCGATGGTGTTGAGTGCGATCGCCTGTGGCAGATCTTTCGGCCCGACCTGCAATCGCACCGATGCCTGCCACGCCGGGCCGTTGAGCGCCGTCCCGCATCCGACCGCGAGGGTGAAGAAGAGCAGCGTCAACGGCGAGATCGCATCGAGATAGGTCGTGAGCGTCAGCAGGGCGGAGACGATCAGCATTCCTGTCTGCGCCGCGAGCATCACCCGCCGCCGGTCGAAATTGTCGGCAATCGCCCCGGCGAAGATACCGAGCAGCATGATCGGGATCGTCGCGCCCGCCTGCACCAGCGCGATCAGCAGATGCGATTGGGTGAGTTCGGTCATCAGCCACGCCGCCGCGACCGACTGGATCATCGACCCCATGTTCGAGGCGAGGTTCGCGACCCAGATCGCCCGAAACGCCGGATAGCGGAACGGCGCGAGCGCGGAAGGCGGGGGGGCGTGTCGGGACTCACTTGGACGCGGGTAACCCGCCCCGCCACCCTCGGCAAGACCGGCTATTCGGTCAGGTCGACCGCCGCGTACCTCATTTCGCCAACCATATCTTGATCCATATTCTGGAACCCGGTGCCTTCGTCGTCCTGCTTTCCGGTGGATCCGCAGGCACGCGAAATAATCGTTCGTCACCCACTGGCGCGCGCGGGCGCGACTGGTTACATGGGCCGCCACCAAACGAATCGCGCGTGTCGCCCCGCATCCGGGGCAGGCGCCGCCCGCACCAGAAAGTGGCGACCCATGGAAATCATCACCGGCCTGACATTCGACGATGTGCTGCTGGTCCCCGGCGCGTCGGATATCCTGCCGTCGGATGCCAATCTGTCGACCCAGCTGACGAGCGAGATCAGCCTCAATATCCCGATCCTGTCGTCGGCGATGGACACGGTGACCGAGGCCGACATGGCGATCCTGATGGCGCAGATCGGCGGCATCGGCGTTCTCCACCGCAACCTCACTGTCGAGGAACAGGCGGCGGCGGTGCGACAGGTCAAGCGCTTCGAAAGCGGCATGATCGTCAACCCGATCACCATCACCCCCGACGCGCCGCTCTCCTACGCCACCGCGCTGATGGCGCAGCACAAGATCTCGGGCATTCCCGTCGTCGAAACCGGCGGCAAGCTGGTCGGCATCCTCACCAACCGCGACGTCCGCTTCGCCGACAATCCGGGCCAGCCGGTGCGCGAGCTGATGACCGCCGACAATCTCGCGACGGTGCGACCGGGCGTCGGGCAGGACGAGGCACGCAAGCTGCTCCACCAGCGCCGCATCGAAAAGCTGCTCGTCGTCGATGACGATTATCGCTGCATCGGCCTGATCACCGTCAAGGATATGGAAAAGGCGGTCAATTTCCCTGATGCGACCAAGGACGGCAGCGGCCGCCTGCGCGTTGCCGCGGCGACCAATACCGGCGATAGCGGCGTCGAGCGTGCCGAGGCGTTGCTCGAAGCCGAATGCGACCTGATCGTCGTCGACACCGCCCACGGCCACAGCAAGGGCGTCGGTGCGACCGTCGAGCGTATCAAGAAACTGTCGAACCGGGTTCAGGTGCTTGCCGGCAACGTGGCAACGGGCGATGCGACGCGTGCGTTGATCGACGCGGGCGCCGACGGTGTGAAGGTCGGTATCGGCCCGGGCTCGATCTGCACGACGCGGATCGTCGCTGGCGTCGGCGTGCCGCAGCTCACTGCGATCCTCGACAGCGTCGAGGCTGCGGCCAAGCTCGGCGTCCCGGTGATCGCCGACGGCGGCCTCCGCACCTCGGGCGACGTCGCCAAGGCGCTGGCGGCGGGCGCATCGAGCGTGATGGTCGGCTCGATGCTTGCGGGCACGAGCGAGGCGCCGGGCGAAACCTTCCTCTATCAGGGGCGCACCTACAAAAGCTATCGCGGCATGGGCAGCGTCGGCGCGATGGCGCGCGGCTCGGCCGACCGCTATTTCCAGCAGGACATCAAGGACCAGATGAAGCTGGTTCCCGAAGGCATCGAGGGCCAGGTTCCCTTCAAGGGCCCGGCGAAGGACGTCATCCACCAGATGGTCGGCGGCGTGAAGGCGGCGATGGGCTATACCGGCAGCCGCACGCTGGCGGACTTCCGCGAGCGCGCCAAATTCGTGCGGATCACCAACGCCGGCCTGCGCGAAAGCCATGTCCACGACGTCGCGATCACGCGCGAGGCGCCCAATTATCCTGCGGGCTGAGGCCGGCCGGTGACGCCCGCAGCGCGCATTCAGGCGTCGATCGAGATCCTCGACGCGATCGCGGCGGCCGCGCGCGAGGGCGGCCCGCCCGCCGACGCGATCTTCGCCGAAGCGATGCGCGCGCGCCGCTATGCGGGGTCGAAGGACCGCCGCGCGATCCGTGCCCATGTCTATGACGCGATCCGTGCCGTGCGCTCGGCGCCCGCATCGGGCCGCGCCGCTATGCTCGCGCTTGTCGATGCGCAGCCTGAACTTGGCGAGCATTTCGACGGCTCATCCTATGGTCCCGCACCGATCGCCGACGACGAGCCGCGCGCCGAAACCGGGCTCGCCGCAGAGGCGCTGATCGACCTCTTCGATCCGCTCATCGACGGCAATGAATATGAGGCGATGTTGGCGCGCGCGTCGCTCGACCTGCGGGCCAACCGGATCAAGGCGACCCGCGACGATCTGGCCGTGCTGTTTCTAGACGGCGAAGCGATCGAGGGCGCTCCGGACGGCTGGCGGCTGCCATCCGAAACGGCGGCGGTGCAGCATCCCGCCTATGCCGAGGGCCGCTTCGAGGTGCAGGACGCCGCGAGCCAATATGCCTCCGCCGCGCTCGACGCGGCGCCGGGGCAGCCCATCGTCGATCTTTGCGCCGGCGGCGGCGGCAAGACGCTCGCCATCGCGTCGCTCACCGCGAACGACGCCGAAATCCTCGCCTGCGACACCAACCGCGCTCGGCTCCAGCAATTGCCGCCGCGCGCCGAACGCGCCGGTGCCACGCGCATCGAAACGCGGCTGCTTAATCCGGGCAAGGAAGCCGAGATGCTGGCCGACTGGCAGGGCAGGGCGGCGCGCGTCTTCGTCGACGCCCCCTGTTCGGGGAGCGGGACATGGCGCCGCAGCCCCGAGCTGCGCTGGCGGCTTACCCCTGCGCGCCTCGAACGCCACCTTGCAGATCAGGCGAAGCTGATCGACATCGGTGCCGATCTTGTGGCGCCGGGCGGCAAACTCCTTTATGCTGTCTGTTCGATCATCACGCGCGAGGGGCGGGCACAGGTGGACGATTTTCTGAACCGGCATCCCGGCTGGACCGCCGACGTCGACATCCTTCCGGACGGTATCGGCCGCCCCGCAGGTGCCGGATTTCTGCTGACCCCGGCGCGCGACGAATGCGACGGATTTTTTCTCGCACGGCTGACCGCACCATGTTAGCATCGCCTGTAATGAAGCGATGGGAGAATGCGATGCGCGTTGGCTTTCTGGCTCTGACAGCAGGTGTGATCCTCGCCAGCCTGCCCACCGCATCCGATGCGCAGCGCGCCGACAACGACATCTTCCCGCGTTCGATCGCGCTCCAGCACGAAGGGCAAAAGGCGCAGGAAGCCGGCGAACTCGATTCCGCGATCGACTTTTATGAATCGGCGCTCGCCGCCGACCCGCGTAACCGCTCGGCGATCATCGCGCTCGCACAGGTCGCGCGCGCGCAGGGGCTGCCGGGCAAAGCGATCGGCCTCTACCGGGAGGCGCTCGTCCTCGAACCCAATGATATCGTCGCGCTGACCGGGCAGGGCGAAGCGCTTGCCGACAAGGGCGCGCTTGAACTCGCGCGCGAAAAACTCGCCGAGGCGCAGCGTGTGTGCGGCGAAAAATGCCCGCAGGTCGCAGCGCTGGAAAAGGCGATCGCGTCGAGCGCGTCGAAACGGGTGGTCGCGGCCGAAGTGCTGGTGCCGAAGCCTGTCGTCGCGACCGTCGGGACGACCAGCAACAAGAACTGACCGGGCTCAAGCCCCCAGCGCGCGGGCGAGTGCGACCCACTCGCCGACGCTGACCGTCTCGGCGCGCCGCGTCGGTTCGATTCCCAGCGTCTCGGCGGCGGCGACCGCACCCTCGAGCCCCTTCAGGCTCTGCCGCAGCATCTTGCGCCGCTGGCCGAACCCCTTTTCGGTGAGCTTCGACAGCAGCTTCGGGGCGATGCCTTCGGGCTGGTCGGCCGGCGTCACATGGACGATCGCGGACATGACCTTGGGCGGCGGCGTAAACGCCGAACGATGGACTTTCATCGCGATCTTCGCGGACGAGCGCCACTGTGCGAGCACCGCGAGCCTGCCGTAGGCGTCGGTCCCGACCGGCGCGACGATGCGCTCGGCAACCTCGAGCTGGAACATCAACGTCAGCGACAGCCAGCGCGGCGGCCACTCGGCAGGTTCCAGCCAGCGCGTGAACAGCGCGGTGCCGACATTATAGGGCAGGTTGGCGACGATATGATATGGTTCGCCGCCGGTCAGCGCGTCGACATCGACCGCCATCGCGTCGTCGGCGATCACCGTCAGTTGCCCCGGAAAGGCATCGCCAAGCTCGGCGAGCAACGGCAGGCAGCGGTCGTCGCGCTCGACCGCGATGACCTTTGCGCCGGCACGCAGCAGCGCTCGCGTCAGTCCACCGGGCCCCGGCCCGACCTCGAACACCGTCGCGCCGTTCAGATCGCCGGGAATCGCCGCAATCCGGTCGAGCAATTGCTCGTCGAACAGGAAATTCTGTCCCAGCGCCTTGCTCGCCTGCAGTCCGTGCGCGCGCACGGTCTCGCGCAGCGGCGGCAGCGGCGTCTGCGGCTGGACCGTCACTTTGCCGGTGCGAAATTGCGTTCGCGTGCTGCGGCCATCCGCGCGGCCATTGCGATCGCGGCGATCGTCGGCCCCGGATCGGCCTGTCCCGTACCCGCGATATTGAATGCGGTGCCATGGTCGGGCGAGGTCCGGATGATCGGCAGCCCGAGCGTCAGATTGACGCCGTCGTGGAAATGCAGCGCCTTGAACGGCGCCAGCGCCTGATCGTGATAGCCGCAAAGCAGGGCATCATATTGGTCGCGGATCACCGGGGCGAAGAGGGCGTCTGCCGCGACCGGCCCGTCGACGACGATCCCTTCCTCGGCCAGCTGCGCCACCGCGGGGGCCATGATGCGCTCCTCCTCGCTGCCGAGCTGCCCACTCTCGCCGGCGTGCGGGTTGAGCCCCGCAAGCGCGAGACGCGGTGTCTCTATCCCGAAGTCGCGGCGCAGTCCGCGCGCGACGATTCGCGCCTTGGCGACGATCAATTCGCTCGTCAGCCGCTCGGGCACGTCGGCGAGGGGGATGTGCACGGTCAGCGGCACGACGCGCAGGCTCGGGCCCGCCAGCATCATCACCGCATTGGTGGCGGCCACCCCGCAACGCTCGGCGATGAATTCGGTCTGTCCTGGATGCGTGTAGCCGATGCCGTGGAGCGCATATTTCGATACCGACCCGGTAACGAGCGCCGAGCTGGCCTGATTGCGCGTCAGCCCGATGCCCGTTTCGAGCGCATGGAGCGCGCAGGTCGCCCCCGCGGGCGTCGGCGTGCCGGGGGTCAACGGGCCGCTGTTCTCCAGATGCCAGACGGGCAACGCGTCGTTAAAGGCGCGCACGACCTCGTCCATGTCGCCAACGCGTGCGACCGGCCCGTCCCAGACGGCCTCGATGGCAGCGATATCGCCGATCGCGACAAAGGGCGGCAGGTCATGTTCGCGACGTGCCGCCCAGGCGCGGGCGGAAACTTCGGGGCCGACGCCGGCCGGGTCACCCATGGTGACCGCGATCGGCTGTCGATAATTCGGAACCGTCATCAGCTATATTCGATCACGGCATCCCGACGCAGGTCGCGCAGATAGCGCTGGGCCCGCTTGTTGACCTTGTCGTCGAGCAATTTCTGCTCGATCTGCTCGAGGTTCGGCGCGGTCGCGGTCTGCGGCATGTCGCGGCCGCACAGCACGAGGACGCTGACGCCTTCGTTCGCGGCGCCAAAGGGCTGCGTCGTCTGGCCGATCTGCAGGCTTGCCAATGTGGCTTGCAGCGGTGCCGGAAGCGCGCGCATCTCGATATTGTCGCGCGATACGACGTTCGCGCCCAGGCTCTGCGCGACGGCGTCGGCCGCGCCGCAACCGGCGATGCCCCGCGTCTTTTCGGCGAAGGCGCTCGCCATCTCGGTCGCTTTCGCCGGGGTCGTGCCTGCGGGGAAGTCGAGCGAAATCTGCTTGAGGCTGAGGATCGCGTCGCGCGGATCGGCGGTCAGCACCTGACGTCGGTCGATCATCAGCATGATCGACACACCGCCGGGCACCTCGACCGGACCGACAAGCTGGCCCGGCTGCATCTGCGTCGCGGCTTCGCCCATCGAACCCGGCAGCTGCCCGGCTTTCACCCAGCCGAGGTCGCCGCCGACGACCGCGGTCGAAGCTTCCGAAAACTGGCGTGCATAGGCGGCAAAGCTGCCACCCGCCTGCAGCGCCTGAATGATCTTCTGGGCATTTTCGGACACCGCTGCGGCGGTCTCGGGGGTTGCCGACAGATAGATTTCGCCAAGGTGGAATTCATCCTGACCCTTGGAATTGATCAATTGGTCGGCGACGATCTTGACCTCTTCGGGCGAAACGTTGGTCGTCGACTGGATGTTGCGCGAAAGCAGGCGGTCCCAGGCGAATTCGCCCCGGATCTGTTGCTTAACCGCCGCCGCCGACGATCCCTTGGACGTGAGATAGGTCGAAAACTGGTCGGGTGTTTGTTTGAAACGCATCGCAAGCCGCGCGAACTGGTCGTTGACGACATTCTCGTCGATCGTGATATCGGCCGCTTTCGCTTCCTGGATCTGCAATTTCTCGTCGATCAGGTTGCTGAACACCTGGGTGCGCAGCCGCTGGATTTCCTCTGCCGGCAATTCGACATTGTTGTTCGCAATGCGGATCAGCGCCATCCGTTGCTCGATGTCGGTTGCCGTGATGATCTCTCCGTTCACCGAAGCGGAAGGGCGATAGACGTTGGGCTTGGCGTCGCCGTAAAGCTGCACATTGCCGGGAATGTTGAGGCTGGTCGTCGGAACTTCGCTGTCGGCAACGGTCTGCGCCAGCACGGGCGTTACACCGACGGCGGCCAGTGCGATCAGGCCGGTCATGGTCGAAAATTTGGTCATCTTTACCCTATTCGAGAAAGTCCGGACGCTCCGTATCAGCGGAAACGCCCGATGGTCCAGCGCAATCCGCCATGGGAGCCATTTGATGCCCGCGAATACGCCCGCAACGCTGAACCTAGGCTGAGCGAACGGGCTGCGGTTCCGGGGTGGCTTCCAGACATTCGTCACCCCGGACTTGATCCGGGGTCCATGATTTCAACGCCGCGATGGATCTCGGTTCAGTCGGGGATGACGATGATGGAGAGGGCAACCAACGCTCGACAGCCGTCAGAAGCCCAGATTGCGGAACGCGATACGGAACGAGAAGCTGTTGCCGCGCCGCGCGTCGCCCGTGTCGGCATAATCGCGCCGCCAGGTCAGTGCGATCGACAGGCACTCATCGTCATAGGCGACGCCCAGCCGGTGGCGAATCGGCTCGAATCCGTCGGCACCGCTCAGCGGATCGTCGCTTTGCTGGGTCAGGTCGACGATTGCCGAGCCGAAGATCGACCAGTTTTTCGCGACCGCGACGCGCCCGCCGACACGCGCTTCCTCGCGATCCTGCAAATCCTCGCCGAGCAACAAGATGTCGCGGTTGAGCCGCGAATAGCCGAGCACGGCATAGGTCGAGCGGCCGCCGATCGTTGCGTCGAATTCGTTGCGGCGAACCGCCAGATTGTCCTTGTCGAGCCGGAAACGGTGGGTCAGGCGCAGGAAATCGCGATAGGCAATCGTCGTGCGGCCGACGATGTCCGACGTCCGGTCGGTCAGCCCCGTGCCGTCGGGAAACAGGCTGGGCTTGTCCGACAGGCGATAGCTTTGGCCGACGACGCTGTTGATGTTGAAGCCGGGCCGGCTGTAATTCCATTCGACACCGTAAGTGACGCGCGCGCCGTCCTCGAACCGGTCGTGGCCGTTGAACCGGTTGATCGCGAACAAATTGCTGTCTTCAAGGTCGAAGGCCCGCGAATCCTCGTTCGGGATATCCAGATTCTTGATCGGCGGCGTCGCGACGACCTGAATACGGGGGGTCAGCGTCTGCGTGCCGCCTGCAAATTCGCCGATGAAGGGCCAGCGCATATCGGCGGCGACCGCGGCGATCCCGCGCGCCTGCCAGCCCGATTTGCCGCGATAGCCGGGAATGGCGGTGAGCAGATTCTCGTCGCTGTGATAAACGTCGCCGCGCACCAATGCGGTCAGCGTGACTTCCTGACCCAGCCCCGTCAGGCCGCGCAAATCCCAGCGTGCGCCGGCAAAGGCGCGCTGCGTGTCCTGGCCGGCGGTGCGCCCGATCGCCAGCGTGTTGAGCTGGAGTTCGAACTGGCCGCCCAGCACCGGGTCGGCGAAGCGCTGGCGATAATCGATAACGGGCAGCGCGATCGCCTGCTGTCCTTGCACATCGTTGACGCGCAGCGTCTGCGTCGCCCAGCCCGCGATCGACATGTAGCTATTGCCGCCGATCCGCTCGAGTTCGAAGGTCGAGCGTAGCCGGTCGTCGCGACTGATGTCGTACCGGCGCATGAAGGTGCGGTCGGTCGCGATGCGGCCCGAATAGGTGAGGCTCCATCGCGGGTCGAACTGGAACTTGCCGGCGCTTTCCAGATAGCCGCGAAAACGCTTCTGGGTGTCCGGATCTTCGCCGGTCAGCGGGACCAGCGAGCCATAAGTGGCATAACCGTTGATGCGGAACGATCCGATATCGGTCAGCGCGCGGAACTCGCCTTCGATCATCGGCGCCGCGCTTGTGTAAAGATGCGGGGTGATCGTGATGTCGCGGTCGGGCGCGAGGCGCAGATAATAGGGGACCGCAATTTCGAACCCGTTGCTGCGGTCGAGCCGGATTTCGGGGACGAGGATGCCGCTTCCCGCTTCGCTGTTCGCCGGGTGACTGAGGCCGGGCAGGGGGATCAGTGGCAGGCCGAAAATCTCGACCCGCGCACCCTTGTAGCGGATCTTGTTCTTCGTCCGGTCGTACATCACCTTGACCGCGCGAATCTGCCAGCTCGGATTCTTCGGGCAACCCGATTCATCCTCGACCGGACAAGGCGTGTAGGCGGCGTTCTCCAGCTCGATATTGCCATTGTCGAACCGCGTGCCCCTGATCGCGGCAAGGCGCGATCCATTGTCGAGCACGACGAGCAGGTTTTCGACGACGCCGTCGCGCAGCGTATCGGTCAGTTCGATCTTGTCGCCATAGGCGGTGTCGCCTTCGGGATTCTTGATCGTGACATTGCCCTCGGCAAAAACCTTGCCGGTCTGCCGGTTCCAGGTGACCTTGTCCGCGCGCATTTCGATCGCTTCGCGGTTCATCTGGACATTGCCCTCGGCAACGACGACTTCGCTGTCGCTGTCGTAATTGAGGTTGTCGGCGGCAAATCCGATCTGTTCCTCGCCCTTTACATCGGGCGCGTCGGACGCGGCGGGGGCGATATCGGGCGTTTGCAGGTCGGGCTGCGCTGCGACATCGGCCGGTCGGGTCATTTCCTCGCTGGTCTGGGCCAGCACCGGGCACGCGATCAGCGCCGCACTGCTTGCGGTCGCCAGCCAGAAGGGCCGTGCGCGCGCCGTGTGTTGGAACAAAGCCCAGCTCATTTGATATCTTTGTCCCACACCTTATCTTGCGTCCACCCGGACTGGACCGGCTGCTTTGTTTTTGCAACTCGCAGGCGAAACCCCTATCGGTCCGGCACGTTCCAATCAATCATCGCATAAGAAAGTTAAGGCATGGACATTCAGTTTGTCGCGCAAATCGATGCGTCTGCCGACGTTGTCGCGTTTCCGGTCCGCAAGGGCGAAGCCGGCGCGCTCGGTGCGCTGCTCGGCGCCGCTGCGGCGCAGGCGCGCTTCGACGGCGCGGCGGGCACGATCGCCGAAACCGCGGCGATCGACGGCGCGCAGGCGAAGCGTCTGCTGCTCGTGGGCATCGGCGAGGGCGGCGAGGCGGATCTCGAGCGCGGCGGTGCGGCGCTGACGGCCAAGTTGCAGACGAGCGGCGTCGCTCACGTCCATGTCGATTTCGCGAGCGCGGGCACGAGCGATGCCGACGACGTCCTGGCCTTCGCGATGGGCGCGCGCCTGCGCAACTGGCGCCTCGACACCTATCGCACCCGCCTTGCCGACACCGCGAGGCCCAGCCTCAAGACGGTGACGATCGCCTCGCCGCACACCGACCTTTCGGGCCGTTGGGCCGAAAATGAAGCGATTGCCGACGGCGTCGCGCTGACCCAGACGCTCGTCGCCGAGCCGCCGAACATCCTGTATCCCGAAACCTTCGTCGAACGCTGCCAGCACCTCGCCGACCTTGGCGTCGAAATCGAAGTGCTCGACGAACGCCAGATGAAGGCGCTCGGCATGGGTGCGCTGCTCGGCGTTGCGCAGGGCTCGACTCGCCCGCCGCGCCTGCTCGCTATGCGCTGGAACGGCGGTAATCCAGGCGACGCGCCCGTCGTCTTCATCGGCAAGGGCGTCACCTTCGACACCGGCGGCATCAGCATCAAGCCCGCCGCCGGCATGGACATGATGAAGTGGGACATGGGCGGCGCGGGCGCTGTCGCGGGCGCGATCAAGGCGATCGCCGGCCGCAAGGCGAAGGCGAATGTCGTCGGCGTCGTCGGCCTCGTCGAAAATATGCCGGACGGCAATGCGATGCGCCCCGGCGACGTCGTTTCCACCATGTCGGGCCAGACGGTCGAGGTGCTCAACACCGACGCCGAGGGCCGCCTTGTCCTCTGCGACGCGATCAGCTGGGCGCAGAGCGCCTATGATCCCAAGGTGATCGTCGACCTCGCGACCCTCACCGGCGCGATGGTGATCTCGCTCGGCCACGAATATGCCGGCATCTTCGCCAATGACGACACGCTCGCGACCGACCTGATCGCCGCGGGCGAGGCCAGCAACAACAAGCTGTGGCGCTTCCCGCTGTCGCCCGCTTACGACAAGCTGATCGACAGCCCGATCGCCGACATGAAGAATATCGGCCCGCGCGAAGGCGGCTCGATCACCGCCGCGCAATTCCTGAAGCGCTTCGTCGACGAGGGCGTCGCCTGGGCGCATCTCGACATCGCGGGCATGGCGTGGGCCGACAAGGACGGCCCGGTGTGGGCGAAGGGCGCGACCGGCTACGGCGTGCGCCTGCTCGACCGCTATATCGCCGCCAACCACGAGGGCTGAGCAGTACAGGGCAGGGGAGCATGGCGCGCGTCGACTTTTACCGGCTGACCCGCGACCCGGTCGAACGGGTGCTCCCCGCGCTCGCTACGCGAATCCTCGCGAACGGCGACCGGCTGCTCGTGGTCGCCGCGCCCGCAATGCAGCGGCAGGCGATCGACGAGGCGCTGTGGACGCTGCAACCCGCCAGCTTCCTGCCGCACGGCCACGCGGGGTCGCCCGACGAGGAGATCGAGCCGATCCTGATCGCGGGTACGCTCGACCCGTCCCCGCCGAACCGCGCCAGCCACCTCGCGCTTGCCGACGGCGAATGGCACGAGGAGGCGTTCGGATTCGAGCGCACCTTCCTCCTCTTCGACAACAGCCGCATCGACGACGCCCGTGCGCTCTGGCGCACGCTCGCCGCGCGCGAAGATGTCGACAACCGCTTCTGGAAACAGGACGAAAACGGCCGCTGGTCCGAAGGGCCCTGACGCCGCGGCGCTCTGTCCTTGCAGTGCAGCAAAAGCGCGGCTAGAGGCGCGCGCATCATATAACACACCAATCAGGAGCTTCCCCATGGCGGTCACTCGCACTTTCTCGATCATCAAGCCCGACGCCACGCGTCGCAACATCACCGGCGCCGTCACCAAGATGCTCGAAGACGCCGGCCTGCGCGTCGTCGCGTCGAAGCGCATCCACATGACGCGCGAACAGGCCGAAGGCTTCTACGCGGTCCACAAGGAACGCCCCTTCTTCGGCGAACTTGTCGATTTCATGATCAGCGGCCCCGTCGTCGTCCAGGTCCTCGAAGGCGAAAACGCGATGCAGGCGAACCGCGACATCATGGGCGCCACCAACCCCGCGAACGCCGAGCCCGGCACGATCCGCAAGGAACTGGCCGAAAGCATCGAGGCGAACACGGTCCACGGTTCGGACAGCGACGAGAATGCGGCGATCGAAATCGCTTACTTCTTCAAGCCCGAAGAAATCGTCGGCTAAACGACACACGCCGCAAGGCAAGGAAGAGGCCGCCGGAGCGATCCGGCGGCCTTTTTTGTTCAGTCGAGCGCCGCCCGCGCCCAATGGAAAGCGGGCAGGTCGACCGACGCCGCCGGGCGGCTCGATTTGGCCGCCTCGCGCAGCACCTGCACCGACGCCGGCCGGCATTTCTCGTCGAAGCCGGGGAAACGAACCAGCGTCGCCGGGGTCTCCTCGTCCTTTTCCTCATAGGTGCCGCACATCACGATCCAGAAGCCGATCGTGCGCAGCTTCTCCGTCGCCGCAGGCCGGTTGTCGAACGCGATGAACGAATAGGGGGTCGGATCGACGGTGCCGTCCTCGGCGGGCGACTTGTCCGATTCGAGCTGGACGATCGCGATATCGCCGTTCGACACGATCACGGCGTCGCGCGGGACCGCCTTGGTGACGATCCCGCTGTTACCCTCGCGCGCGAACCATTGTCCGTCGCGGTGTACCGCCCATTCCGCGCAGTCGGGCCATTGCGAGACGGGCCGGGCGGTATCGACGGCGCAATCCTTCTCGTCATCGAGTTCGGGCATCAGCCACACGCCATCCTCGAATTGCGGCGCGCCAGCGGTATCGGTCTGCTCGAGCATCGGCTTGTCGGAAACGGCCATGCCGCAGCCGGAAAGCATGAGGATCAACAGGCCTGCGAAAAACCGCATCGTCAAAACTCCTCGGCAACCCCCATCAGCCCCGCCAGCTTCTTCGGCGCAATCGCGAGCCAGCTCTTGCGCAGCCATTCGCCGATCGCATCCCAGTCGGTATCGCCAAGGTCGAGGCGGATGCCCACCCAACCGTCGCCGAAATAGGCGGGCCGGTAATAGCGGTCTTCGTCGAGTTCGATCAGCATCGCCTGCTCCTCGGCGCCGCTGATCTTGACCAGCAGCGCGATCTTGCCGTCGCCGTGATGATCCTCGGTAAAATAGGCGAATTTCTTGCCCTTCACGATCCCGAAGCAGGGCATGCCGTGCGACACCACCTCGTCGGCCTCGGGCAGCGCCATCGCGAGCTCCCGGACGCGCCCGAGCAGATAGTCGGGCGACCGCTCGCGCGTCACGAAGGCGGCGAGCGTGGCGGGATAAAGCTGATGCTCGGCGAACTGGACGCGCCGCGCTAGCGTCTCGACCGTATCGCCGGGCAGGATCGCGACCGGCGTCTGCGCCAGCACCGGGCCGTCATCGACGCCCGGCGTCACGATATGGACGCTGCATCCGCCGAATTTGTCGCCAGCGTCGATCGCTTGACTGTGCGTGTTCAGGCCTTTGTAGAGCGGCAGCAGGCTGGGATGGATGTTGAGCATCTTGCCCGCCCAGCGACCGACGAAATCGTCGGAAAGGATGCGCATATAGCCCGCAAGCGCGACGAACTCGGCGCCGGCGGCGCGCAGCTGCTCGTCGACCAGCGCGTCGAACGCATCACGGTTCATGCCCTTGTGCGATAGCGCCCAAGTCGCGATTCCCTCGGCGTCGGCAATCGCTAGCCCCGGCGCGTCGGGGTCGTTGCTGCCGACGAAGACCAGTTTATAGGGGCAATCGGTCGCCTTCGCTGCGTAAAGCAGCGCTGCCATATTCGTGCCCGCACCCGAAATCAGGACGGCGACACGCGCTTTAGCCATTATGCGTTGCCGACCACGCGCCCATCGCGCTCCATGTTTCGGCGCTGCCCGTCACGGTGCAGCCCTTTTCGCCTTCGGCGATATGACCGATGCGGAACGCCGTCTCGCCGGCGGCTTCGAGCGCTGCGGTGACTTCGGCGACATCGCTCTCGGCCACGACGACCGCCATGCCGATCCCGCAGTTGAAGGTGCGCGCCATCTCTTCGGGCTCGATATTACCCTGCGCCTGCAGGAAGGCCATCAGGCGCGGCTGCTCCCAGGCGTCGGCATCGACATGAGCATGAAGGGTTTTCGGCAGGATACGCGGGATATTCTCGAGCAAGCCGCCGCCGGTGATATGCGCGAGCGCATGGATTTTGCCGGTCTTCACCAGCGGCAGCAGGCTCTTCACATAAATGCGCGTCGGCGCCATCAGCGCGTCGATCAGCAGGATAGTCTGGTCGAACAGCGCGGGGCGGTCGAGTTTCCAGCCCTTGTCGGCGGCAAGGCGCCGCACGAGCGAGAAGCCGTTCGAATGCACGCCCGACGAGGCGAGGCCCAATATCACGTCGCCTGCCGCAAGTTTGTCGGCGGTCAGCACCTGGTCGCGCTCGACCGCGCCGACGCAAAAGCCGGCAAGGTCATAATCGCCGTCCGAATACATGCCCGGCATCTCGGCGGTCTCGCCGCCGATCAGCGCGCATCCGGCCTGCTTGCACCCCTCGGCAATGCTCGCGACGACTTCGGTCGCGACATCGTTGTCGAGCTTGCCCGTGGCGTAATAATCAAGGAAAAACAGCGGCTCGGCGCCCTGAACGATCAGATCATTCGCGCACATCGCGACCAGGTCGATGCCGACCCCGTCATGCTTGCCCGATTCGATGGCGAGCTTGAGCTTGGTGCCGACGCCGTCATTCGCCGCGACGAGCAGCGGATCGTTGAACCCCGCCGCCTTCAGGTCGAAAAAGCCGCCAAAGCCGCCAAGGTCGGCGTCGGCACCGGGTCGGCGCGTCGCACGGGCGAGCGGGGCAATGGCACGGACCAGCGCGTTGCCGGTCTCGATCGATACGCCGGCCTGCGCATAAGTGTAGGAGCCGGGTTGGTTGTGCTTGGAATCCATGGCACGCGCGACTAACGGTTCCAGCCGATAATTGCCATGATTTCCTTGTCGGGGCCCGCGCTTTTGGGCAAAGCATAGAGAAGATATGATTTCGGCCGCTTTCCCGCGCTTCGCGCCCCGCCTGTCCCTCGATGCCATTCGCCCGCGCGACTGGCGCTGGGCCGCGCTTTTCGGCCTGTTTTTCGCGATTTTGCTCGTCGGCGTGGTCGAGGGGCAGATCAGCCGCGGCGATCGCGGAATCACTCCGATCAACAGCAGCGGCGATTTTCTCGCGAGCGGCATCATGGTCGATGTGACCGGCGACAATGCCGATGATGCGCGGACCAAGGGGTGGCGCGAGGCGCAGCGCCTCGGCTGGAAGCAACTCTATCGCAAATTGAACGGCAGCGATGGTCCCGCGCTCACCGATTCGGTCCTCGACGGCATCGTCACTGCGATCGTTGTCGAGGAAGAACAGATCGGCCCGCGCCGCTACGTCGCAAAGCTCGGCGTCCAGTTCGACCGCGTGCGCGCCGGACAGATTCTGGGCGTCAGCGGTCGCACGCTGCGTTCGCCGCCGCTGCTCGTTATCCCGGTCTACTCGATCGACGGCATCCCGCAGGTGTTCGAACAGCGCAGCGCATGGCAGCGCGCATGGGCCGAATATAATACGGGGCAGAGCGCAATCGATTATGTCCGCACGGCGGGCACCGGCGCGGATACCTTGCTCCTCAATTCGGGGCAGACCGGCCGCCGCGGCCGCGTCTGGTGGCGCGTCATCCTCGATCAATATGGTGCGGCCGATGTTCTCACGCCCATCGCGCGCGTCGAATATTCCTATCCCGGTGGCCCGATCAAAGGCTATTTCACGGCGCGTTTCGGTCCCGACAGCAAGCTGATCTCCAGCTTCACGATGACCGGTCCCAGCCCCGCGGCACTTCCTGACATGATGGAAAAGGCGGTGGCACGCATGGATCGCATCTATATCGACGCGCTGGCATCCGGCGTGCTGCGCACCGATACCTATCTCGTTCTTGAAAAGCCGGTCGAACGGGAAGACCTGCCCGAAGAGGCCGCGACCGACACGGATGTGCTGCCGAGCGAAACCGACTCCAGCGTACCGACCACGGCGGCCGTGGGCGTACAGAGCTTCACCGTCCAATATAGTTCGCCCGACGTCGATTCGGTCACCGCGACCGAGCGTTCGGTGGCGGGCGCAGCCGGCGTCCAGTCGGCTTCGACCACCAGCCTTGCGCTGGGCGGCACGTCGGTGATGCGGGTCAGCTTCCGCGGCGACATCGCCGCGCTCAAGGCCGCACTCACTGCGCGCGGGTTCAAGGTGCAGGAAGGCGGCGGACAGCTCAGGATCAGTCGCTGATGGCACGCCCATCGGGACAGATCGCCTTGCCGCTCGACTGGAGCGCAGGGGGCAGCAACGACGGCCCGCTGATCGTCGGGACCAGCAATGCCGACGCCGTGCGCTATCTGCGCCATGTCGCAACCTGGCCGGTCCGCACGGCGGTGCTGACCGGGCCGCGGGGTTCGGGTCGAAGCCTGATCGGCCGGCTTTTCGTCAGCGACACCGGCGGGCGCGTCATCGACGGGCATGACAGCGTATCGGAAGAAGAGATTTTTCATGCGTGGAATGCCGCGCAGGCCAGCGGCGAGCCGCTGCTGATTATCGCCGATGCGCCGCCGGCGGACTGGAATGTCGCGCTCCCGGACCTGCGTTCGCGTCTGGCGGCCGTGCCTGTTCTGACGATCGGAGACCCCGACGACTGCCTCGCACGCGACCTGATCGAAGCGATCTTCGCGCAGCGCGGCATGGCGCTCGCGCCCGGTGTCGCCTCCTATATCGTTCCGCGGATGGAGCGCAGCTATGCGGCGATCCACCGCATCGTCGCAGCGCTGGATGCCGCGTCGCTCGAAAAAGGCGGCGGCATTAGCATTCGTCTTACTCGTGAAACATTACTGTCACAGGGGCTCATCGATCCCGATTTGCTCGAAAGACAGGATGAAGCACAATGTCGATAGCCGGCGGCCCCCTACGCGCTGACAATGATGCCGATACCGCGGCGACCCCGCCCAGCTTTGGGCCTGAACGTTTCTTCAACCGCGAACTCTCCTGGCTCGCCTTCAACCGGCGGGTGATGGAGGAGGCGCGCAATCCGGCGCATCCGCTTCTCGAGCGCCTCCGCTTCCTGTCTATTTCGGGCAGCAACCTCGACGAATTCTTTATGGTCCGCGTCGCGGGTCTCAAGGGGCAGCAGCTTCAGGGGATCGACGATCCCTCCGCCGACGGCCGCACGCCCGGTCAGCAACTTGCCGAGATCGAGGCAGAGGTGAACCGCCTCGTCGACCAGCAGCAGAGCGAATGGCAACTGCTTCACAAGTTGCTCGGCGAACAGGGCATCGTCGTCCATGGCACGGGGTCGGACAAGGATGCACTCCGCACGGCGCTGCGCCAATATTTCATCGACCAGATCTTCCCGATCCTCACGCCGCAGGTGCTCGACCCGGCGCACCCGTTCCCCTTCATCCCGAACCGCGGTCTCGGCGTCATTTTCGACCTGCAGCGCAAGGCGAGCGGCGAGACGATCCGCGAACTGGTGATGATCCCCGCATCGCTCGCGCGCTTCGTGCCGGTGCCGGGACAGCCGGGCGCCTTTGTCCCGATCGAATATCTGATCGAGATTTTCGGCGACCTGCTGTTTCCGGGCTTCACGATCCGCTCACTGGGCGTGTTCCGCATCATCCGCGACAGCGATATCGAGCTTGAGGAAGAGGCCGAGGATCTCGTGCGCCTGTTCCGCACCGCGATCCGCCGCCGCCGCCGTGGCCGCGTTATCCTGCTCGAACTCGAAGCCGATATGCCCGGCGAAATCGCCGAAGTGCTCAACGCCGATATTCAGGGACATGAGGCGATCGTCGCCAAGATCGGCGGCTTCATCGGGCTCGCGGCGCTGTCGGCACTCGTCGACGTCGATCGCCCCGACCTCAAATTCCCCGCCTATTCGGCGCGTTTCCCCGAACGAATCCGCGAACATGGCGGCGACTGTTTCGCGGCGATCCGGTCGAAAGACATCGTCGTCCACCACCCCTATGAAAGCTTCGATGTCGTCCTGTCCTTCCTGCGACAGGCGGCCGCCGATCCCGACGTCGTCGCGATCAAGCAGACGCTCTATCGCGCCGGCAACCAGTCGCCCGTCATCCGCGCGCTGATCGAGGCGGCCGAGGCGGGCAAGTCGGTCACCGCGGTCGTCGAACTCAAGGCGCGCTTCGACGAGGAGCAGAATCTCCTTTGGGCGAACCAGCTCGAACGCGCCGGGGTGCAGGTCGTCTACGGCTTCATCGAGTGGAAAACGCACGCCAAGATTTCGATGGTCGTGCGCCGCGAAGGGCAGGGCTATCGTACCTATTGCCACTTCGGCACGGGCAATTATCACCCGGTGACCGCGCGCATCTATACCGATCTCAGCTTCTTCACGGCCGATCCGCGCGCGGGGCGCGATGCGGCGCAGCTGTTCAACTATATCACCGGCTATGTCGAACCCGAACGGCTCGATCTTATCACCATGTCGCCGCTCAACATGCGCGCGCATCTCAGCGAGCTGATCGACGCCGAAACCGCCGCGGCAAAGGCGGGGAAGCCGTCGGGCGTCTGGGCCAAGATGAACAGCCTCGTCGATCCCGATATCATCGACAAGCTCTATGAAGCGAGCGCGGCGGGCGTGCCGATCGAACTGATCGTGCGCGGCATCTGCTGCCTGCGTCCCGGCGTGGCGGGCCTGTCGGAGACGATCCGCGTCAAATCGGTCGTCGGCCGCTTCCTCGAACATAGCCGCGTCTGGGCTTTCGCCAACGGCGCCGCGCTGCCGCACCGCGGCGCAAAGCTCTACATCAGCAGCGCCGACTGGATGCCGCGCAACTTCGACCGCCGGGTCGAATATATGATCCCGATCGAGAATCCGACCGTCCATGACCAGATATTGGACCAGGTGCTCGTCGCGAACCTGATCGACAATGAACAAAGCTGGATTCTCGGGCCCGACGGCACCTCGGTGCGCGTGGATCCGGGTGATAAGCCGTTCAATCTACACCATTATTTCATGAACAACCCGTCGCTGTCAGGCCGCGGAACCGCGCTTCACAAGCGTCAGGACGTCCCGACACTCGCGTTCAACGTGCGCGAAGATTGAGAAGATAGACTTGGGCCTTCTACGCAAATCCAAACAGACGATCACGCGATCCGCGGTCATCGACATCGGCTCAAACTCGGTCCGCATCGTCGTCTATGAAGGCCCGGCGCGTGCGCCTGCGGTGATCTTCAACGAAAAGGTTGCCGCTGGTCTCGGTCGCGGCCTTGCGATCGATGGGCGCATTGCCGCCGAAGACGCCGAGCGCGGGCTCGTCGCGCTCCGCCGCTATGCGTTGCTCGCGAAGCATATGGATGTGAAGGACGTTCAGTGCGTCGCTACCGCTGCGGTGCGCGATGCGGCGAACGGTCCCGACTTCATCGCCGCCGCGGCGGAGGCGGGACTCAAGATACGGCTGTTGTCGGGTGAAGAAGAGGCTGAGGCGGCGGGCTACGGCGTGCTCGCGGCTATACCCGACGCGCACGGTGTGGCCGTCGATCTTGGCGGCGGGAGCCTCGAACTTGCGGAGGTGTCGAACGGCAAGGTCGGTCGCCGCGCCTCCTTTCCGCTGGGCGTGCTGCGCCTGCCCGCGCTTCGCAAGGACGGCGATCAGGCGTTCGAGCGTGCCATTCGGAAGATGCTTCGCTCGGCGGACTGGCCCGACGGGCTCAGCGGGCAGCCGCTCTACCTCGTCGGCGGTTCCTGGCGCGCGCTCTCGCGTCTCGACCTCGAACTCACACGCGATCCGCTCGCGGTGCTCGACCAGCACACGCTTCCCCGCAGCGCACTCCGCCGCCTGATTCGCGCCTCGAAGCGGCTGAGCTTCGAAGAATTGCGCGCGATTCCCGGAATGGCGTCGAACCGCGCCGCGGCGTTGCCCGATGCGGCGGCGTTGCTCGCGGCGCTGGTCAATATCCTCGACGTTCCCGAAATGACGATATCGTCGTCGGGGCTTCGCGAAGGGCTGCTTTATCAGGTGCTCGACGCGGAGACGCGGGCACAGGATCCGCTGATCGTCGCCGCCGAATTCGAAGGCCGCCGCCTGGCGCGCTTCGCTCCGCACGGCCGCGCTATCGCCGAATGGATCGCGCCCTTGTTTGCCGATGAAGCCCCGGCCGACAGCCGCGTTCGTCTTGCCGCCAGCCTGCTCAGCGACGTCGCCTGGTCGGCGAACCCCGATTTCCGGGCCGAGCGGGGTACCGAAATCGGCCTGCACGGCAACTGGCGCAGCATCGATATCCCGGGCCGCGTCCTTCTCGCGCGTGCGCTTTATGCGGGCTTCGGCGGCGCGGACGCCGAATTTCCCGCGATGGAGGGTCTGGTTTCGGCCGAGCGGCTGACACGCGCCCGACAATGGGGTCTTGCGATCCGTCTCGCGCAGCGTTTGACTGGTGGGGTGGAGGCGCCGCTGAAGGCGAGCGGAATCGCGCTGGTCGACGGCAAGCTGAAACTTTGCCTCGATGCCGGCTGGCATCATCTGGCGGGCGAATCGGTCGAGCGCCGCCTGCGCGTTCTCGCACAGGCGCTCGACGCCAAACCCGAACTCGTGCTGCTTTAAACCTCGGCTGCGGTCGCGGCGTCGATCTCGCTCATCACCAGCTTGCCGTTTTTCACGGCAAAGCCCATCCGGCCCTCGACGAGATCGAGCGCCGCATGGCCGAACACGTCGTAGCGCCAGCCCTGCATCATCTGGATGCCCTCGCGCGCGCCCGCAGCCAATGCTTCGAGGTCGTCGCTGCGCGCAATCAGCCGCGCCGCGACATTGAGTTCGCGCGCGCGGATTTTCAGAAGCAGTTTGAGGAGGTCCGCGACGAGCGTTCCTTCCTTGCCAAGCCCGGGGCCGCGCGGCGCGCGATCGGGCATGTCGTCCTTCGACATCGGCTTGGCATTGGCGATCGCGTCCATCAGTCGGCCGCCGATGTCATTCGTGCGCCAGGTCGCCGACAGCCCGCGGACGCGGCCCAGACCATCCTGATCCTTTGGCGGATGCGCGGCGAGGTCGGCGAGCGTCTCGTCCTTGACGATGCGGCCGCGCGGCAGGTTCTTGTTCCGCGCCTCGCGTTCGCGCCAAGCGGCGAGAGCCTGTAGCCGGCCGAGAACGTCGGGCTTGCGCGTCGGCACCTTGATCCGCTGCCAAGCCTTGTCGGGGTCGACGCTGTAATTGGCAGGATCGGCAAGCTTTTCCATTTCCTCGTCGAGCCAGTGACCGCGGCCGGTCTTGATCAGCTTGTCGAGTATCATCGGGAAAATCTTGGCCAGGTGCGTCACATCGCCGACGGCGTAGTCGATCTGGCGCTTGTCGAGCGGACGGCGACTCCAGTCGGTGAAACGTGCGCCCTTGTCGAGCTGGAGCCCGATCCACGCCTCGACGAGGTTCGAATATCCGACCTGTTCGGCCTGGCCGAGCGCCATCTGGCCGATCTGCGTATCGAAGATCGGGTGCGGCGTCTTGCCGGTCAGGTTGAAGATGATTTCGACATCCTGCCCGCCTGCATGAAAGACTTTCAGCATGTCCTCATTGTCGACGAGCAGGTCGAGCAGGGGCTTGAGATCGATGCCGGGCGCCATCGGGTCGATCGCGGCGGCATGGTCGCGGTCGGCCACCTGGATCAGGCAAAGCTCTGGCCAGAAAGTGTTTTCGCGCATGAATTCGGTATCGACCGCGATGAAATCGCTGTTCCGAATGAGGTCGCAGAATTCGACGAGCGCGGCGTTGGTTTCGATCAACGGATGGACTTGCATAGCGCGCCTATACAGCTAGTTGAGAGGAACGGGCAGGAAAAATTGCCCATAATCGCGCGTTGCTCTTCGGGTCGCGGAGCCGGAACACCGGCAGCCAAAAAAACGGCGCAAAAAGACGAAGGGATTTGGGGCATGATGTGGCTCGGTTGGGCGCTCGCCGCGCTCGGTTTTGCGTTGCTTTTCGGTCAATATGCCGCAGGGCAGGCGGATATCTTTCTCTCGATCGCCAATCCGCGACCGCTCGATGAGGAATCGATGGTGGTCACGCTGAAAGGCTGGGGCTTCGCCAGTCAGGCGGCGGAGCCCTTTGTGACCCCCGAATCCGATCACGGGCTCTGCGATGTCCGGGTCTTCGCGACGCGGCGCCAGATGCTGGTGGCGATATCGACCTTCGGCTTCCTGCGGCCCGTCACCGTCGCGTGGCGCGCGCACGCCGGTATCCTGCCGCTGGGAGACGCGTGATGCCGATCGTCAGGCTCGGCGATGAAGGCCGTTGGACCAATTATCACGGCACCGGCACCTGCGAAGGGGCAACGCGCTTCGCCTTGCGCAGCGGCGATGCGGTGCGCGGACGCGATGAAATAGCGATCGCCGCCAAATCGGTGCAGGACTGGCTCAAGCAGGCGGCTGCCGCGAAGCGCCGCGTCCGGCCGCTTGGTGCGGGATGGTCGCCGTCGAACGTCAATATCAGTTCGCAAAGCTGGCTGCTCCATACGCGCCGGTTCAACCGTTGTTTCAGGATTGGCGCGGGTGACGTGCGGCCCGGTATCGATGCGTCGGCTTTGATGCTCGTCGAAGCGGGCGCGCTCGTCGACGAAGTTTCGGACAAGTTCGAGGAACAGGGCAGGTCGCTATGGACCAGCGGCGCGGGCAATGGGCAGACTTTTGCCGGCGCCTGCGCCACCGGTACGCACGGTTCGATGATCGCGCGCGGCGGCATCCAGGACCATATTCGCGCGGCGCAGATCGTCACGCCCGGAGGTGTCTATTGGATCGAACCGGGCGCAGGCGTGATGAGCGATGCCTTCATCGCCGGGACGGGTTCTGCGGTGCTGCGCGACGACGCGCTTTTCGCTGCGGCGCAGCTTCCTGTGGGATCGTTGGGGATCGTGACCGCGCTGGTCGTCGACAGCGTCCCCAAATTCCTCGTCCGCCCGATCCAGAATCTGCGCAAGGTCGATTGCGCGGCACTCGACTGGCTCGCCGTAGGCAATTTTCGTCGGTTTTCTGCAGCCTATGCGCTCGATCGGGATCCCGATTTCGTGCAGATGATCGTCAATCCCTACAAACCGTTCAAGCGTCCTGCCATGCTGCGCTTTCTCTATTGCGAGCCGTGGCGCGAAGATTACCCGCGCGCCACTCCGGGCCAACTTGGCGCGGGCTATGATGCGCTCAGCCTGCTGGGGCGATTGCTCAATGATTATCCGTGGGCGCGGGGGCCGTTGCTGCAATTCGCGATGAAACAGGGCTATGCCAGCGGCCCCGACGTCGATGCGCCCACCGTCTACGGCAGTTGGGGGGAGGGGCTCGACACGCATCGTCCTTTGGCCGATCTGTTCAACGCCTCGGTCACCATCGATCGCTCCGACCTTGCACGCGCCTTCGAGCGCATCTGCGCCGTTTATGCCAAGCACGGCGGCTCGACCGTCGTCACCGTCCGCTTCATGGAGCGCGCGCAGGGCTTGCTCGCCCCGGCACGCTTTGCGCACAACGCGGTGATCGATTTCGACGGCCCGCGCAGTCAGCGCACCGCCGATGCCTATGCCCGCGTCGTCGAATGCCTCGATGTCGAAGGGGTCGGCTTTACGCGGCATTGGGCGAAAAGCTGTCGCCTCGATGCCGCGCGCGTCGCAGCCGATTATGGCAATGATTTTGGTCGTTGGCGCGCCGCTCGCGACCGACTGATGCCCGATCCGGCGCATCGTGCCTTGTTCGGTAGCGAGGTACTGGACAGCCTTGGACTGACCTGCTGATTTGGCCTTCTACCCTTGACAAATGGCGCTCCGATCTGCCTTAGCGCGGCCATAAATATCAACTTTTCGTTGATCTGCTTCATCATTGAAAGACGAGAAAATGCACGCCTATCGCTCCCACACCTGCGCAGATCTTCGCGCCGCCAATGTCGGCGAGGAAGTCCGTCTTTCGGGCTGGGTGCATCGCACGCGCGAGCATGCGAATGTGCTCTTCGTCGATCTTCGCGACCATTACGGGATTACCCAGATCGTCGTGGAGACCGGTTCGGACCTCTATCCCGTCGTCAACGCGCAGGGGCCGGAGTCTGTCCTGACCTTCACCGGCAAGGTTGCGGCGCGGTCGCCCGAGACGCTGAACGCGAAGCTGGCGACGGGCGAGATCGAGATCTATCCGAGCGCGGTGACCGTGCAGTCGTCGGCGGACCGCCTGCCGCTTCCGGTGTTCGGCGAGACCGAATATCCCGAGGAAATCCGTCTCACGAACCGCTTCCTCGATCTGCGCCGCGAGCGGCTGCACAAGAATATCGTGCTGCGCTCGAACGTGATTTCGTCGCTGCGCCGCCGGATGATCGATCAGGGCTTCACCGAATTCCAGACGCCGATCCTGACCGCGAGCAGCCCCGAGGGCGCGCGCGACTATCTCGTCCCCAGCCGCGTCCATCCCGGCAAATTCTATGCGCTGCCGCAGGCGCCGCAGATGTTCAAGCAGTTGCTGATGGTCGCGGGCTTCGATCGCTATTTCCAGATTGCCCCCTGCTTCCGCGACGAGGATGCGCGCGCCGACCGTTCGCCCGGCGAATTCTACCAGCTCGATTTCGAAATGAGCTTCGTTACCCAGGACGACGTCTTCAACGCGATCGAACCCGTCCTGCACGGCGTGTTCGAGGAGTTCGCCGATTTCGACGGCAAGGGCCGCACCGTGTCGCCGTTGCCGTTCCAGCGCATTCCGTACCGCGAATCGATGCTGAAATATGGCAGCGACAAGCCTGACCTCCGCAACCCGTTGCTCGTCCATGATGTCGGCGATTTCTTCAGGGGCTCGGGCTTCGGCCGCTTCGCGACGATGGTCGAGGAAGGGCAGGTCGTCCGCGCCGTCGCCGCCCCCGAAACGCACGAGAAGAGCCGCAAATTCTTCGACGAGATGAACAGCTGGGCGCAGTCGGAAGGCTTCCCGGGTCTCGGTTATGCGACGCAGAAGGACGGGGTGTTCGGCGGCCCGATCGCCAACAATCACGGTCAGGAGGGCATGAAAGCCATCGCCGACGCGATGGGCCTCGGCCCGAATGATGGCATCTTCTTTGCCGCGGGCGTCGAAGGCAAGGCGGCGAAGCTCGCCGGCCTCGCGCGCACGCGCGTCGCCGATCAGCTCGACCTGATCGACAAGAGCCGCTTCGAATTCTGCTGGATCGTCGACTTCCCGATGTTCGAGGCCGACGAGGACACCGGCAAGATCGACTTCAGCCACAATCCCTTCTCGATGCCGCAGGGCGAGATGGACGCGCTTACGAACAAGGATCCGCTCGATATCCTCGCCTATCAGTATGACATCGTCTGCAACGGCGTCGAACTGTCGTCGGGTGCGATCCGGAACCATCGTCCCGACATCATGTACAAGGCGTTCGAGATTGCGGGCTATTCGCAGGCCGACGTCGACACCAATTTCGCGGGCATGATCAACGCCTTCAAGTTCGGCGCACCGCCGCATGGCGGTTCGGCGCCGGGCGTCGACCGCATTGTGATGTTGCTCGCCGACGAGCCGAACATCCGCGAAGTGATCGTTTTCCCGATGACGCAGAAGGCCGAAGACCTGATGATGGGCGCCCCGGCCCCGGTCAGCGAAAAGCAGCTGAAGGAACTCAGCATCCGCATCGTCGACGGTCCGAAGAGTTAAGGCATGAGCGAACCCCGGGAGCACCGGCTGGAAACGCCGGAAGGCGATATCTGCTGGTTCGAATGGGGTGAGCGGGGGCAGGGGCCGTCGCTGCTGCTGCTCCACGCGACGGGCTTTCACGCCCGGCTGTGGGATCAGGTCGTTGCGGCATTGCCCGCGGGCGCGCATGTCATTGCGCCCGACCATCGCGGCCATGGGCGGAGCTTTCGTCCGGCGACGCTCGCCAATTGGGCGGCGACATCGGACGTGCTGCTGCCGCTGCTCGACGGGCTCGGCGGGCATCCGATCATCGGCTGCGGCCACAGCATGGGCGCCTATGTGCTGACACGGCTCGCGTCGCAGCGGCCGGCGGCGTTCGCCCATCTTATGCTCATCGATCCGGTGATCATGGCGCCTGCCTTTTACGAGGGCGAGGCGGCCAAGCCGATCGCCGATCCCGCCGACCATCCGGTCGCCCGTCGCCGCAATAGCTGGTCGAGCGCGGAAGAAATGCGCGCACGTTTCGCGGACCGGCCGCCTTATGCGAATTGGGATCCGCGCGTGCTGGCCGATTATTGCACCTATGGCGTGTTTCCGGCGGCGGACGGGGAGGGGCTGGAACTTGCTTGCCCGCCGGCGCTCGAGGCATCTGTCTACCAGAATGCTCTGCGCACGAACCCGCACGAGTGGCTCCATTATCTCGCGGTTCCTTCGACTCTGATCCGTGCCCCGACCGGTGAGCGCGGTGGCGAACTCGATTTCTCGCTGAGCCCGACATGGACCGGTCTCGGTCCCGCGATCGGAGCCGAGCGCGACGAATTATGGGCCGAGCATAGCCATTTCATCCCGATGGAAAATCCGGCGCGCGTCGCGTCGCTGCTCGCCGCGCATCTCTGACACTTCCCGCTTTGACAGGCGCGCGGGGCTGCGATAGCCCGGCGCGGGGTTCTTGTCGGGGGGTGAGATGTTCGACACGCGACTGGCGCTGGCCGCCGCTTCTCTTTGTTTCGCTTCGCCCGCGGCGGCCGAGACGCTGACCATCATCGGCAGTGATCCGGCCAGCGCCAACGTCAACGACCTGCTCCGCATATCGGTCGAGCGGTTCGAGGGCGAGGATGGCGGGGCGTTCGCGCAGCAACTCGAGGCCGAGCTTGGCGGCGCGCAGTTCGATGGCCGCGCTTATTACCGGGTCATCGCACCCGAATCGAACGCGCCGACCGACGGCCTCGTCACAGGCACGACGCGTGCCGGCGTCGAAGAGGCGCCCGTGACCGAAAAGCGCAAGCGCTGTGTCGAGCCCGATCCCGCCGACAAGAAAAAATGCCTGAAGGAAGACGAGGTCGATATCCGCTGTCGCCGCCGGACGATCACCGTCGCGACCACCGCACGGCTTGTGGCGATCGGCGACGGTTCGGTGCGTTACACGCGCCCGCTGAACGCCCGCGACCAGATCACCTATTGCCCCGATCGCGCCGCATCGCGGTCGGTCGACGACTATATCGAGAGCGTTCAGCGCGATCATGTGAAGGCGATCCGCCGCGACCTCGCGCCGCGCGACTATTCGCTCGACGTGCGTGTCGAGGAAAGCACGAAGGGGCTGGCGAAGCCGGCGCAGGCGGCGTTCAAAAATGCGGTCCGCCTGACCAAGAGCGACCAGCCCGGCGCGTGCGCGGCATGGACCGCGCTGACCCGCGACGCCGAACCGACGGCTGCGCTTGCTTTCAACCTGGGCCTTTGCGCCGAGATGCAGCGCGATTTCGATAAGGCGATCGACTGGTATGGCGAGGCGCAGCGACAGGGGCTGCGCAGCAGCGCGATCCCCGAAGCGCTGGAGCGTATCGAGGGTAACCGCCGCGCGCTGGCCGACTGGGACGCGCGCAAGCGCCTGATCGGACGCGAATGAGGAAGCGCGTGAGGCCTGTCCCGGAACATGACAGTGGCGGATCGGGCTTGGTGGGATGCCTCCGCATAGGTTAGGAGGGCATATGAGCATTTCCCTGTCCGACTATGAAACCGGCGCCAAATATGATGTCGACTATTCCGACACGATCGCGGCGCTTGAGGATCGGCTCGAACGCTTGCAGGCCGCACATATCATCCACGGCCAGCGCAGCATCGTCATGTTCGAGGGATGGGATGCGGCGGGGAAGGGCGGCATCATCCAGCGGCTCACCGCCTCGCTCGATCCCCGCTATTTCGAAGTGTGGCCGATCAGCGCGCCCAATGAGGAAGAAAAGGCGCGCCATTTCCTTTGGCGCTTCTGGAAACGCCTGCCCGGAAACCGCGAAATCTCGATCTTTGACCGCAGCTGGTACGGCCGTGTTCTTGTCGAGCGCGTCGAGGGCTTTGCGACCGAAGCCGAATGGCGCAAGGGTTATGACGAGATCAACGAGTTCGAGGCGCAACTGACCGGCAGCCGCACGAACCTCGTCAAGCTGTTCATCCACATCACGCAGCAGGAGCAGGACGAGCGTTTTGCAGCGCGGCTCGACGATCCGTGGAAACGCTGGAAGACCGGCACCGAAGATTATCGCAACCGGTCGAAGCGCAAGGATTATCTCGCCGCGATGGAAGAGATGTTCGCGCAGACGAACACGCGCTGGGCACCTTGGAAAATCATCGACGGCAACAACAAGAAGGCCGCACGCATCGCCGCGCTGACACATATCATCGACACGCTCGAAGCCGCGGTACCGATGACCCCCACCGAGCGCGACCCCGCAGTGGTCAAACTCGCCGCCAAGGCGTTCGGCTACAAGCCGAAGGACTAGCTATTTAGCCCTGCTTGGCTAGCAATTTCGGCTCCGGTTGCTACATATGGTGAAATGAGCCGCGCTAAGAGATCCGATGACTGGGGGTTTCCCCGCTGGCGCCCCTATGGCTCTTCGCGCGAGACGCAAAAGGTGCGCCTCTGCGATCGCCACGGTTGCACCAACCCAGGCAATTGCCCCGCACCGAAATCGCCGAACAGTCCCGAACGCTGGTATTTCTGCGAAACCCACGCTGCCGAATATAATCGCGGCTGGGATTATTTTGCCGGCCTTTCCGCCGAAGATGCGGCGGCGCGCGCCGCCGAAGAGGCTCGCGGCGCCAACAGCTATGCCCGTGCGCAGCATTATGCGTGGGGCGGATCGGGCGACGGCAGCCGCAGCGCCGACGAAATGCGGGCGCTTGAAATCCTCGACCTCGAGCCCGACGCCGACTTCGAGGCGACCAAGAAGGCGTGGCGCAATCTTGCCAAGGAATGCCATCCCGATGTGAAGCCGGGCGATGCCGAGGCCGCAAAACGCTTTGCTGCGGGGCAGGCGGCGTTCGAGGTGCTGAAGCAGGCCGAAGAGCGCAAAAGCTGGAAACCGGCATAGCTGCGGCGCATCGTCGGTCGGTCGGCGGCGCGCAAAGCCTTAAAAAGGCTTTCAATATCAGATTGCTGCGGCCATTCTTATGACATGCTCCTGCTCGCTATGACGCTCGCCTCCTCGCAACTCCCCGCTTTCAGCCCCGGGTTGGCCGCCGCACAATGCGTCGACGAGAATGATGCGCATGATTTCGACGCGCAGGCGGAGTGCCTAAAAAGCCTGATCCGCGATCATCGGGAGGTGTCCGCGGTCCATCGGTTTGCGAAGCCGGTCCTCCGCGCAGAGATCGATCGCTGCGTCACCGACTACAGCGATGGCGAAAAGTCCGACTGGAACATGATCCAGATTTGCGCAAACCGCGACGAAGCGTCGTTGAGGGAGACGTCGCTGGGCAACACCCGCTTCGATGCGGAGCGTGCGCGTGTCCGGTGTGCGAAAGAGCAGAAGGAGGACCGGCCGGACCTCGTCCTCGAAGACTGTTTCAAATATGAAATAATCGGTGCCCGGAATTTCACGCTATTTCAGGCGATCTATCCCGACGCGGCCATCCAGTCCTCTTTTCGGATCTGCCTCGAACGCTGGACGGCCGACAACCTCACCGATTGGGGTATGGTGTTCTACTGCGCGCAGGATCAACTGGACGGCCTCGAGCGGCTGGCGCCACGGGGGAACCGATAGGCGCCCGACGAACGACTGCCGTATCGATTACTTGTAAACGCAAGCGTCCAGCCCGTCGCGGCGCACTTGTCCGACGCGGGCCGTGATCGTGTTGCCATAGCGGCGGGTGAAGCCGGACGGGCTCACCGCTTCGCGCTTTTTGGGGAGCGGCAGGATCGCGGCGATGCGCGCGGCTTCCTTTGGCGTCAACTTGGCCGCGCCATGCTTGAAATAGCGCTGGGCTCCCGCCTCGACGCCATAGGTGCCGATGCCGGTTTCAGCGACGTTGAGATAGACTTCCATGATCCGGCGCTTGCCCCAGATCTTCTCGATCAGAAAGGTGAACCAGACCTCGGGCACCTTGCGGACGTAGCGTGTCCAGCCGCTGCCTTGCCACAGGAAGACATTTTTTGCGGTCTGCTGGCTGACGGTCGATCCGCCGCGCATGCGCTTACCCTTGGCGTTGCGCTCGATCGCTTGTTCGATCGCATCTCGGTCGAAGCCGTCGTGGCTGCAGAATTTGCCGTCCTCGGCGGCGATCACCGCGCGCACCATATTGCGGTCGATGCCCGACAGGCTTGTCCAGTCCTTCGTGATCCCGTTGCTGTCGGCCAGCATCGTGAAGGTTACGGGCGGCGGCACGACGGCGTAGATGAGCACCCACAGCACCGACGCCGCGATAAACCAGAACAGCCATTTGAACGGTCGAAGATACCAAGGGAGCTTGCGCTTCGTCTTCGCACGGGGAGGAGTTGCCATGCGGGCAAATTAGCCGCTTGCGGTTTCGAGGCAAGCGGCGCTTGATCTTGCGGAGCAAAATACTGTCATCCGTGCGAAGGAAATATCGGCATGTTGCTTCGACCCCTCTTGCTGCTGGCGGCCGCGACGGTCGCTGTGCCGGCTTTTGCGGACGAGGGACACCGCGAGCTTTGTCCCGACCGGCCCGGGCTCGGTACGCCCGCCTGTACGGTCGAGCCGGGGGTGCTGCTGTTCGAGATCGGCCTCGCCGACTGGACGCTCGATCGCTCCGTTGACAGCCGGAGCGATAGCTGGACCTTTGGCGACGCTCTGCTGCGTGCAGGACTGACTCCGTCGCTGGAGGTGCAGATTGGGTGGACGATGCTGGGCCACATACGCGACCGCGACCGGGCGACGGGTGACGTGACCCGTCGGACGCGAACCGGCGACATGACGCTCGCGCTGCGGCAGAATTTGAGTAACCCGGACGGGTCAGGCTTTTCGATCGCGCTGATGCCCTATGCGACGCTGCCGCTGGGCGGGAAGGGGGTTGGCGCGGGCGATTGGGGGGCGGGACTGCTCGCGCCGGTCAGCTTCGACCTTGGCGCCGTGTCGCTGGGTTTCACGCCGCATGTCGACGCCGCGGTCGATAGCGACGGCGACGGTCGGCATACAGCTTATGGGTCGGTCGCCGGGGTGGGGCTCGATGTGTCCGACGATGTTTCGATGACGGCCGAAGTGTCGCTAGCCCGCGACGAGGACCCCGACGGTCATACGACCGAGGCGCTCGCCGGCCTCTCCGCCGGCTGGCAACCCGATGCCGACAGCCAATGGGATTTGGGCGCCAACATGGGCCTCAATCGCAACAGTCCGGATATCGAACTCTATTTCGGTTTCGTGCGGCGGTTCTGAATGCCGAAGCTTGGTATCGGTGCGGAACGGCGGCTTAGGAGTGGGAAGCAGACGTTCTCACCTTCGTCATTCCCGCGAAAGCGGGAACCCAGAGCGGCCGTCGGCTGGCCTATCGCTGGGTTCCCGCTTTCGCGGGAATGACGAGGTGTAGGAGGCCTACCGTCAGCAACCGGTCGTTTTCAGTTTCTCGTCATCCCGGGCTTGATCCGGGACGCGCCTTCCTCCCGCCTGACGTTGAAAAGACAAGGCAGGCCCCGGGTCGAGCCCGGGGTGACGAAGAGGGTGATGTCCGCTTCCGGTCGAAACCGGCCTCAGCTAGTCGGCGGCTCGCCGTCGGTTCTGTCCTTCTCGACGCTGCTCGCATCGGCGGCGAGCGAGCGCATCTTCGCCTCCGTCGCGGCGTCTCTTCCGCTCAGCACCAGCCAGGCCATTACGGCGGCGGCGATCAACGACAGCAGCGCCAGCCAATATCCTATTTCCCAATGAACCTCGATCATCGCAAGCGCCGCGCGGTCCATGCTGCCGTTGGCCCCGTCCTTCGCGGCTTCGGCCATGATGGCATCCTCGCTGTAGCGATATGTGCCGACGAGGATTAGCGCGATCGCGGTAACCGAGGTGCCTAGTACCGGCTTGGCAACTTCGCGCCCCTTCAGGAAAAGCAAGATCAGCCCCGTGGCAATCGCGAGCAGCGCCAAAATCAGCCAGAGGTTCAAGGAGGCGCCGTCGCTTGCCTGCGAGGCCTGACCCATTGCGGTGACGCGGCCGAACGCGAGGCCAAAGCCGCTCGCTTCGACGAGTGTCTGGTTGGAGCAGCTGACCGTCATCCACGGCAGCAAGAAGGCCAATAGTGCGATGCCCTTGGGAACCCGGATCCATTTCCACATGATATATCCCCCTTCGGCCAAGCCGGGGGAAGGCTAATCCTTTGCGCCCGTGAGTCAAATCACGGGCGCAACGGCCGGGCTGCGATCAGGCGCCGACCAGCCGGCGGTCGCCCGCAAGCTTGAGCATCGCCTTCTGCAGCTTTTCGAACGCACGCACCTCGATCTGGCGGACGCGTTCGCGGCTGACGTCATAGACTTGGCTCAAATCCTCGAGCGTCTTGGGATCGTCGGTCAGGCGGCGTTCGGTCAGGATGTGGCGTTCGCGTTCGTTCAGCGATTCCAGCGCCTCGTTCAGCAGCGAATGGCGCACGTCGCGTTCCTGTGCCTCGGCGACGCGCTCATCCTGCAACGGACCCTCGTCGCCCAGCAGATCCTGCCACTGGCTGTCGCCATCCTCGCCCATCGGAACGTTCAGCGAGGTGTCGCCGCCCATCGACATGCGACGGTTCATGCTGGTGACTTCCTCCTCGGTGACGCCGAGGTCGGTCGCGATCTTGGTCAGATGTTCGGGCGACAGGTCGCCGTCTTCGAACGCCGCGAGGTTGTTCTTCATCCGGCGAAGGTTGAAAAACAGCTTCTTCTGGGCGGCGGTCGTCCCCATCTTCACGAGGCTCCACGAGCGCAGGATGAATTCTTGGATCGAGGCGCGGATCCACCACATCGCATAGGTGGCGAGGCGGAAGCCGCGTTCGGGGTCGAATTTCTTCACGCCCTGCATCAGGCCGATATTGCCTTCGCTGATCAGCTCGCTGACCGGCAGGCCATAGCCGCGATAGCCCATCGCGATCTTGGCGACGAGGCGGAGGTGCGAAGTAACGAGCTGCGCCGCAGCTTCATTGTCGCCATGCTCCTGGAATCGCTTCGCGAGCATATATTCCTGCTCGGGGGTGAGCAGGGGGAATTTGCGGATTTCGGCCAGATAGCGGTTCAGGCTCGCCTCACCGCCGAGTGCGGGCACTGTTGCCGGAACGTTGCTTTTGTTAGCCATGGGTAGAAACTTCCCTTATTTTCAGAGGAGAAATATGCCGCGGTTGGGTCCGGCGGTCAAAATAGATTTTCATTCGAAACCTAAACGCGCAATTCATCGATCAGTTCCCGCATGTCGCCTGGGAGTTCGCTGTCGAGCGCGATGTCGTTACCGGTCACCGGATGAATAAAACCCAAATGGGCGGCGTGCAACGCCTGACGTACGAAATTCCGCGCCCGAAGGATATCAGACAAAGGTTTACGTGCGCGGCCGTAGACGGGGTCGCCGACGAGCGGATGGCCGATATGCGCCATATGGACGCGGACCTGATGCGTGCGTCCGGTTTCCAGCCTGCATTCGACCAGCGTCGCATTTTTCAGCGGCTCGATCGTCCGGTAGTGGGTGATCGCATGCTTGCCGCGTCCTTCGGCGACGACCGCCATCTTCTTGCGGTTCGTGCTCGACCGGCCGAGCGCCGCGTCGACGGTGCCGTTCGCGGGAACCGGCCGCCCGGTCGCGATCGCGAGATAGCGGCGGTCGATGCTGTGCGCGGCGAATTGCTTTGCGAGCCCTTCGTGCGCCTTGTCATGCTTTGCCGCGACGATCAGCCCGCTCGTATCCTTGTCGATGCGATGGACGATCCCGGGACGCGCGACGCCGCCGATCCCCGATAGCTGGCCCGCGCAATGATGGAGCAATGCGTTGACCATCGTGCCGTCGAGATTGCCCGCAGCCGGATGGACGACCATGCCCGCGGGCTTGTCGACGACGATCAGATGCTCGTCCTCATAGGCGATGACGAGATCCAGATCCTGCGCGACATTGTGCGCGGGCGCGGCGACGGGCAGGCGGACCTCGATCGTCGCCGGCGCGGCCGCCTTGGCCGACGGATCCCACAGGATATTGCCGCTCGCGTCGAAGACGCGGCCGCCCTTGATCAGCGTCTTCACTCTTTCGCGCGAAAGATTGGGGAGGGCTTCGGCCAGCGCCCGGTCGAGCCGCAGCCCGGCCGCACTGTCCGCCAGCGCCACGGTCAAAATGTCGTCTTCCCCCTGCATTGACCGCGATGTGGGTGCGAGACACCGGATTTCAAGGGTCACGGCCTGCCGTATCGCGCTTGTCTCGGCCGATTCCGTGGCTTAGGGAGCAGGCGCGAGCCGGAAATGTCCGGCCTTGCGGGGAGCCTGTCAATTCATGTCCGACGATCGCGTCGATTTCGCCTCGATGCTGGCCTCGCGCCTGTGTCACGATCTTCTGAGCCCTGTCGGCGCCTTTGCCAACGGCCTCGAACTTCTCGCCGACGAGAAAGACCCCGCGATGCGCGAGCGTTGCTTCGAGCTGCTCGAACAGAGCGCGCGCACGTCGGCGAACAAGCTGAAGTTTTTCCGCCTCGCCTTTGGGTCGGCGGGCGGGTTCGGCGAGCTTGTCCCGGCGGACGAAGCGAAGTCCGCGATACATGGCATCATCGGCGACCGCGCGATCGAGCTCAACTGGATGATCGGGACCGATCCGCTGCCCAAGCCGGCGGTGAAGATCATCCTCAACCTGTCGCTGCTGCTCGTCGATGCGCTGGTGCGCGGCGGGCGGCTCGATATCGGTTGCGAAAAGCAGGGGGACGCGATCGAGATCGCGCTGCATGTCGAGGCAGAGCGCATCTTCCTCGACGCTGACGTCGAGCGCATCCTGGCCGAAGGCGAGGGCGCGAGCCCGATGACCTCGCGCACCGCGCCCGCGGTGCTGGTGCAGGCGGTGGCGCGGCAGAATGACGGGACGGTCATGCTCGCCCGCGAAACGCCGACTTCGCTGCTGGTCGGGGCCGTCCTGCGCGGCCGCGGGTAAAGCCACTTTTAACCATTGTCCGCCATGGTGGAGCCTCGTTTTTTGGGGCGCACCGGTACGGCGATGGACGATTTGCTGAATGACTTTCTCGCCGAAACGGCGGAAATCCTTGCCGATGCCGGCGGGGCCATCGTTGCATGGGAAGCCGACCCCGCCGACCGTGCGCAGCTCGATGCGATTTTTCGCTCGGTTCATACGATCAAGGGAAGCTCCGGTTTTCTGGCACTGCCGCGCGTCACGGCGCTGGCGCATGCCGCCGAGGACGCTCTTGACCAGGTCCGGCGCGGGAACCGCGTGGCGGACGCCGCACTGGTCACGGGCGTACTCGGCATTCTCGACCGCCTGAGCGACCTTTGCGCGGCGTTGGGACAGAAGGGCGATGAGCCCGCCGGCGACGATCGCGATGTGATCGGGGCGCTTTCCGATCAGGACATGCCAGATAACGCGCCGTTCGAGGTCGCCGGCGTTCCCCTTCGCCGCGAAGATGATTTCGGCACCGACATGCAAAGCTGGCGCTCGATCCGGGTGCCGCTTCCGCTGCTCGACAGCGTGATGACCGGCGTTACCGATATCGTTCTCGCGCGCAACGAATTCGCCCGGATGCTGAGGGAATCGGGCGCCGACCTGTCGGTCATCGCATCGTTCGACCGCCTGTCCGATTCCATCGCCGGGATGCGCCAGTCGGTCAGCCAGATGCGCATGCAGCGGATCGACAAATTGTTCGCGCCGCTCCCCCGCATCGTCCGCGACCTTGCGCAGGAGATGGGCAAGAAAATCGCGTTCCAGACGAGCGGCGGCGAGGTCGAGCTCGATCGCGAGATGATGGAGAATATCCGCGATCCGCTGATCCACATCGTCCGCAACGCGATCGACCATGGCGTCGAATCGCTCGAGGACCGGGTGGCGGCGGGCAAGGATATCACCGCGACGATATCGGTCTCGGCGCGCCAGTCGGGCAATCAGATCGAAATCGAGGTGCGCGACGACGGCCGCGGGCTTTCGCCCGATGCGCTGATGGCAAAGGCCATCGCCTCGCGCCTGCTGACCGCGACCGAAGCGCGGGCGCTCGGGCCCAAGGAAAAGCTCGACCTGATCTTCCGCCCCGGCTTTTCGACCGCCGCGAAGGTCACCTCGATCTCGGGACGCGGGGTCGGCATGGATATCGTGAAGGCGAATGTCGAGAGGATCGGCGGCGTCGTCGAACTGCGCAACGAAGAGGGCAGGGGGCTGACGATCCTGCTTCGCGTCCCAATGACGCTGACGATCATTTCGGGGCTGATGGTGCGCGCGGCGGGGCAATATTTTGCGATTCCGCGCGGTGCGGTGCGCGAAATCCTGCTCGAAAGCGGCGATACGGTGCGGATCGACCAACTTGGCGGCGGCGAACTCGCGACCGTGCGCGGCGAACAATTCCCGCTCCTGCGCCTCGAGACTATATTGGGCCGCGCGCGCGACGAAGCCGACGACAGCGACGACCGCGCGCTGGTGATCGTCCGTCCGGGGCAGGGCCAAAGCTATGCGCTCAGCGTCGCGGCGATCCATGATCACGAGGAACTGGTGATCAAGCCCGCAGCACCGATGATCATGGCGACCGGGCTCTACGCCGGCACGACGCTGCCGGACAATGGCCGGCCGGTGTTGTTGCTCGACGTCCAGGGTCTGCTGGCGACGGCCGCGATCGACGCCAACGAAGCGGGCCGCAGCCACAACAGGGCGGCCGAGGCTGAAGCCGAAGCCGAAGCTGCGCGTAATGCCGTGCAGCTCCTGCTGTTCCGCGATATGAACAAAAGGGTCCGCGGCGTCCGCCTGTCGGTCATCGAACGCGTCGAGGAAGTCCCGACGTCGGCGTTGTTCGAAAGCGCGAGCAGGGTACAGGCCAAGATCGGCAACGATATTTTCCCTGTTCATGCGGCGGCGCTTCCGGACGGCGAGGGGACGCTCAAGCTCCTTCGCCTCTACGACGGCCAGTCGGTGCTCTGCTATCCGATCGCCGAGGTGATCGACATCGTTCGCTTGCCCGATGTCGTACAGCCGTCTGCGGCGCCTGGCCTCATCGCCGGCGTCGTACTCGTCGGCGGCGATCCGGTGGAACTGATCGATCCCTTCTGGCTGATGGAGCAATATGCCATCGATGCACCCGTGTCCGCGCAGCGTCAGCCGCTCTGCCGCCTTGCCGACGACCATGACGGCTGGGGCGACAATTTCCTCGCGCCGATCTTGCGAAGCGCCGGCTACCGGGTGATTTCGGGCGACGATGCGTCAGGCGAGATGCCCGATGTCTTGCTGTACCTTACCGAGGACGGCGCGGCCGCCAACGACGCGAACAGCTCGGTGCCCATGATCCGCCTGCGCACGTCGGTCGCGGCAACCGGGCCCGACGACGAAACCGTCTATCGCTATGATCGTCAGGCGCTGCTCGACGCGCTGCAACGCCGCGTCGGGGGAGTGGGCGCATGATGGAAAAACTCTATCTGATCGCACGCATTGCCGACACGCGCGTCGCGCTGCGCAGCCGCGCAATCAATTCGGTCGTGACGGTTGGCGCGCCGGTCGAAGTGCCCGCCGCGCCGCCACATGTCGCGGGACTCTTTGCCCTGCGCAGCCGTGTTTTCACGCTGATCGATCCGCATGTCGTTGTCGGGCTGCCTGCGGTACCCGTCGTCCCGGGTCAGCGAGTGATCGTCGTCGATGTTGCGGAGCATGGCTATGCCCTGCTCGCGGACGAGATCGAGGACGTGTGTTTCATCGAGGCGCCCGAGACGCGCATTGCCGGAAAACTGCTACCCGGCTGGGCGCGCGTTGCCGATGCGATGATCGAGCATGAAGGTGCTTCGCTGCTTGTCGTCGACCCATCGCATTTTATCACGCTCCCGGCCTTAAAGGCGGCATGATTTCGGCCGTTTATTAACGGGCTGCACACGCCTTCACCGTAAACATGCCCAAATCCCGGGGGTCGGAGTTAATCGAATGTCGAAATCTTGTCTGGTGGTCGATGACAGCAAAGTCATTCGTAAGGTCGCGCGCCATATTCTTGAAAGTATGGCCTTTGCTGTCGACGAGGCGGCCGATGGGCAGGAGGCGCTGACCTTTTGCCGCGCCAATCGTCCCGACGTCATCCTGCTCGACTGGAATATGCCGGTGATGAGCGGAATGGAGTTTCTGGGGGCGTTCAACGACCTCGATTATGGGCATGAAGAGCGCCCGCGCGTCGTTTTCTGCACGACCGAAAACAGCATCGACCATATCCGCGCAGCGATCGAGGCCGGCGCGGACGAATATGTCATGAAGCCGTTCGACCGCGAAACGCTTGAAGGAAAGCTGCAGCTCGTCGGCATCGCCTGAGGTTTTTATTGAGGTTTTTCGGTGGCTCGACCGCAACCCCTTATACCCGACCCGGAGCCGAAAGCCCGCACCGTGCGGGTGATGCTCGTCGACGACAGTCTTGTCGTCCGCAGTATCCTCGAACGCATTGTCGATCAGCGGCCGGGGCTCGAGATTTGCGCATCGGTCGCCTCGGCGCATGATGCGCTCGATTATCTGGCGCGCGAGCCGGTCGATGTTGTCGTGCTCGATATCGAAATGCCGGGGATGAACGGGATCGATGCGCTGCCCCATATATTGGAGCGCGCCGAAAAGGCGCGCGTGCTCATTCTTTCTTCGAATTGCGTCGAGGGCGGGCCAGCCGCGATCGACGCGCTCGCGCTCGGTGCCAGCGATACGCTCGCCAAACCCGGCCGCGGCAGTTTTTCGGGGCGTTTCGCCGAAGTCCTGACCGAGCGGATCATGACGCTGGGCCATCGGCGCGACTTCCCGGCGCCGGTCCCGATTGCCGAGCGGCCGACGCCTTCGCCCGCCACGCTCGCGATCGACACCGATCAGCCGATCGAATGTATCGCGGTGGCCGCATCGACGGGCGGCATCCCCGCCTTCGCCAATTTCCTGGCGAACCTCGATCCGCGGATCACGGCGCCGATCCTGCTGACCCAGCATCTGCCCGACGCTTTCATGGAATTTTACGCGAAGCAGATCGCGACGATGACGACGCGCCGCGTGCGGGTTGCAGCGGCAGGGATGACCGTCGAACGCGGCTGTATCTATCTTGCTCCGGGCGACGCGCACCTAATCGTCGTTACCAGCGGCCGCCGGGCCGAAATCGCGCTCGATCGCCGCGTCATGGATAATGGCTGCTGTCCGTCGGCCGACCCGATGTTCGATTCGGTCGCCGACGTCTATGGCAGAGGCGGCGTTGCCGTGATCTTGAGCGGCATGGGCCGTGACGGGGTGATCGGTGCGGCGCGGCTCAAGGACGCCGGCGGGACGATTTTCGCGCAAGCCCCCGAAAGCTGCGTGATCTGGGGAATGCCGGGGGCGGTCGCGAAGGCGGGCATCGCGGCGGCGACGCTCAACCCCGACGCAATCGCGCTGATGCTCGGCAGCTTCCTTCCCGGACGGCGCAAGCCATGATGGGCGGGACGGCCAGCGAGTCGGCATACCGCGTCCTGATGGGGGTACTGGAATCGCGGACCGGGCAGACGCTGTCGCCGAACCGTATCTGGCGGATCGAAATGTCGCTAAAGCCCGTCATGCATCGCCACGGGATCGCCGATCTCGATGCGCTGGTTGCCGCGCTCGTGACGTCGAACAGCCGGCAGCTACTCGACGACACGGTCGATGCGATGCTGAACAACGAGACCTATTTTTATCGCGAATATAGCGTGTTCGACGAAATAGCGGCGACAGCGCTTGAGCAGATTCGCGAGATCAACAAGCTGCGCCGGCGGCTGACGATCTGGCATTGCGGCGTATCGACAGGGCAGGAAGCCTATTCGATGGCGATGCTGATCGCCGAGCAGAGTGCGAAATGGGCGGGCTGGCAGATCGATATCGTCGGCACCGATGTCAGCTATCACGCGATCTCCCGCGCGCGCGTCGGGCTTTACAGCCAGTTCGAGATCCAGCGCGGCCTGCCGGTGCAGCGTATGGTGCGCTGGTTCGATCAAACCGAAGGCGGCTGGCTCGCCAAGGCCGACCTGCGTCGCCGCGTCGATTTTTCGGTGCAGAATATGCTCACCGATCGGCCGCCGCTTGGCTGTCCCGCCGATCTGATATTCTGCCGCAACCTGCTTCTCTATTTTTCGGCACCGATGCGCCAGAAAGCCTTTGCGCGGCTCCGCGCGATGGCGGCGCCGCAGAGCTTCCTCGTCCTTGGTGCGGGCGAAACGGTCCTTGGGCAGACCGACCAGTTCGTCGCAAGCCCCCGTCTGCGCGGCCTGTACGAACCCGCCGACCAGCAGGTACGTCGCCCTCCGGTCTCTCCCTCGCTGGCCGCCTGACTTGCTTTTTGCGCGTCGCTGGCGCAATCGACGAACAGGCAAGCACAGGACGGGTCCCCGGAGCGCATGAGCGATTTTATCGAACGCTGGTCCCCAAATTTCGACGAGCGCGCGCTGGCTGTATCGATGATCGTACTCCACTATACCGGTATGAAGAGCGGCGCTGAAGCCCTTGATTGGCTTGCCAATCCCGAAGCGAAAGTGTCGGCGCACTATGTCGTCGCCGAAGATGGCCAGATCACGCATATGGTTCCCGAGGACAAGCGCGCCTGGCACGCGGGCAAATCGCACTGGCGCGGGGTCAGCGACATCAATTCGGCGAGCGTCGGGATCGAGATCGTCAATCCCGGGCATGAATGGGGCTATGTGCCCTTTCCCGATGCGCAGGTCGCGTCGGTGGTGCGTCTGGTGCATCTGATCAAGGACCGTCACGCTATCACGCGTGGCAATGTGGTCGGCCATTCGGATATCGCGCCGACGCGCAAGCAGGATCCGGGCGAATTGTTTCCGTGGGAAGAACTCGCGCGCCGCCGCCTCGCACTGCCGCGCCCGACCAAGAAGCTCACCGATCCCCTATGGACCGACGCGGGGTTCCTGCTCGCGCTCGAACGCTTCGGTTATGACGTGACCGATGGATTTGCGGCGACGGTCGCTTTCCAGCGCCGTTTTCGTCCTGAACTGATCGATGGCACGATCGATGGCGAATGCCGCGCGATCCTTCTCGCACTGTTGCTGCCCCAGCCCGAAGGAGCGTCAGGCAAGCCTTAAGGATAAGCCCGACAAGCTCCGGATATTTCCATTGGAGACCGTCACAGGGCTGTTGCAAATAAGTCACAAAACAGACCGAAAATCCTCGGCCGGGTCAAAATCTCTTTACGGACTCATGTCAAAAGCCCATCGCCCGCCACCGGGAGGGCGACGCTGAGGTGAGATCCTCCTCAAGTGCCGTCCTTGTCCGATTCTGCCATGAAGCAGCGAGGAAAACTGCACTGTGAAAAAAGCCAATCTCCCCCTTTTGAAATTGACCGCCGCACCTTTCGTGCTTGGCGCTGCGATGATTTCGATCCCCGCCTATGCACAGGACGCCGACGTCGCTGATGACGCTGGCGCGGACACGATCGTCGTCACCGGCTCGCGCATCGCGCGCCCCGACCTCAGCTCGTCGGTTCCCGTTTCGGTCATCGGCCAGGAACAGATCCAGCAGACCGGCGCCGCCAACATCCAGGACGTGCTGAACGAACTGCCGTCGGTCGGCCAGAACATCAGCCGCACCTCGTCGAACTTCTCGACCACCGGCAACGGTATCGCCACCGTCAACCTGCGTAACCTGGGTTCGGCCCGCACGCTCGTTCTCGTCAACGGCCGTCGTTTCGTCGCCGGCCTGCCCGGCACGTCGGTCGTCGACCTCAACACCATCCCGACCGACCTGATCAAGGACGTCCAGGTCGTGACCGGCGGCGCGTCGGCGGTTTACGGTTCGGAAGCCATCGCGGGCGTCGTCAACTTCATCCTCGACGACAAGTTCGAAGGCATTCGTTTCCACGGACAGGGCACGATCAGCGACGAAGGCGACGCGGGTCGTTATCTCGCCAGCCTGACCGCGGGTACGGCGTTTGCCGACGGCCGCGGCCACATTGTCGTCAACGGCAGCTATGACCGCGACAACGGCTTGCGTTCGCGCAACCGCGGCTTCTCGGCGAACGACGTTCCGAACCGCAGCTCCTTCGCTCAGCAGGGTCTGTTCAGCCCCGACGGTTCGTTCGCCCCCGGCGGCGCAACCTTCACCTATGGCCCGGGCAATGTCCTGAAGCCGTATGAAGGCGCAAACATCGACGGTTACGACCGTAACCAGGATCGCTACCTTGGCGTTCCGGTCGAGCGTTATCTCGTCACCGGCCTCGCCAGCTACGAACTGTCGGACAACGCGACGCTGTTCTTCGAAGGCAGCTATGCCAAGAGCAAGTCGCGTTCGAGCCTCGAGCCGCAGGCGGTTGCCGATACCGACCTCGTCAACGCCGACGGCACGCCCTATGCGGGCATTCCCATCACGAACCCGTTTATCCCGACGGCAATTCGCGATGCGATGATTGCAGAAGGCGTCACCTCGCTGCCGTTCCGTCGCCGTTCGAACGATATCTTCGATCGCAGCAACAAGAACGACCGCGAAACCTGGCGCGCCGTTGCCGGCCTGCGTGGCAGCTTTGCCGAAAAGTTCGACTATGAACTTTATTACGGCCATGGCGAAACCAAGGATTACACCCGTTCGGGAACGATCTTTGGCCCGCAATATGTCAACGCGCTGAACGCTGTCGCCGGTCCGAACGGCCCGGTTTGCAGCATCAACGTCGATGCCAATCCGAACAACAATGACGCGGCTTGCGTGCCGATCAACATCTTCGGCTTCAACACGGTTTCGGCCGCTGCTGCCGATTATGTGACCCGTGGCGGTCAGCTGTCGGAATATCGCGCCAAGGTGAAGCAGGACGTCTTCTCGGCGTCGGTTTCGGGCGAAGTGTTCGAGCTTCCGGGCGGTGCCCTGAGCTTTGCAACCGGCTTTGAATATCGCCGCGAACGCAGCAGCGAAGATTTCGACGATGCGACCAACCTCGGCCAGACGCTCGGCAACCTGCTGACCGACACCCGCGGCAAGTATAATGTGAAGGAAGGCTTCCTCGAAGTCGTCGCGCCGATCCTTTCGGAGCGTCCCTTCTTCCATTATCTCGGCCTCGAAGGCGCCGTTCGCTATTCCGACTATTCGACGGTCGGCGGTGTGTGGAGCTGGAAGGCTGGCGGCGAATGGGCCCCGATCCCGGATATCCGTTTCCGCGGTATCTATTCGGAAGCCACCCGCGCGCCGAACATCTCGGAACTCTTCTCGGCTCAGAGCGAAACCTTCCCCGCGATTGTCGACCCGTGCGACCAGCGCGAAGGCAATGGCGACGGTGCGCCGATCTCGGTTCCCGGTGGCAGCCTGTCGGCGGCATGCTTGGCCATTCCGGCTATCGCAGCGGCAGCCAATGCTGGCGGCTTCGTCTATTCGACGGCGCAGATCCAGACGATCAACGGCTTCCTGGGCGGCAACCCCAACCTGCGTGAAGAAACGGCAAAGACCCTGACGCTCGGTGCGGTGATCCAGCCGCGCTTCGTTCGCGGTCTCAGCCTGACGGTCGATTACTACCGTATCAAGCTGAAGAACGCGATCGGCATCATCGGTCAGCAGACGTCGCTCGACGAGTGCATGACCGGTAGCGGCGACGCGCTGTTCTGCGACAACATCACCCGCGACGCGACCGGCCGTGTCACCCAGGTTGACGCGTTCAACCTGAACACCGGTTCGTTCCTCGTTTCGGGTATCGATACGCAGGTCAAGTACAGCACGACCTTCGGCGAAAGCGGTCGTTTTGACCTGGCGGCCTTCTGGACGCACCTGCTCAAGCAGCAGCAGACGTCGTTCCCGGGCGGCCCGACGCAGAAGGAAGTCGGCCAGCTTGATTGCTACAGCTGTGGCCGTCTCGGCACCGGTTTCCGCGACAAGGTCAATGTTTCGGCAACGGTTGGCTGGGACAATGTCTCGCTCAACTGGCGCGTGAACTATCTGTCGTCGGTCGTCGACGACCTGACCGCCGCCGCGCCGATCAGCACGGGTGCCTATTGGTATCACGATGCGCAGCTGCGCTTCAGCCTCGACGACAAGAAGAAGTATGAGTTCTACCTGGGCGTCGACAATGTGTTCGACAAGAAGCCGCCGCGGTTCGGTGACACGAACCCTGTGACCTTCCCGGGTGCGCAGACTTCGGCAACGACCTACGACCTTTATGGCCGTCTGTTCTATGCCGGTGTGGACTTCCGCTTCTAAGCGGCGTTCGTCCCGGTTCGCCGGGACCAGCAGAACAGAGAAGGGGCGGCTCCTTGCGGGCCGCCCCTTTTTCTTTGGCCTCAGCCCAGCACGTCCGTCAGCACGCGCTGCCAGTTCCCGCCCATCACCTTGTCGATATCGCGCGAACGAAAGCCCGCCTTGTCGAGCGCCGCGGCGATGGTGGCCATGCGGTTGATATTGTTGAGCTCGGGGATCACAACATGTTCGGGCGTCCAGACGAAACCGGCGATCTTCTGTTCGCGCATTGCTTGCCACCAGGGCAGATATTCCTTCACGCCCTCCGCATTGTTGTTGTTCAGCGCGACGAGATTGGTCTGGCCCGTCATCGGGAAGTCGTTGGAAATTCCGACAGCATCGATGCCCGCGACATTCACGACGTGCCGGATCTGCGCGATCAGATGATCGACGGTCGGAACGGCGTCGCGCGTCAGCCAGAAGCTCATCATGAAAATCCCCATCATGCCGCCCTTGTCCGCAATCGCTTTGATCACGGTGTCGGATGCGCAGCGGGGATGATCGACGATCGCCTTGCAAGCGCCGTGCGACAGCAGGATCGGCGTCGTGCTGAGCCTTGCGGCGTCCAGCATCGTCGGTTCGGACCCGTGCGAGACGTCGGGGACGATGCCGACACGGTTCATTTCCGCCAGCCCTTCGATGCCGAGCGGGGTGAGGCCGCTCCACTCGCGTTCGAGCGCGCCGCCGGCGAAAAGATTGTTGTTGTGGTGCGTGAACTGCAGGACGCGCAGGCCCCGGCGATGAAAATCGGCGATGCGCGTCAGATCGGTGTCGACGGGTTCGCACGACTGGAACTGGAGGAAGGTCGCGCAACCGGGGCGCGAGCCGATGTCCGACCCCTTGAGCGCGACGAAGGCTTCCGGTCGGTTCGCGAGCCGCTTCACGGCCGCGTCGAGCGCGGCGCTGCATTTTTCGAAGGTCCGAAGATAGCGCGGCACATTATCCTTGTCGCGCACCTCCTCGATTTCCGAAATGTCGCATATCATTCCGCCGAGTCCCGCAGCGCGGAGTTCGGCGAGATCTTCGGGGAGGAAGCTGAGGCCGTCCGTCATCAGCCTTGGCCGTTTGGCCGCATGGGCGCCAAAGCCGTGCGCCGCCGCGACGGCGGCACCGGCGGCAAGAAAGGCTCTGCGATTGATCTTGGGGAGACGGGGAGGCGTCATTCTTCACTCCTGAACGGTCTGATGGCCGGATTGGTGGTCGTTCCATACGACCGCTAGCGGACAAAGCGCGAGGCCTTTCGTCGCGCTCGCCAATGGCGGGCAATCTTGCTATAAAGGATGCGCCAGAGGGTCGGGCGATCGCCGCTTTCGCAAGAAGGGGGAGGAAAGTCCGGGCTCCACGGAAATCACGGTGCCGGATAACGTCCGGCGGATCGGGCTTTGGCCAGGTTCAGGGAAAGTGCCACAGAGAGCAGACCGCCAAAGGCTTCGGCCCGGCGAAAGGTGAAAGGGTGCGGTAAGAGCGCACCGCGCGGACGGTAACGGACGCGGCACGGCAAACCCCACCGGGAGCAAGGTCGAATAGGGACGGTACGGATTTATCCAGGGCTGATTCCGGCCCAGCCGTCCGGGTTGACTGCTTGAGCGTTCGGGTAACCGTCCGCCTAGAGGAATGATCGCCTATCCCCCGTCAAAAGGGGTGGACAGAACCCGGCTTACAGACCCTCTGGCACTCTCTCCCCAAAGGCCGCGCGGGAACCGCGCCGCGACGGGCCGCGTATTAGGCGGACCAGAAAAGGAGACGAGCCATGAAAGTCGTCGATGATCATGTCGAGGTAACCGAGACCGAGGCGAGCAGCGGCGTAAAGGGGCATAATGTCCGCTATGTGCTGGCTTTTTCGCTGATCGCGGTGATTATCGTCCTGTCCGCGATCTGGATCATTCCGGCGCTGTTGCAGCCCTGACAGGCATTATTTCGCTTTGGTGACGGAGACGAGCTCTTCCTCGGCGCCCGGTGTGTCCTCCATATAGATCGTCCGAACCGGACGCGTGAACTTGCGCGTGTAGAGCTTGTCGTAGGCGCGATCTTCGCCGGTCCCGGTGATCTTCAGCAAGGTCGTGATCGTATCGCCGGTCGCGACATTCCAGCTCATCTCATTCCCGTCATGGGCATAGGTGCGGCTGTAGACCGTGGCATCGAGCCCGATCAGGCGCATTCGCGGACCATCTTTCGTCGTTGCGGCACGATAACGGTAGATTGCCGACAATGCGGTCGTACCGCCGGTCAGGTCGCGGATCGTCAGCACGCCCTTGCTGATCGAGAGCCCGGCAGGGCCCAGCCGATCGGGCTCGAGCTTGAAGCTGCCGGCCGGCTGGTGCCCCAAGTCGAATTCGGCGCGGTAGCTCAACTGGACGTGGAGTGTTCGTGCGTCGGGGCTCGCGACGACATAGGCCGTGTCGGGGTCGCCATCGCCGTTGAGGTCGCCATCGACCCGCGTTTCGATCTCCTCGCCCATCTCGAGCCAGTCGTTCAATATCGCGTCGGATATCGGCTGCATCGGCTCGCGCGCAGGCGCCGCATGTGCAACGCCGCCAAGCATAAATGCGGCAATCAATCCCATGCTTCGCATTATGATACTCCCACCCGTCGCAGCCAGATTATCATTTACTAGCGCGGCGTCCAGCGGACGTCGGTGATTGTGCGCACAACGTTGCACCGAGCCTTGGCGGCTTAGGGGTGGTAAGCGGTCATATCGACCGAGTTTCTCAAAGGCCGGAGGTTATAGCTTACAAGGACTGTGACTTCTTGGGCGAATAGAGGCTGGCAAACGGGGCTTCGTCCCCGTCGAGTGCACTCGGCGGCCAGCCGTCTTTCCCGATCGGAGCGATCGCTGCTGAGAACGAAAATCCCACTCCTTGCTGGACGCAACGAACCACTTCCAAGCTCGACGGAGCCTCTGACCGAGCATAGATCGGGAAATACACATAATCTACGTGCGTCCAAGAGCGGTCAATCGTCACTATATCTGCGCCGCAATGCCAAACCGCATCCGCCAAAATGGGTGCTGAAGGGAGGCATAGACCAGCAGGATCAGGAAGGTAATTTCCTTTGCCATCTTTGCAACGCACCGCGCCTGGGATCTTCCCTCCCGTAAACTCCGTGATGCTGAGAACAACATAACGTGGTGTCGATGGCGCGGCGTGAGGTTCCCTGTTGCACCCCGCCAACGACACAATGATACCGCACATTATTAAGATGCGTTTCATGTCAGCGGCGCCTTTCACATGTTTCATGGAGCATTCTCAATGAAAGAGCGAGCGGCTGCAACCGGTCGTTAGCGAACAGGATCAATTGGCCGGATATCTGACCGCCATGATTTCCCATTCCTTGGGTCCGGCAGGGAGCTGCACTGTGCGCAAATCACCGATCGCGGCGCCGCGCAGCGCGCGGGCGAGGGGGCTGTTCCAGCCGATCCGGCCTTCGCCCGCCTCGGCCTCGTCGTCGCCGACGAGCGTGACGATGCGGCGGGCATCGTCGTCGTCGGCAAGCTCGACGGTGGCGCCGAACCAGATGCGGCTCTTGTCGGGCTGCTCGGCGGGATCGACGACGCGGGCCGCCTTCATTCGGCGGGCGAGAAAGCCCAGCCGCCGGTCGATCTCGCGCAGCCGCTTGCGGCCATAGATATAATCGCCATTCTCGCTGCGGTCGCCATTGCCCGCCGCCCAGCTGATCACCTCGACCAGCTTGGGGCGCTCGTCGCCCAGCAACGCGTCATATTCGGCGCGCAGCGCGGCATAGCCCACCGGGCTGATGATGTTCGTCTTTTCCCCCGCCACGAGAAGCGTCAGCCGGGCGTGCGCTTGCCGAGGTAGAAGCTCAGCGGCGCCTGTGACCGCGATCCGCTGCCATCGCGAAGCGTGTCGTAGACGACGGCATTTTCTAGCACGCGCTGGACGTAATTGCGCGTCTCGAAGATCGGGATCGCCTCGATCCAGTCGATCATTTCGATCCCGCCGCCGCGCGGATCGCCATTGGCACGCAGCCATTTGTTCACATTGCCCGGGCCGGCGTTGTACGCCGCGACCGCCAGCGGATAGCTGCCGCCGAAATAGCGCAGCATCTGCTGGAAATAGGTCGATCCCAGCATCATGTTATAATTGGTGTCGGTGGTCAGCGACCCCGCATCATAACTCATGCCAAGCTTGCCCGCGACTTCGCGCGCGGTGCCGGGCATCAGCTGCATCATGCCGCGCGCGCCGGCGTGGCTGACCGCGGCGCGATCGAACTGGCTTTCCTGCCGGGTGATCGCATGGATGAAGGTCCAGTTGCTTTCATGCCCTGCGGGGACGCGGACGGTCGGGAAACCCGACACTTCGACCGCGTCGAGGCTGTTCGCCTGCGCGCTGCGGCCGATCATCACGCCGAGGTCGGGGCGCCCGATCTGCGACGCGAGCTTGCCGGCAAGAACATGGTCAGCGGGCGACGTCGCTTTTTGCGCGAGCGCGCGCAGGAACAGCGACTGCTCGCGCCATGCGCCGATTTCGCCGAGCGCCCTTGCGGCGCGCACCAGCCGGTCGTCCTCGAACGCGCGCCGTTCGTCGTTGCTGACCTGGATGGTGGGGTCGGGCGTCGGCTTGGGCTGCGGGCGATTGAGCCGCTCCAGCGCCAACTGGCCGTAAAACTGGTCATAATGCTGCGCCGCGTCGGCGAAATGCGCGTTCGCGGTGCTGGAATTTCCGGCGGCGAGCGCGGCGCGGCCGGCCCAGTAAAAGCCCTTGGTGCGCGTCTGCGCCGAGCGGGCGGCCTCGCCATAGGCGCGATACAGCCGCACCGCTTCGGCGGGGCGACGGAGATCGCGATATGCCAGTTGTCCGGCGAGCCAGGCGAGCGACGTGTAATCGTCGCGCACGCCCAGCGGCGTTTCGCGGATCACCGTCCCGGCCGGGAAGGCGTCGTCGAGCTGACGTGCGATATTGTAGGCGGTCGACTTGTCGCCGCCATCGCTCGCCTGCCGCGCGTTGGTGAGCAGCGTTTCGAGCCATTCCTCGGGGTCGGTTGGCGCCTTTGCGAGCGAGCGCGGCGCTGCGAGCAGCGAGCGGGCTTCGCCGACGCGGCCTGCCTTGCGCAGCCAGGTTGCCTTGTCGGTGATATAGCCTGCGTCGGTGCGCGTCAGCGACGGGTTCGCGCTTTCGACCGCCGAGGCCTGAAAAGCGGCGTCGACCGATGCGTTGCGCATCGCGAGCCTAGCGGCAAAAACGCTCCGCTTGTCGGGCGACGTGTAGGCGAGCTGGCGGCTTGCAGCCGAGGTGGCGCCGAGCCAGAGCAACCGGTCCATGCGCGCATCATGGTCGGCGGGCGTGATCGCACCGGGGAACATGCCGAGCGCGCGGCTGGTCTCATAATCGTCGAGCGGGCCGCTCGTCCACGCGCGGCGAACCGCTGCGGCGGCGTCCTCGCGGCGCCCCGACGCGTTGAGCGCGAGCGCATAGCGAAGGTGCCCGCTTGCGGTCTGCGGCGGATAGGCCTGGAAATAGGCGAGGGTACGCTGCGGATCGTAGCTGTCGAGCGAGATCGATTTTTCCGCGCGCGTGCGCATCTTGTCGTTGTCGGGCCAGCCCTTGTTCGCCATCAGGAAGCGCGAAAGCTGGTCGAAAGAGGCCCCGGTGTTCGCCGACAGCCGCCGCCATTCCATCACCGCATCGCCGACCGGGCTGGTCGAAGGTGGCGGGCCCGATGTCGCCGCCAGTCCCATCTGGGCGCGATACCAGGCCATTTGCTCGGGGGTCAGTTCGCTGGCGTGGGCAGCCGTGGGAAGGAGAAGGGCCGCGGCGAGCGCGAGGCGGGAGATACGGGTCAGCGAAATCATACCGGCCATAGTAATGCCAAACTCCTTGCGGGGCGCTGAATAGACGTCCAATAGCGGCGCGCTGGCCGGATTCTATCGGTCAGAGCGGGGTATTGTAAAGGAGCGGAGCATGTTTTCGGGTTCGATTCCCGCTTTGGTGACGCCATTTCGCGATGGGGCGTTCGACGCGCCGACCTTCGCGCGTCTTGTCGATTGGCAGATCAAAGAAGGCACCAGTGCGCTGGTCCCGTGCGGAACGACCGGCGAAAGCCCGACGCTCGGCTTCGACGAACATTATCAGGTGATCGATACCTGCCTTGAGGCAGCGGCCGGGCGCGTGCCGGTGATTGCGGGTTGCGGGTCGAACGACACCGCGACAGCGATCCGCCACATGCGTCATGCACAGGCGTCGGGCGCGGCCGCGGCGCTGATCGTCGCGCCCTATTACAACCGCCCGAGCCAGGACGGGATGATCGCGCATTTCAAGGCACTCGCCGACGCCAGCGACCTGCCGATCGTCGTCTATAACGTCCCCGGCCGCACCGTCGCCGACATCAGCGCCGAGACGCTTTGCAAGCTCGCCGAAATCCCGAGTATCGTCGCGATCAAGGATGCGAGCGGCGACCTTGCGCGGGTGACTGCGCACCGCGCCGGTGCTGGCGCCGACTTTTGCCAGCTTTCGGGTAACGACGACCTCTGGCTGGCGCATGCCGTCATGGGCGGTGCCGGTTGCATCTCGGTCACCGCCAATGTCGCGCCGCGGCTCTGCGCCGATTTCGCCGCCGCCTGCGCCGCGAACGAGTGGACACGTGCGCGGACGTTGCACGAGCGTTTGTTCGATCTGCACAATGCGATGTTCTCCGACACCTCGCCAGGACCTGTAAAATATGCGCTGTCGCGCGTGCATGACTGGTTTTCGCCCGAAGTGCGCTTACCTATCATTGAGGCGAACGACGCGTCGCGCGCCGCCGTCGATGCCGCGCTGTCCGCGGCTGGAGTAATCTAGGTTTCGTAATGGCCCGTCCGCAGTCCGCCGCCGAATTCGACAAGAAGAAAGTCGTCGCCGAAAACCGGCGCGCGCGGTTCGACTTTGCCATCGATGAGGTGTTCGAGGCGGGGATTGCGTTGCAGGGGACCGAGGTCAAGTCGCTGCGCTTTGGCGAAGGCACGATTGCGGAGAGTTATGCCGAGGTAAAGGGGCACGAGGTGTGGCTGGTGAACAGCAATATCCCCGAATTCAGCCACGGCAACCGGCACAATCATGAACCCAAGCGCCCGCGCAAGCTGCTGCTCAGTGGCCGCGAGATCAACAAGATGCACGCCGCGGTCGCGCGGCAGGGAATGACGCTTGTCCCGCTCTCCATCTATTTCAACAGCCGCGGCCGCGCCAAGGTCGAACTCGCGATCGCCAAGGGCAAGAAGGCGCACGACAAGCGGGAGTCGATCAAGGAACGCGACTGGAAACGTGACAAGCAGCGGTTGATGAAGGACCGCGGATGAGCAGGGGCAAGCCGAAGGACAAGGCGGCGGTGATGAACTGGATCCGCCGCAACTCCCCGAGCCGCGAGGAACTTCTCGAAAGCCGCTTCATCAGGCCGTTCGCCCATAGGGTCGCGCACAGCCATTTGTGGCGCTTCACGCGCACGTCGGTGCGGCGCGGCACCGCGCTCGGGCTGTTCGTCGGCATTTTCTTCCTGATTCCGGGGGTGCAGATATTGGGCGTCGCGCTGCTCGCGCTGCCGTTCCGCGCCAACATCCCGATCGGCGCGGCGATGACCTTCCTGTCCAATCCGGTGACGACCCCGTTGATCCTTGCCGCGTCAGTGTGGCTGGGCAGTGCGCTGTTCGGCATGCACACCAACGTGTCGAACCTCTATATCCTCTATGACGAAGGCGCCTCGCTGGTCGAATGGTGGCATTGGTTCACCGCCAATGCGGGCACCGCGCTGCTGGGCGGACTGGCCGGCCTGTTCGTGATCTCCGTCGCGTCGGCGGTGGTCGGCTATATCCTCGCGTCGGTCATCTGGGACAATTGGATTCGCCTCCGCTGGCGCCGCAAGATTCGCCGCGCGCGCGACCAACGACATGAGTCATCGACCAGCGACACAGCCGCCGGTTGAACGCTCAAGCCGCAAGCGTATAGCTGTCCCATCGCTAATCTGCGCCGCATCTGCGCGGTGCGGATTTCCGCTTCATATTGAATACTGGGGAATATCATGACTCTGCATATTTCTTCGCGCCTGATGGCGACCGCCGCGCTTGGCGCGCTGATGCTCGCCGCCGTTCCAGCCGTCGCACAGGAAAAGTCGGTGCCCGCTACCGCTACCGCCGCCGCCAAACCCGAAATCGGCGATTTCGGTTTCGACCTGACGGGCATGGACAAGAGCGTCCAGCCGGGCGACGATTTCTACACCTATGCCAACGGCGCCTGGGCGAAGAACACGAAGATTCCGGACGACAAGTCGAACTATGGCATGTTCACCGCGCTGGGCGACCTGTCGCAGACGCGCACGCGTGAGATCCTCGATGTCGCGAAGGGTGACCCGAACAGCATGATCGGCCGCGCCTATGCCTCCTATCTCGATTCGGCGACGGTCGAGGCCAAGGGGCTCGCGCCAATCCAGCCGTGGCTGAACAAGATCCGCGCCGTCGAAAAGTCGGGCCTCGCGGCGCTGCTCGCCGAAGCCGATCGCAGCGGCGTCCAGCATTTCTTCGGCGGCTATGTCGGGCAGGACGACAAGAATCCCGACGTCTATACCTATATCATCTTCCAGGGCGGCATCGGCATGCCCGACCGCGATTTCTACCTGAAGGAAAATGAGCGCAACACGTCGCTGCAGGCGGCCTATCTCAAGCATCTCGAAAATGTCCTGACGCTGGCGGGCGAAGCCAATGCCCCGGCGCGCGCCAAGGCGATCTATGATTTCGAAAAGCAGGTCGCGACCGTCCACTGGGACAAGAACGACAGCAGCGACGCGGTCAAAGCCTATAACAAGATGACGGTCGCGGAGCTTGCCAAGGCCGCGCCGGGCTTCGACTGGTCGACCTTCATCCGCGGCATCGGGGTCAAGGAAGACACGCTGATCGTATCGCAGCCGAGCGCCTTCACGGGCGAAGCGAAGCTGCTTGCCGACGCGCCGATCGCGGTGATCCGCGACATGCTGATCGTGCGCAGCCTCGACAGCTTCTCGGGCGTTCTGCCCGATGCGGTCGCAAAGGAAGCCTTCTCTTTCTACAGCACCGCCCTGTCGGGTACCCCGCAGATGGAAGAGCGGTGGAAACGCGGCGTGGACTTCACCACGGGCAATCTCGGCGACGCGGTCGGCAAGGATTATGTCGCGAAATATTTCCCGCCCGAAACCAAGGCGGCGATGGACGAACTGGTCAAGAACGTCCTCGGCGCGATGGGCCGCCGTATCGACGGCCTGACATGGATGCAGCCGGCGACGAAGGTCAAGGCACGGAAGAAACTCGCCAATTTCACCACGAAGATCGGCTATCCCGATCAGTGGAAGGATTATGGCACGCTGGAAATCCGCGCCGACGACCTGTTCGGCAATGCGCTTCGTTCGAACCAGTTCGCACATGACGACAATATCGGTCATCTCGGCGGCCCGATCCGTCGCTGGGAATGGTTCATGACCCCGATGACGATCAACGCCTATGCCAATTTCGGCATGAACGAGATCGTCTTCCCCGCCGCGATCCTCCAGCCGCCCTTCTTCGATCCGCATGCCGACGCCGCGGTCAACTATGGCGGCATCGGCGCGGTGATCGGGCATGAGGTCAGCCACCATTTCGACGACCAGGGCGCGAAATATGACGAGACCGGAAAGCTTGCCGACTGGTGGACGCCGGAGGATGTGAAGGCGTTCGAGGCGGCGGGCCAGGCTTTGATCGCGCAATATAACGCCTATGAAATCCTGCCCGGCGAGCATCTCGACGGCAAGTTTACGCTGGGCGAGAATATCGGCGACCTTGCCGGCCTGACGATCGCCTATGACGCGTACAAGGCGTCGCTCGGCGGCAAGGAAGCGCCGGTGATCGATGGCCTGACCGGCGACCAGCGCTTCTTCCTCGGCTGGGCGCAGGTGTGGCGGCGCAACTACCGCGAGCAGAATCTGTCGCAGCGTATCACGACCGATCCGCATTCGCCGTCGATCCAGCGGACTTGGGTCTCGCGCAATCTTGACCCTTGGTATAAAGCCTATCAGATCAAGCAGGGTCAGAAGCTCTATCTGGCACCGAAGGACCGCGTCCGCATCTGGTGATGCACAATCAGGAAAGATAGCCGTTGACCGTGCAAAGCCTGCCCTCCGCTGATGGTGATGTCATCAGGGGGGCGGGTTCCGCCGGACCCTTGGCGGCGCCGGCGGGCCTGTCGCAGGTCGACAAGGCGGCACTCGGCGGGCTCGCCTTGCTGTCCGCCGCGTTGCTGTTCTGGGCGACGGGCAATATGATCCTGGCGGCGGGCTTCCTGGCGGGGCTCGCTGTATCGGCGGGCGGGGTGCTGCTCGCGCGCCGGTTGTTTCCGGCGGCGGTGACCGGCGAAGCGGTCGCACCCGACTGGACGATGCTGCGGCAGGCGGTGAATCACGACGATGTCGCGATCGCGGTCACCGATCGCGGCGGGCGGATGGTCTGCGCCAACGATCTTTTCGGAACATGGTTCAATGGCTTCGTGACGCCGCCCGGCCTGCCGCTGGAAGGACGCGGGGCCGAAACGCTCAAGAATGCCGGTCGTATCGCGTGGCGCGATGGCGAGGGTTATGCCGACGACCTCGCCGTGGGGCCGCTGCAATTGCGTGCGCAGGTGACGCGGGCGGGGCAGTCGGACGATTATCTGGTCTGGCGCTTTTCGGCGCTCGAACGGCTCGACCTCGTTGCCGAAATCATCCGTCATCTCGACGGTCCCGCCGGCCGCACGCTCGGTCATGCAGGGGTAATGGCCGCGCTCGTCAGCGCCGAGGGACGCTTGCGCGTCGCCAATCAGGCCTTCCTGCTTCGCGCGCTGGGCGAGGATGATGCGCGCCACTATGCTGGCCGCGACGTCGCGCCGATGATCCGGCTCGACGATGCCGGGGCGCTATATTTTGCGCGCGAAGGTGATCGCGCGACCCCCGTGCGATTGATCCAGATCCCGCTCGCGTCCGCCGACAGCAACACGCCGATGCTGCTCGCGATGCTCGACGAGGAAATGGGGCCGACCGATCGCGGCACCGCGCAAACCTACGTCGAAACTTTGCTCTCGCTGCTGCCTTTCGGGCTCGCCATGGTCGATCGCGACGGGCGCTTTCTCTATATGAACCGCGCCTTTGTCCGCGCTGCGAGCCTGCCCGAGGGCAAGATGCCGCGCTACCCCGGCGACATCGTCGTCGGAGAGGACAAGGGCGCGCTGTCCGACATGATCCGCCGCCACAGCAGCGGACAACAGGTCGGGGGCGATCTTTCGATCCGCCTCGCGGGGCAGAGCGGCGAGCCGGTGTCGATGCGCGTCGTCGGTGTGCGCGGACTCGGCGAGGCGGCGGTGCTGCTCAGCCTCAAGGATTCGAGCGAGGAGTCGCGGCTCAAACGCCAGGTCGCGCAGGCCTCGAAAATGCAGGCGGTCGGTCAGCTCGCGGGCGGCGTCGCGCACGACTTCAACAATATCCTGACCGCCGTTCTCGGCGCGTGCGACCTGATGCTGATGCGCCATACGCCGGGCGACAGCGACTATGACGATATCCAGCAGATTCGTAGCAACGCCAACCGTGCCGCCAGCCTGACGCGGCAATTGCTTGCCTTTTCGCGGCAACAGACGCTGCGCCCGCAGATCCTCCAGCTGCCCGACGTGATTTCGGAGGTGTCGCACCTCCTGAAGCGGCTGATCGGCGAAACGGTGCAATTGTCGGTGCATCATGGCCGCGGTTTGGGCGCGGTGCGCGCCGACCCCGGCCAGCTCGAGCAGGTGATCATCAATCTCGCGGTAAACGCGCGCGATGCGATGCCCGGCGGCGGGACGCTGACCATGGAAACCTTCCCCGTGTCCGCCGCCGACGTGCGGCAAATGGGCAATGAATTCATGCCGCCGGCCGATTATTGCGCGCTCAAGGTCAGCGATACCGGAACCGGTATTCCGCCCGATGTGCTGCCCAAGATTTTCGAACCCTTCTTCACGACGAAGGATGTCGGCAAGGGTACCGGGCTCGGGCTGTCGACGGTTTACGGGATCATCAAGCAGTCGGCGGGGTTCATCTTTGCCGACAGCAAGCTGGGGGAGGGGACGAGCTTTTCGATCTATCTGCCCGTCCATCGCGCCGAAGGCGAGGCGCCCGTCGTCGTGCCGCCGCCGGTCAAGCCCAAGAAGAGCCAATGGGGCACCGGAACGATCCTGCTCGTCGAGGATGAGGATATGGTGCGCGCGGTTGCGGAACGCGCGCTGACCCGTGCGGGTTATAACGTCGTCACCGCCGCGCAGGGTGAAGAAGGGCTCGAACGTTTCGCGCAAATGGAGAAGATCGATTTGATCATCAGCGATGTTGTCATGCCGACGATGGACGGTCCGGCGATGGTGCGCGCCATGCGCGCCAAGCGACCCGGTCTGCCCGTCCTGTTCATGTCGGGCTATGCCGAGGAGCAGCTGCGCCAGTCGATCGACATCGACAATGTCGCTTTCCTGCCAAAGCCCTTCTCTGTCGCGCAGCTCGCCGAGGCGACTTCGGCCGCGCTCGACGATGCCGCGCATCGGGTGTCCAATGGCGAGTGATCAACGCATCCTGCTCGTCGAGGATGATGTGCTGATCGGCATGATGCTCGCCGATATGTTCGACGCGCTCGACCTGCCCGAACCCGCGCAGGCGACCACGAACGAGGAAGCGCTCGCCTTCATTTCCGGCGAACCTCTCGGCGGCGCGCTGGTCGATATCAACCTTGGGGACGAAAAGGGCTGGCCGGTCGCCGACGCGCTTGCCGAACGCGGCATTCCCTTCGCTTTCACCTCGGGCGGAGGCGACGTCATTCCGCCCGCGCATGCGCATCGCAAGCTGATCACCAAGCCGTTCCGGATCAGTGACATCGAAGCGGCGCTGAAGGATTTTTCGGCGGAATAGGGGCATTTTCTTCCCGTTCCATTTAATTTTGTTCCCCGCTTGTTCACTGAGAACAAATGTGGTACATAGTTCCGGCGTTGCGATGCTTCTGCTGTCGCTCTAGAGCTGGAAAGGGACGGTCATGGCCGGACAATTGTCACTCGTCGAATCGGGGAAATCAGTGAACAACACGGACAGGCAGAAGGCGCTCGACGCCGCGCTCGCGCAGATCGATCGCGCGTTCGGCAAGGGCTCGGTAATGAAATTGGGCTCGAAGGAAGCCATGCAGGTCGAGGCGATCTCGACCGGCTCGCTCGGCCTCGACATCGCGCTCGGCGTCGGCGGTTTGCCGCGCGGCCGCGTCATCGAAATCTATGGTCCCGAAAGCTCGGGCAAGACGACGCTCGCGCTGCACACGCTCGCCGAAGCGCAGAAAACGGGCGGCACCGTCGCCTTCGTCGACGCCGAACATGCGCTCGACCCCGTCTATGCCCGCAAGCTCGGCGTCAACATCGACGAACTCATCGTGTCGCAGCCCGACACGGGCGAGCAGGCGCTCGAAATCGTCGATACCCTTGTACGATCGAACGCGATCGACGTGCTCGTCGTCGACTCGGTCGCCGCGCTCGTTCCGCGCGCCGAAATCGAGGGCGAGATGGGCGACAGCCACGTCGGCCTGCAGGCGCGTCTGATGTCGCAGTCGCTGCGCAAGCTCACCGGTTCGATCAGCCGTTCGCGCTGCATGGTGATCTTCATCAACCAGCTTCGCATGAAAATCGGCGTGATGTACGGCAACCCTGAAACCACGACCGGCGGTAACGCACTCAAATTCTACGCTTCGGTCCGCCTCGACATCCGCCGCACCGGCCAGATCAAGAATGGCGACGAGATCGTCGGCAACACCACGCGCGTCAAAGTCGTCAAGAACAAGGTCGCGCCGCCGTTCAAACAGGTCGAATTCGACATCATGTACGGGCAGGGCATTTCCAAGATCGGCGAAATCCTCGATATCGGCGTCAAGGCCGGGCTCGTCGAAAAATCGGGCGCCTGGTTCAGCTATGACTCGATCCGTATCGGTCAGGGCCGCGAAAATGCGAAGAATTTCCTGACCGAAAATCCCGAACTGCGCGAACGGCTCGAAGCCGCGATTCGCAGCCGCACCGACGCGGTGGCCGAGGAAATGATGGCCGGCCCCGACGACGAGGGCGACGACGACAATTGATAGTCCTCCGGCCGGTTCGCTTCGGCGGACCGGCCGGCTAACGGCGGCGGGCCTCCAGCCCCCTCCTTGCCCCATTGGGGTGCCTGCATTCCCTCTCCCCTGCAGGTCGGCCCGCCCGCCGTTGATCCTTGCGCCGCCCTTGCCAGCGGCTACAAGCGGCGCATGCCCGCGATCCGCCTCTTCGGCTTGCCCACCGACATCAACAGCAGCTTCGAACGCGGCGCCGCCGCCGGCCCCGCCGCGATCCGCGCGGCGCTGTGGAGCGACCGCGGCAATATGGCGAGCGAACTCGGTCCCGAGATCGGCACCGACATCGCGCTCACCGACGACGGCGACCTGTCGCTGACCGAAGACACCGCGCAGGACGACGCCGCGATCCGGCGCCACATCGCCTATGTGCGCGAAGATGGTGAAGTTCCGCTCGCCCTCGGCGGCGACCATGCCGTGACCTTTCCGCTCGTCGAGGCCGCGGCGGCTTGCCATGGGCCGGTGACGATCCTCCATTTCGACGCGCACCCCGATCTCTACGATGATTTCGCCGGAAATCCACGCAGCCACGCATCGCCTTTCGCCCGCATTTGCGAGGCGGGATATGTCAAAAGGCTGGTGCAGGTCGGTATCCGTACGCTCAACGCCCATTGCCGCGAGCAGGCGGCGCGCTTTGGCGTCGAGATCATCCCGATGGCGGGTTTTACCCCGGATATGGTGCCGGTCCTCGAAGGGCCGCTCTATATTTCGATCGATCTCGACGGTCTTGACCCGTCGGTGGCGCCGGGCGTCGCGCACCCGGAACCTGGCGGGCTCACGGTGCGCGAGGTACTGGCCGTGCTGCACAAACAAACCTCGCCTATCGTCGGCGCCGATATCGTCGAACTTCACCCCGGCCGCGATATCGGCGATGTCACCGCAATTTTGGGTGCCAAGCTGGTGCGCGAACTTGCGGCACTGATCGACCGCAACGGGCCGTACCGTACCTGAATGTCCAGAGGAGCATGTCCATGAGCCTGATCGTCCACCATCTGAACAACAGTCGCTCGCAGCGCATCCTGTGGCTGCTCGAGGAAATCAGCGCGCCCTATGAGGTCAAATATTATGATCGCGACCCGGTGACCAACCTTGCGCCGCCTGAATTGCTCGCAGTTCATCCGCTCGGCAAGTCGCCGGTGATCGAGGATGACGGCCGCGTCGTGACCGAATCGGGCGCGATTACCGAATATCTGTGCGAGCGGCATGGTGGCGGACATCTGGTTCCCGAACGTGGGACCGACGATCATATCAGTCACCTTGAGTGGCTGCATTTCGCCGAGGGGTCGGCGATGACGCCGATCCTGTTGCGCATCTATACCGCACGCCTTGGCGAAGCCGCTGCGCCGATCGAGCCGCGGATTTCGCAGCAACTCGATTCGCACTTCGCCTATATGGAAAGCCGTGTCGGCGAGAGCGGCCATTTCGTCGGCGACAGCCTTTCCGCCGCCGACATCATGCTGAGCTTCCCCGCGGAAATCGCTATCATGCAGGGGATGGCGCCGCGCTACCCCAAGCTCGCGGCCTTTGTGAACGCCTGCCACGATCGTCCGGCATGGCGCCGCGCACGCGAAAAGGGTGGCGCCTATTATGGCTATTGATTTTCGAGGCCGTGCTTTTCTTTTTGGCGCGGCACTGATCGCCGTTATGCCTGCCGCAATCGCGGCGCCGCCGACGCTCGCGCCGGAGTTCGAACGCGAGATCGTCGCGCCCGAAGACCGCGCGTTCAAGCCGTCGCCGTCCGACGAAGAAGGGGCGATCGACCGGTTCGCCGAATATACGCTCGCGCTGGAGAAACGCGATTTTGCCGCCGCTTATGCGATGCTGCGGCTATCGTTCCAGGCGTCGAACCCGCGGCTCGAATGGGAAATGAATCTGCGCAAGCGGGCGACGCTGTGGGCCGACGGACAGATACGGCCGCTGCGCCTGAGCTGGTATCTTGATCCCGCGGGACAGCCCGCCGGGCTCTATGCGGCGTTCGATTTTCGCGGCGATCGCAAGGACGGAACAATGGATTGCGGCTATGTCGTCGTCCATCGCGCCACGCCGGTGGACGGCTGGACGGTTGTGCGCACCGACACGTCCGAAGTCCCGGCCGACCTGATCGAAGACGGCGTGCCCAAGGCCGATGTGCTGCGGCAACTGCCCTGTTACCTGGGCAAGGGGATCGCGACAAACTTCTGAGACTGCGAAGAATTAAGCTTGCATCGGTGCGCTCTCCCCAACAGGATGGCCACGTGTCGCGAAGGGAATCTTCGACCTTTGCGGCATAGGGTCGCGGTTCGAAGGAATCGTTGGGGGTTTTTACATGACGGCCATTATTCTCGCGGCGCTTATGGCGTCCGCGCAACCCTTGCCTGCAATCAAGGTCGATGCGGTGCCCGGAAAGGGGTATGCAGCGACCGTGGCGAAGATCGATGCAGACCAATATGATCCGGTCGTCGACCGCATCAAGGTGCTTGCCGGGCAACGCTGCGGAGCCAAGAAGGTCCGCTTTGGCCGCTATTTTTTCGACAACCGGATCGACGTCGAGCGCGGCGTCACGGTCATCACGGACTTCCGGCAGGCCTTCACCTGTTACGATCCGGCGACCGATCCGTACAAGCCCGTTCCGGCTGATTGGAAAGCGAGCGCCGCTGACACAACCTCGGCGACGCGTTTCGCGCAGCGCTTCGTCGACAATCTCGACGCGGGCAATAGCGCATTGCTGGCGAAGTTGATGGATCCGCAGCTTGAGGCGACCGCAGCCGAGATGAAGCGGTTCAGCGACGAGGCAAAGATGCACCAAACGGGGACCGGCGAATTTTCGGTGCGGCTCGACGGCTGGTTGAACAATCCGCCCGACGCCGCCTATCCGGGCGCCTATGCCTATTTCGCGGTGTTGAGCTCGCATCCCGGGATCGCTGGAACCTGCGGCGGTATCTTGCTTTATCGCGTGCGCGAGGGCGAATATCAGATCTCGCAATATGATGTGCGTTACATCTCGCAATCGCTGATCGACGACGCTGGCTATAGCGACGAAGAACTCAACCGACTCTGTCAGCGCTAGGCGAAGGGCGCGGCGCGTATCTTGCTTGAGAAACGCGCCGCGCCGCACTAGATCGCGGGCATGACATCGACCAACGACATTCGCCGCTCTTTCCTCGACTATTTCGGGGAGGCACAGCATCATATCGAGCCGTCGGCGCCGCTGGTGCCGTATAATGACCCGACGCTGATGTTCGTCAACGCGGGCATGGTTCCATTCAAGAATATCTTCACCGGGCTGGAGAAGCGTCCTTATAGCCGCGCGGCCTCGTCGCAAAAGTGCGTCCGCGCAGGCGGCAAGCATAACGACCTCGACAATGTCGGCTATACCGCACGGCATCATACCTTCTTTGAAATGCTGGGGAATTTTTCCTTCGGCGACTATTTCAAGGAACAGGCGATCGAGCATGCCTGGACGCTGATCACCAAGACTTGGGGCCTTAAGCCCGAGAAGCTGACCGCGACCGTCTATCATACCGACGACGAAGCGTTCGACCTGTGGAAGAAGATCGCGGGCCTGCCCGAAGAGCGCATCATCCGCATTCCGACGAGCGACAATTTCTGGTCGATGGGCGACACGGGGCCGTGCGGGCCGTGCAGCGAAATCTTTTATGACCATGGCGATCATATCTGGGGCGGTCCGCCGGGCTCTCCGCAAGAGGATGGCGACCGGTTCGTCGAGATCTGGAATCTGGTGTTCATGCAATATGAGCAGATGCCGGGCGGCGAGCGCGTCGACCTGCCGCGCCCGAGTATCGACACCGGCATGGGGCTGGAGCGCGTCGCGGCGGTGTTGCAGGGTGTCCACGACAATTATGATACCGACACGTTCAAGGCGTTGATCGCGGCGTCGGTGGACCTGACGGGCGTGCCCGCAGAGGGGGCAACGCAGGCGAGCCACCGCGTTATCGCCGATCACCTTCGTGCATCGAGCTTTCTTGTCGCCGATGGCGTGCTGCCGTCGAACGAAGGGCGCGGCTATGTGCTGCGCCGGATCATGCGCCGCGCCATGCGCCATGCGCACCTGCTCGGCGCCAAGGATCCTTTGATGCACCGGCTGCTGCCGTCGCTGACCGCCGAAATGGGGGCCGCCTATCCCGAACTTATCCGTGCGCAGCCGCTGATCGCAGAGACGCTGGAGCGTGAGGAAACCAAGTTCCGCCAGACGTTGCAGAATGGCCTGCGTTTGCTCGACGAAGCGACCGTCGGCATGGGCAAGGGCGATACGCTGCCGGGCGAGGTCGCGTTCAAACTCTATGACACATACGGCTTCCCCTATGACCTGACCGAAGACGCCCTGCGCGCCGCGGATATTGCGGTCGATCGTGCGGGTTTCGATGGGGCGATGGCGCAGCAAAAGGCGGCGGCACGCGCGGCGTGGAAGGGCAGCGGCGAAAAGGCGTCGGACGAAATCTGGTTCGACCTGGCCGAAACCAACGGCAGCACCGAATTCACCGGCTATACTTCGACGGCTGGCGAGGCGACCATCATTGGCCTCGTCAAGGACGGCAAGCCGGTCGACGAAGCCAGGGCGGGCGACGAAGTCACCGTGCTCACCAACCAGACGCCCTTTTATGGCGAGAGCGGCGGCCAGATGGGCGACGCCGGCACGATCGCGACGCTGGAGGGCGCCAAGGCGTCGGTCAGTGACACGGGCAAGCCGCTCGGCCGCCTGCATACGCATCAGGCAAAGCTCGAGGCGGGGACGCTGAAGGTTGGCGACACGGTGCAACTCACCGTCGATGCCGCGCGGCGGGACCGGATCCGCGCAAATCACAGCGCGACGCACCTGCTGCACGCGGCGCTGCGCAATCGTCTGGGCGGACATGTGACGCAGAAGGGGAGCCTTGTTGCCGAGGATCGCTTCCGCTTCGACTTCTCGCACCCCAAGGCGCTGAGCGCCGATGAGATCGCGCAGATCGAGGCTGATGTGAACGCACAGATTCGCGGCAACGATGCGGTATCGACGCGGCTGATGACGCCCGACGATGCCGTCGCGGCGGGCGCGCTCGCGCTGTTCGGCGAGAAATACGGCGACGAAGTGCGCGTGCTCTCGATGGGGGCGGCCGACGATCATCATTATTCGGTCGAGCTTTGCGGCGGGACGCATGTTCGCGCGCTGGGTGACATCGCCCTATTCAAGATCGTTAGCGAAAGTGCCGTTTCCTCCGGCGTCCGACGCATCGAGGCGCTGACCGGCGAGGCGGCGCGCATCTGGCTCAATGGTCGCGACGAAGCGTTGAAAGCCGCCGCCGCCGCGCTCAAGACCGCGCCCGACGACGTGCCGGCGCGCGTTGCAGCGCTTGCCGAGCAACTCAAGAAGGCCGAGCGCGAGCTGGCCGACGCGAAGAAGGCACTGGCGATGGGCGGTGGCGGCGGCGCTGCTGCGGGGCCCGCAATCGAGCAGATCGGCGATGTGGCCTTCATAGCGCAGGTCGTCGACGGGCTCGATCCCAAGGAATTGCGCGGTACGGTCGATGGCCTCAAGAAACAGGTCGGCAGCGGCGTCGCCATGCTGGTCGCGGTCAATGACGGACGCGCCTCGGTCGCGGTCGGCGTAACCGACGACAAGACTGGTAGCGTCAGCGCGGTCGACCTGGTCAAGGCTGCGGTCGCGGCGCTCGGCGGGCAGGGCGGCGGCGGGCGGCCCGACATGGCGCAAGGCGGCGGCCCTGACGGCGGCGCGGCGAACGATGCCGTGGCGGCCGTCAAAGCGGCGCTCGCTTGAAACCGACAAAGAAGACGCGGCGCACCGATCATGCCGAAAGGCTGATCGCGGCGCCGTTGGTCGATGTCTTCGCGGCGTTCACGAGCGCAGCGAAGCTTGCGCGATGGTTGCCGCCCGAAGGGGCGACGGGGACGTTCGAGCATGTCGACCTGCGCGCCGGCGGCGGCTTTTTGATGCGGCTTACCTTCGACGACGCCGATGTCGAGACCAAGAGCGACGACGACAGCGATGTCGTGGAAGTCTATATCCCGATACTCGACGACGGGCGGCTGGTGGTATGGCAGGTCGAATTCGAGTCCGACGACCCGCGTTTTTCGGGGACGATGGAAATGCACTGGTATCTGTCGCGGCAGAGCGGCGGCACGCTGGTCACGATCGACGCGCATCACGTGCCGCCGGGTATCTCGGCGAAGGATCATGTCGAGGGGTTGAATAGCTCGCTCGCCAATCTGGCGGGGGTGGTCGAGGCTTAGCCTTCGACTCCCTTCGCTTTGCCCCACGCACGCGCCGCCGTGTACCCCAGATACCCCGTCCCGAAGAGCGCGTAGAGCGACTCCGGAATGCCCGCGAGATAGGCGTTCATGCCGTCGGCGATACCCTTCGCCATTTCGGGCCGTGCCGCGGCGATCAGGCCCATCGGGATCGCCCAGAGCAACAGGGCATACATGACATAGAGGAAGCTGGGCCGTGCACGGCTGGTCCAGGGGTCGGTGCTGTTCGCCTCGGCGACGATCGCGGTCATCTGTGTGCGTATCGCTTCCATTTCCTGACTGCCCTCCATTTTCAGGAGTTCGAGCTTGGCGCGGTCGCGCGCCTCGGGGTCGGGGATGATCTTGTCGATCAGCTTGGCGATAGGGCCGATCAGGCCTTCGATAATGCTCATGTCGCTTCTCCTTTTTGCTTGGAAAACTGCGGAACTTCATTCGTGATTCACATGTCTGTCGACGTCAGTTCTCGCCGACGCGGTTGGCCAGCCAGCCGTAGAGAAAGGCCTCCTGGCTCGGGCGGCGTTCGGCGAGCGCGATGTAGCGTTCGCCCTGCAGCGCCTCCATCGCGCGGAGCAGGACGATCTCGCCGCCCTTGCCGCGTGCTTTCAGAAAACCGTCAAGCGCCGATAGCGTGCGCGGCCCGATTTCGCGGTCGACCGCGATATCGGGATAGTCGCGCGCGGCGCGATTGAGTGCGTTGAGCGCGCGCTGAAGGAAGCCGGCGGCTGTGCCGGTGCCCATGTTGACGCCGGTGTCGAAAAGTTCGGCGGCGATTTTCGCAGCGCGGAGTGCCACCCTGTCGAAGCCGGGACGCAGCCAGTAGAGGCGGCGATAGATGCCCGCGGCCTCGCCGCGCGGCAGGTCGCGCATCGGGCCCGCATAGCCCTGCGCCCGCGCGACCGCTTCGGTTATGCCCCAGCAGGTGGGGCCGCCGCGATCGGCTGGGTGGTTTACATATCGACCTTCGCGGTCGATGACGGCATCGATCAAGGCGTCGGCGGCGCATGTCGATGGATCCGGTCGTGGCATGATTCGCTCCTATGGTTGATTGAACGAGTAAAACGAACCATATTGGAATATTGTAGGAAAGGGATTTTGCCGATGCGGGCAATCGAGGTTCGAGAATTGCTTCCCGATCATGCCGGCGTTGCGCTTGCAGATTTGCCGATACCGGAGCCTGGAGCCGGGGAAGTCCGCGTGCGGGTGCGCGCGGCAGCGATCAACTTTCCCGACCTGTTGATGACAGGCGGCGGCTATCAGTTGAAGCCCGACCTGCCCTTCGTCTCCGGGCTCGAATTTTCGGGTGAAGTGGACGCAGTGGGCAAGGGGGTTTCCGATTGGGCGGCGGGCGACGCGGTCGTCGGCGGCAATCGTTTCGGCGCGATGGCCGAATATGTCGTGGTGCCGGAGGAGGTGCTGCGTGCGAAACCCGGCGCATTGGGCTGGGACGAGGCGGCGGCTTATCCGGTCGCCTATCTGACCGCCTATGTCGCGCTTATTCGCTGCGCGCAGGTCGAGCCCGGCGAGTGGGTGCTGGTGCACGGCGCTGCGGGCGGGGTTGGGCTGGCGACCGTGGACCTGGCGAAAGCTTTGGGCGCGCGCGTGATCGCGGTCGCGAGCAGCGCGGAAAAGCGCGATGCGATTGCGCGGCATTACGCACCCGACGCCGTTATTTCGGCCGAGCCGGGGTTTCGCGACGAGGTGAAGGCGCTGACCGGCGGCAAGGGGGCCGACGTGATCTTCGACCCGGTTGGCGGCGACATCTTCGATGAATCGACGCGCTGCATCGCGTTCGGCGGTCGCCTGCTTGTCGTCGGCTTCACTTCGGGGCGCATCCCGGAGGTGTCGGTGAATATGCCGCTGATCAAGGGCTTTTCGGTGGTCGGCGTGCGGGCCGGCGAATATGGTCGGCGCTTTCCCGAGCGCGGCGCGGAGAATGTCGCAGCGATCGACGCGCTGGCGGCGGCGGGGAGAATCCGGCCGCACGTCCATGCCGCGCTAGACCTTGCCGACTGGCGCGAAGGCTTTGCGATGATCGAGCGGCGCGAGGTTGTGGGCAAGGTCGTGCTGAAACCGTGACGAGCCGAAGGTGCTGGCATAGTTTTGCGACATACGGGCTGGCATGTCCGCTCCGGGGCGTCCCGGCGCTGTTGCCGATATGACCGAAGGACATGGAATGAAGAAATTGACGATGCTCGCCGCAGGCTTCGGGCTGGCGGTTCCGGCCATTTGTGCAGCGCAGCCGCCGCACGATGGTGGGCGCATGTTTGCGATGATCGACGCGAATGGCGACGGCAAGCTGGACAAGGCCGAAATCACCAAGATGGCCGAGATGCGCGCGCAGCGTCAGGGAGATCCGACGCTCGCTTCCCCCGAACAGGTCGACGCCTTTTTCAAGTATCTCGACGCCAACGGTGATGGCGTGATCGACAAGGCCGAAATGGAAGCGCGGCAAAAGGCGCGGGCGATGCCGCCCCCGCCCGAGGAGAACGAGCAGCCCTAAAGGAGCGTCCAGAGCGGATTGGCGGGGTCGGCGAGCAGCTTGGCGGTCAGAGCAAAGGACATGACGACAAGCAAGGGCCGAACCCCGCGTCCGCCAAAGCGGATCGCGAGCCGCGCGCCGAGCTGATTGCCCGCGACATTGGCGGCGGCCATCGACAGGCCAAGCAGCCATAGGACATGGCCGCCGACGATCATTGCGAGCAGGCCGGCGATGTTGGTCGCGAGATTGAGGAACTTCGTGTTGCCGATGGCGCGAACGAGCCCGAGCCCGCCGAGCGCGACAAGCGTCAGCGTCAGGAAAGAGCCAGTGCCGGGACCGAAAAAACCGTCGTAGAAGCCGAGCGCCGCGACGATCAGGGTGATCCCGAGGGGGCCGACACGTGCGTGGCGATCGACGCTGCTCATCGATGGTGCGAGCAGGAAATAGAGCCCCATCGCGATCAGGAGCAGCGGGACGAGCGCGGCAAGGAAGTCGGAGCGGACATATTGCACCGCGGTTGCGCCGAGTACCGAGCCAGCGAAGGCGCTTGCCGCGGGCACGGCGAACCGGCGAATATCAACATGCCCTTCGCGCCAGAAGGTCAGAAAGGCCGATGCGGTGCCGATCGAGCTTTGCAGCTTGTTGGTCGCAAGCGCGGATACCGGCGGGACGCCTGCCGCCATCAGCGCGGGAATGCTGAGGAGGCCGCCGCCGCCCGCCATCGCGTCGACCGTTCCGGCGAGAAAGGCAACGGCGATCAGGAAGGCAAAGATTTCGGGCGCGAATTCCATGCGGGCGCTCCTAGATGCGATCGCCGATCCTGACCAGCATCGCGCGGCGCCAAATAGTAATGCGGCCGGTGCGGAACCTCAGTCCGGTACGGTCAGGTCGGCAAGCCGGCGCGGGAGCGCGAAGCCTGCACCGAAGCGGTCGCCGGGCTCCGCGATCATTTCGCTCCGTCCCGAATACCAGGCCTGACCGCTGACCCGAACGCGCGACATGGCTGCGAGGCCGGTTCCGGTCATTGCGGCGAGCGTTCCGGTGAAGCCCTCGCCCGACACGCCGCGGATTTCGCAGCTGTCGCCGATCGTCATCTCGCCCTTTGCGGCTGCGAGCGCGATGCGCGCCGTCACCCCGCTGCCTGTGGGCGAGCGGTCGATCTGCCCGTCGGCGAAAATACAAAGATTATAGCTGGGCTGGCCACCGTGCGCGCCGAGCGCCACATCGTCGGTCAGGATCGTGCCATAAAGGAAGCCGAGATCGGCTTCGATCGGATGGATAATCGGCGCGCCGGCGCGGATCGTTTCGGTAATTGCGGTCGCCGCGTGCACGAGTTCCGTTAGTGGGGTTTCCATCAGCGACAGGCCAATGCGGCTTGCAGGCAGGATAGCATAGAAGGCGCCGCCGAAAGCGATATCGACACGGACCGAGCCGAGCCCGGGGGCGTCGATGGTCCGGTCGAACGCGTTGGCGAAGGATTCGACGCTCTGAAACGCGACGCGGGCGATGCCGTCTTCACCGGCCTCTACTTCGACGCCGATGACGCCGCAGGGTGCCTCAAGTTCGAAGCCGGCCTTGCCGTCGACGAGCCTCACGCGCCCGGTGTCGACCGCCCAGCGGCCGATCGCGATCGTCGCGTGGCCGCACATGGTGCTGTAGCCCTCCTGGTGCGTGAACAGCACGGCCAGATCGGCGTCCGCCGCGCTGGGCTCGGTCGGGATCACGCCGTACATGCCGTCATGGCCGCGCGGTTCCAGCATCAGCATGGTACGCAGATGGTCGAAGCGCGTCTGTGCGTCGCGCCGTTTTTCTAGGATCGTGTTGCCGATGAGTGGCGGGTAGCCGGCTTCGACGATGCGGACAGGTTCGCCCGCGGTGTGCATGTCGACGATGCGGATGGTGGCTGTTTCGCGATTCGCTGTCATACCCGTATCTCGGGCGCGAGCCGGGGATCAAGCAAGCGCGATCTGGATCGCCTGGAACAGAAAGGTCGCGCCGATGATCGTGACGATCCAGCGGCGACTGGAGCGGAAATGTGCGTCGCTGATGCGGTCGAGGATGGCGCCGCCGACCATGATTCCCGCCATCGATGCGAAAACCGCGATGGCGGTGACGGACAGTGGGACAATCTCTTGGGCCGAGGCGCTGAGCAGAAGGGCGCCATAGACGAGGATTTTCGATGCGTGGCCGATCGCCTGCATGACGGCCTTTGTGGCGACGACCTGATATCGGTTCAACTTCGTATGGATGAAGAGCAGGTCGGTCACCGGCCCCGACACGCCCGAGACGAGAGCGAGCCCCGTCGAAACGAAGCCGCCACCGAGCGCGTGCCAGCGATTGGTCGCGTCGAGCGCCAGCCAGCGTTCGGGAAGCCAGACGAGGATCGGCATCAGCCCAAGCCCGAGGAAGACGTAGAATTTCGTCGGGGTGAAGATGACCAGCGAGAAAAAGCCGATCGAAGCGGCGGCGCCGAGCCCGAACCATAAAAGGACGGGCCATGCGACATGCGCGCGATGGAGTATGACACGCCACAGATTCGACGCGAACTGGATCACACCGTGGAGTGCAAGCGCGGTTGTCACCGGCAGGATCCATGCGAGCGCGCCCATGAAAACAAGGCCGCCGGCCATGCCGAAAATGCCCGAAAGGATGGAGGTCAGGAATGCGGCGGCAACGATCAGAAGGCCTGCCTGCATATCCTTCGCTTTCCGTAGGCGCGATCCGCGCGTAGATGACGGGCGTCGCCAGCGGTGCGCCGGCCCACCCATAGCGCGCTATCCTGTCAGAATCCTGTCAGATTATCAGTTAAATTGGTCGGGACGAGAGGATTCGAACCTCCGACCCCCACACCCCCAGTGTGATGCGCTACCAGGCTGCGCTACGTCCCGACCGGCCCGATTGGGCAGGCGAGGCCCCTAGCGCGGGTTGGCGGGCGATGCAAGCGGCGATGGCCGGTTATTGTCATGATCGGCATCGCGGGGTTGATATGCCGGGCATCATTCCCATTTCGAGCCTGCTTGCCAAGGGGGAAGGCGCGCGCACGACCGGTTGCGCGCAAGGCCCCTGCGTGATAGGCGCCGCGCCATATTTGCGCGCCGGTTCCGGAGGGGAATGGGCGCTGCCTACCAACGGAAAGTTTTTCACTCATGTCGACGCAATTGCTTCTGACCCAGGCGGCCGGATCGGGCGGCGGGGCTGCCGGTTTCCTGATGCTGGTGCCCTATCTGCTGATCTTCGCGGTTTTCTGGTTCTTCCTGATCCGCCCGCAGCAGGTTCGCGCGAAGGAACATCGCGCCAAGGTTGCGGCGGTGAAGCCGCGCGACCAGGTGGTGACGGGCGGTGGTATCGTCGGCAAGATCACGCGCGTCGACGATGATTTCGTCGATGTCGAAATCGCACAGGGCGTGAAGATCAAGGTCGTGAAATCGACTCTGGCCGACGTCCTGCAGCCCGGTGGCAAGCCCGCCAACGACTGACGCGGCGGTGGCCGCGTTCTTCGCGGCCCCGCTCTTGCTATCGGATCATTAGACCATGCTCGATTTCCCGCGCTGGAAGACCATCGGCATCAGCATCATCCTGCTGCTCGGTATCATCTTTTCCATCCCCAGCTTCTTGCCTGAAAAGACGGTGAACAGCCTGCCGTCGTTCCTGCAGGCGAAGGTCAATCTGGGCCTCGATCTGGCCGGCGGCAGCCACTTGCTGCTCGAGGCCGACGTCGACGACCTGCGCAAGACGCAGCTCGCGAACATGGAAAAGACTGTGCGTGCCGCTATGCGGGGCGAAAGCGGGCCTGACGACGATATCGCGATCGGCGAACTGTCGACGTCGGGCGGGAAGATCAGCTTCCTTGTGCGTGACCTCGCGAAACTCGACGAAGCGCGCGAACGCCTGTTCAACGAGACGCGGGGCGCACAGCTGACGGGCCAGCGCGACTGGACGGTCACGGTCGTAAATTCGACGCGGATCGAGATGACCCCGACCGGAGCCGGGCAGGCACAGGCTGTCGCGAACGCGATGGATACCGCGCGCGATATCATCGACAAGCGCGTCAACGCGCTCGGTACGCGCGAACCGACGATCATCCGCGAAGGCACCGACCGCGTCGTCGTGCAGGTTCCCGGCCTACAGGATCCCGCGGCACTCAAGGAACTGATCGGCAAGACCGCGCGGCTTGAATTCCGCATGGTGGACGCCAACGCCGATCCGGCCGAAGCTGCTGCGGGTCGTGTCCCGGTTGGCAGCGAAATCGTACCCTATGCCGAGGGCGAGGGCAGCGGTGCCGCGTTCGAAGTGCTGCGCCGACAGGTGATGATTAGCGGCGAGCAGTTGATCGACGCAAAGCAAAGCTATGACCCGCAGAACAACCAGCCGGTCGTTTCGATCCGCTTCGATTCGGGCGGCTCGAGCACCTTTGCAAAGGTGACGGCGCAGAGCGTCGGCAAACGTTTCGCGATGGTCCTCGACGGCAAGGTGCTGTCGGCGCCGTCGATCAACGAACCGATTTTGGGCGGCAGCGCCCAGATTTCTGGCAGCTTCAGCGTCGCGAGCGCCAATGCGCTGGCAATCTCGCTGCGTTCGGGCGCCCTGCCGGTGAAGATGACCGTCGTCGAAGAACGCACGGTGACCCCGGAGCTTGGTGCCGACTCGATCCGCAAGGGCGCGATCGCCGGGATCATCGCCACGGTGTCGGTGCTGGTGCTGATGCTTGTCGTTTATGGCCGCTTCGGCGTCTATGCTTGCGTCGCGCTGGTCTTTAACGTCTTCCTGATCATCGCGGTCATGGCGGCGTTCAATGCGACGCTGACGCTTCCGGGCATCGCGGGCTTCGTGCTGACGATCGGTGCCGCGGTCGATGCGAACGTGCTGATCAACGAACGCATACGTGAGGAGTTGAAACGCGGGCGAAAGGTCTTTCAGGCGATCGAACTCGGATATTCCGAAGCCAGCCGCGCGATTTTCGACGCCAACGTCACGAACGTCATCGCCGCCGCGTTGATGTTCTGGTTCGGATCGGGCCCGATCAAGGGCTTCGCCGTGGTTTTGACCATCGGCATCGTCACCAGCGTTTTCACCGCCGTTACCGTCACGCGCATGTTCGTCGCCCATTGGCTGCGGACCACGCGTCCGACGTCGATCAACATTTAAGGGAGCGAAACGATGCGCTTGCTAAAACTCGTTCCTGACGACACCAACATCGATTTCCTGCGCTGGCGGAAACTCGCCTCGTTCATGAGCTTTTTCCTCGTGGCGGTGTCGATCGCTCTGGTCGCGGTGAAGGGGCTCAACCTGGGCGTCGATTTCGTCGGCGGCCAGTCGGTTCGCGTCGAATTTACCCAGGCGATGCCACCGATCGACGAAATCCGTGAAAAGGTCGGCGATATCGGCCTTGGCGAAGCGACGATCCAGCAGTTCGGGTCCGACAAGGCGGTATCGATCCGTACTGCGTTGCCCGAAGGCGACAAGGCCGCAGCCGAACGCGCGGGGCAGCAACTGGTCGCGGGGATCCAGAAGGCCTTTCCGACCGCGAAGACCGGATCGGTCGAAACCGTGTCGGGCAAGGTGTCTGGCGAATTGATCCGCACCGGTGCGATCAGCCTTGGGCTCGCGATTCTCGGCATTTCCATCTACATCTGGATACGCTTCGAATGGCAGTTCGGCGTCGGTGCGCTCGGGCGCCTTTTCCACGAGGTTTCGCTGACCTTCGGCCTGTTCGCGGTGACGCAGATGCAGTTCGACCTGAACAGCGTCGCGGCGCTGCTGACGATCGTCGGCTATTCGCTGAACGACACCATCGTGGTCTATGACCGAATTCGCGAGAATCTGAAAAAATACAGGAAGATGGAGATCGTTCCGCTCCTCAACCTGAGCATCAACGAGACGCTGTCGCGTACCGTAATGACGACCGTCGCGATGGTGCTGGCGCTCGGCATGTTGTTGCTCTTTGGCCCCGATGTGATTTTCGGCTTTACCGCAGCGATGCTGTTCGGCGTGTTTATCGGCGGCTATTCGTCGGTGCTGATGTCGACGCCGGTGCTGGTGTGGCTGAAGGTCGGGCCTGACAGCTTCATTCCGCGCACGTCGGCGGGGATCGAGGGCGGCGAACGCGTCGAACGCAAGGACGACGGCGCGGTCGTCTGAGGCGATCTTGTTCGGTGAAATTGACGCCGGTCCGCTCGGAAGAGCGGGCCGGCGTTCCCGTATCTAGCGTCGGGCGCAGCCGCGCAGATGCGCGGCGAGTTCGCGTCCGTTGCGATCCCAGTCGAAGCGGCCGTCGAGGCTTGCCGCCACACTGGACGGTTCGGGCGGGTTTGCGAGGATGGTCCGGACCGCGTCGGCGATTGCCGCCGGGGTGCGGCCGACGATGCGGCCGGCGGCGGGCGAGGTCACCAGTTCGGCGGCGCCACCCGCATCGCTGATCACGATCGGCGTGCCGCAGGCAAGCGCCTCTACCCAGGCATTGGCGAGGCCTTCGCTCGCCGACGGCATGACCACCGCATCGGCGGCGCGATAAAGCTGTGGCAGGTCGGCGTTGGCGACTGGGCCCATGAAATGGATGCGCGCCTCAACGCCGAGTGTGCCTGCGAGTGCGCGGTATCGGTCTTCTTCGTCGCCGGCACCTGCGAGCCAATAGTCGACGCCGGGCAGGGCGGGCAGCGCCTCGATCACCAACTTCTGTCCCTTGCGCGGGATGAGCGCGCCGACGGTCAGGATAGCGGGCGTGTCGTCCTTGCCGAGTGCGGCGCGCGCGGCCGCGCGTTCTCCGGGGTGGAAGCGTGCGGTATCGATGCCGGTATAGTGGACCGCGATCTTGGCCGGATCGATGCCGATTTCCGCCATGTCGCTGCGCATGGCGTCGGAGACGGCGAGCAGGCCCGCGGCTTTCTCGCCCGTTTCGATCACCTGCGGCCGGGTTGCCGGATGGTGGCCGAAGTGGCTGATATCGGCGCCGCGGGCCTTGGCCGAAAAGGGCAGGCCGAGCGTGCTGGCGACGCGCATTGCGGCGGGGCCATCGGGGTAGAAAAATTGCGCATCGACGACATCGAATGGCTGCTCTCGCGTGGAGGAAAGGACCGCGCGCGCGACCTGCGCCGGATTGAAGCGCGCGCCGAAACGCGGGATCAGTGTAAAGCGCGGACGCAGCACGGTGAGTCCGTTCCATTGCTCGCTGCGCGGAAGGCTGCGCAGCGCGCGATAGCGTTTGTGTAGGGAGAGCGGGAAGGGCGGCAGGCCGACAGGGGCGACGACGATCAATTGGATGCCCGGCTGTGCCGCAAGCGCGCGCAGGCTCTTCTCGACGAACAGCCCGAAATTCGGCCGGGCGGCGTCGGGAAACAGCGTCGCGATCGACAGGACGCGCAGTGGCGGAACGACGGGCACTCAGAGCGTGCGGAGCAGGCGAGTGGCGACAGCGGCCCACGGCGGATTGGAAACGACCTGCTGGCGCTGGCCGGTACCGAGCGGGAGAAGATGGAGTTTCTCTCCGTCGACGTTGAGCAGGCGGGCAAAAAAGAAGCGGCCGGCGGGACGCGGGACGAGAAGATCGCGGTTGAGCACGCTGCCCCAATCGCCTTCGATCCGGCGGCACCAGATTTCGTCTCCCGCCCGATAGTCGCCGATCGATGAGGTGACGCGGACCGCGACCATATCCTCGCCCGGGCGTGCGGTGAGCGCCTGTTCGACGCGGGTGGGCGCCAGCGCCCCCTCGGCGCCGAGGAGCGCGGTGATCGTGAGCTGCGTATCCTGCGGTAGCTGGACGAGTTCGGCGGCATCGACGCCCAGCGCGGCGGCGATGCGGTTCATCCAACCAAGCGACAGGGTACGGGTCCCCGTTTCGAGCCGTCCGATCGTTTGCGCGGTGGTCGGCGGAACGCAGCGCTGGCCGACCTCCTCGAGCGTCAGGCCCTTGGCGCGACGGACGGAACGGATACTGTTGATCATGGGACCGATCCTTGAATAACCAAATCGGTTTCTTCTTTCCTACAAAATATTCCAGTGTCAAGCCCGGCGTGCAGCACAGGAGAATCGCATGACTACACGCCGCCTCGAAACGCGCCTCCACCCCGACGACCGGATCGATCCCGGTAAGGCAGGGCCACAGGTAATGCGGCATGTGACGGTGAATGTCTGCGAAAGCCCGATCGCCTGGCTGGCATCGCGTGGAATGTTGACGGGGACGCAACTTGCTGCGGGTGAGCGGTTGCGCGGCGATTATGAGCGCGCGGGGCTGGCGGCTCGGGTGACGATGCGGTGGGGCGCCGCGCCGCCGGGAAAAAGCCGGGGCGGCGCGCGGGCGTCGGATGCGTCGCTGGCGCGGATCGACGCGCACAAGCGCTTTCATGCGGCGCTCGATGCCGCGGGCCCTGGGCTGGCCGACATTTGCTGGCGCGTAATCTGCGCGGGTGAGGGGATCGGCGGCGCGGAGAAGGCACTGGGGTGGCCCGCGCGATCGGGCAAGCTGGTGCTGGGGCTGGCGCTCGACCGGCTGGCGCGATTCTACGGAACGGGGTGATCAGCCCAGCGCTTCGACCTCTTCGGCGAGCGCCAGCCAACGATCCTCCGCGGCGGCCTTCTCGTCGCGCAGCTTGTCGAGTTTTGCGGTGAGTGCCGTGAAGCGCGCATTGTCGCGCGTAAAGAGGCTGCCGTCGGACAGTTCGATCTCGATTGCGCCCATTTCCGTCTCGATCTCCTCGATCCGGCCGGGGAGGAGGTCGTAGTCGCGCTGGTCCTTGTAGCTCAATTTCTTGCGCGCGGTCGGTGGTGGCGGCGGCGCGGCGGTCGCCGCTTTCGTCTTCGCGGCATTGGGTTTGACCCGCTTCGCTTCCCAATCGGCATAGCCGCCCGCGACGATATCGACCTTGCCCGACCCGTCGAGGCCGAGCGTCACGGTGACGGTTCGGTCGAGAAAATCGCGGTCGTGGCTGACGAGCAGCACGGTGCCGGCATAGTCGGCGATAACTTCCTGCAACAGGTCGAGCGTTTCGAGGTCGAGGTCGTTCGTTGGTTCGTCGAGCACGAGCAGGTTCGATTCGCGGGCGAATTCGCGCGCAAGCAGGAGGCGTGAGCGTTCGCCGCCTGACAGCGCACCGACGCTGGCCTCCATGACGCCGGGGTCGAAAAGGAATTCCTTCAAATAGCCCTGAATATGCTTTTTGATCCCGCGCACCTCGACCCAGTCGCCGCCGTCGGCGAGGATGTCGCGGACGGTTTTTTCCGGCGACAGCAGGCTGCGCTGCTGGTCGATGACGATGCCGTCGAGCGTCGGGGCGAGGGTGATGCTGCCTTCATCGGGCTGAATCTCGCCCGTGAGCAGCTTGAGCAGAGTCGATTTGCCCGCGCCGTTTGCGCCGACGATGCCGATGCGGTCGCCGCGCTGGACGCGGAAATCGAGATTCTTGATGATCGTGCGATCGCCGAAGCTTTTCGACACACCCTCGGCGACGATCACCGATTTCGAGCGGACATCGTCGTTGGCGAGACCGAGCTTGGCGACCCCGGGGCCGCCGATCATCGCGGCACGGGTCGCGCGCATTTCCTTGAGTTTCTCGAGCCGGCCCTGATTGCGCTTGCGGCGCGCGGTGACGCCGCGTTCGAGCCAGTGCGCTTCAAGGCGCAAATTCGAATCGAGGCGCTGTGCGGCGCGCACTTCTTCGGCGGCAACGGCGTCGCTCCACTCTTCGAAGCCGCCGAAACCGATTTCCTTGCGGCGGATGCTGCCGCGGTCGAGCCACAGCGTCTGGCGCGTCAGGCGCGTCAGGAAGGTCCGGTCGTGGCTGATCGCGACAAAGGCGCCGGTATAGCGCGCGAGCCAGCTTTCGAGCCAGTCGATCGCGGCGAGGTCGAGATGGTTGGTCGGCTCGTCGAGCAGCAGCACGTCGGGATTTTGTGCGAGCGCGCGGGCGAGCGCCGCGCGGCGACGCTCGCCGCCCGAGGCGCTGGCGGCGGTGCGGGTCATGTCGATACCGAGCTGATCGGCAATCGCGGCGACTTCATGCTCCTCGGGTGCGTTCGGCGCGGCAACGGCGAAATCCATCAATGTCGAGAAAGACGAAAAATCGGGTTCCTGTTCGAGCATCACGACATGCGTGCCCGGCACGATCACGCGCTTGCCCTTGTCGGCATCGATCTGTCCGGCGAGCAGTTTGAGCAGCGTCGTCTTGCCCGCGCCGTTGCGGCCGATCAGCGCGAGCCGGTCGCGTTCGCCGACATAGATGTCGAGATCCTGGAACAGCCAGCCGCTGCCCTGCACAAGGCCGAGGCCTTCATATGAAAGAATGGGAGCTGCCATGATGAACGGCGCGCTACCGATACGTTCAGCATCATGCAAGCGCACTCAGCACAAAGGCCGGAACGGGTCTGCTCCGTCTGCGTTACGGGGCGGACATCACAGATGACCGGAAGCCCGGTTCACAGGAGAATGAAATGACGAAGCAAATGTTCGCCGTTATGGCAACCGGACTGGCGCTGATGGCGGCAACGCCCGCGCTCGCGCAGCAGGGAGGTTCGACGGTGACAGCAGCAACGATCCAGGGCCCGATCCTGGCCTTCGCGGTCAGCGAGGAAGTGCGTTCGCGCCCCGATCAGGCAACGGTCGGTGCCGGCGTGACGACCACCGCACCGACCGCGGTCGAAGCGATGCGCCAGAATGCCGCCGCGATGGACAAGCTGATTGCCGCCGCGAAAGCACGCGGGATCAAGGCCGAAGACATTCAGACGAGCGGCATCAGCCTGTCGCCGCAATATGATTATAACAACCGCGGTGACGGCCAGCCGCCGCGCTTCCTGGGTTATCAGGTGAGCAACACGGTGCGCGCCACGACACCGAAGATCGAAGACATCGGCCCGCTGCTCGATGCCCTCGTCGCGGCGGGCGGTACTAACATCGACGGTCCCTTCTTTGGTATGAAGGATCCTGACGCGCAGCTCGTCGGCGCGCGCGGCACCGCGATCAAGGCGGCCGAAGCGAAAGCGCAGGACTATGCGCGGCTCGCCGGGTTCCGCGGCGTCGAACTGGTATCGATCAGCGAAGGCGGCAGCTTTGGACCGCAGCCGCCGATGCCAATGGTGCGCATGGCGATGGACGCCGGTTCGGCGAAGGCGACCCCGGTCGAACCCGGCCGCGTCTCCAACACGCTGACGCTGAACTTCCAGTACCGCCTGGTCAAGTGAAGGCGGGGCGGGAGCTGGCTTAGGCCAGTTCCCCCTCGGCCCACGGCCAGGGGCGCTCGCGAAACCATTTGGTGATAATATATTTGCGTCCCTTGCGCACCTTCATCCCGTGGTGGAGCGTTTCGGGGTTGGCGGTTCCGTCGGGCCGCACATTGTTCCACGCGAGCAGCTTGCCCTTCTCGGGCTGGTGCATCTTCCCTGTCGCTAGAAAACGCGTCGCGCCGCCCGCATCGGGTTCGTTAAGGTAGATCATCAGCGTCCAGCTACGTTGACCCGGTATCGCGCAATAGGTTTCCCAGTCGGCGCCGTGCGGATCGAAATAATCGGTGTGCGCCTTGAATTCCTGTCCGACGTCATAGCGCTGTCCCTGCATCGGTTCGCCATATTCGCGCGGGATGCCGGTGAGGTCGTGGAGTCGGTCGTTGACTGCGACCACGATCGGGTCGCGATGATCGAGGTCGCAGGTGGTGCTGGTGCGAAATGCGTCGTCGCCATTGGGATCGGCGATCGTTGAAGGGCGCACGTCGCGGTCGATCTGCGCGATCAGTGCGGCGCAGGTTTCGGCGTCGAGAAAGCCGGACAGCATGAACTGTTGCAGCTTTGGCGTCGGTGCGCGGCGGATGCCGGGGACGGCGGCGAGCCGCTCGGCGGTGCGGTCGGCGCCCGAGGTCGCCATGTCGACATGTTCGTTGCCAGCCATGGCGTGCTTTTAGTGGTGTCCGCGTGAGCGAACAATGCTTGACGAAGGGGGAGGGCGCGCCTATCGCCGCGCGCTGTCGCAGGCGGTTTCGCCCGACGTGTGGCGACCATAGCTCAGTTGGTTAGAGCGCCGGTTTGTGGTACCGGAGGTCGCGGGTTCGAGCCCCGTTGGTCGCCCCATTTTCTCTATCATTGCGCATAGACGCTTTTGGGGTGACTCGGTGCGCCTGTTGCATTATTGCTTGTTCACGTAATTTTTTAACGTGAGGATGAAATATGTCCGCTGTCTGGGATTTCGCCGATTTCGACGATCATGAGCATGTTCACATGTTCCGTGACCGGCAGAGCGGGCTGACGGCGGTCATCGCCGTCCACTCGACGCACCTCGGCCCGGGCGCGGGCGGCGTCCGTTACTGGCATTATCCGCAGCGCGCGGCGGCGATCACCGATGCGCTGCGCCTGTCGCGCGGCATGAGCTACAAGAATGCGATGGCGGGCCTGCCGATGGGCGGCGGCAAGGGCGTGATCCTTGCCGACGAAAATGGCGTCAAGACCCCCGAGCTGCTTGCCGCCTTCGGCCGTGCGGTCGATTCGCTCGGCGGTGCCTATGTAACCGCCGAAGATGTTGGCATGTCGGTCGCCGACATCGTCGCGATTTCCCATCAGACCAAGCATGTCAGCGGCTTACCCGTCGCGGGCGACGAAGTCGGTGGCGATCCTGGCCCGCAGACCGCGCTCGGTGTCTATCTGGGTATCCTCGCCGCGATCAAGCAGGGACTCGGCGCCGATAGTGCAAAAGGGGTGCGTGTTGCGATTCAGGGCGTCGGCAGCGTGGGCGGCGGGGTCGCGAGGCGGCTGGCCGCCGATGGCGCGATCCTGACCCTCGCCGACGTCAATCTGGCGCGCGCAAAGGCGCTGGCGGAAGAACTGGGTGCGGAGCTGGCCGATTCGGCGGCGATTATGGAGATCGAAGCCGACGTACTGAGCCCGAATGCGCTCGGTGCGATCCTGACCGAGCAAAGCATCGAGAAGCTGCGCGTACCGATCATCGCAGGCGGTGCGAACAACCAGCTCGCGACTGCCGCCGACGGACAGCGGGTGCACGATCGCGGGATCGTCTATGCCCCCGATTATGTGATCAATGCGGGCGGGATCATCAACGTCGCGCTCGAATATCTGGGGCAGGGCAACCGCGAGGAAGTCGAGAGCCGGATTCATCAGATTCCGGGTCGGCTTGCCGAAATCTGGGCTGAGAGCAAGGCGAGCGGCGCGCCGGCGTCGGCCGTTGCCGACCGGATGGCGCAGAAGCTGATCGGGCGCGGCTGATATCTTCGAGGGCTGGCGCGGGGTTCGATTTCCGCTAAGCCAGCCCTTGATGAAACGGCATTTCTATCTGGTCGCAGGCTGGGCGTCGTTGGGGCTTGGCGCGATCGGCGCCTTTCTGCCGCTGCTGCCGACGGTGCCGTTCGTGATTCTCGCGGCCTTCTGTTTCGCGCGCTCGTCGCCGCGGCTCGAAAACTGGCTGCTGACGCACCCGCATTTCGGACATCATATCGTCGCCTGGCGCGAAAAGGGCGCGATCAGTCGCAAGGGCAAGATCGCCGCAACCGCCGCCTTTGCCTTCAGCATCGTGCTGGCCGCGATCTTTTCGCCCTGGCCGTGGGTGATGGTTCCGGTGCTTGCCGCGGCGGTGACCGGAAGCTGGATATGGACGCGCCCGGAGGGGTGAGTTTCGGGCGAGGTGCCCCGCCAATTTGACATGGCTCAAAGGCAGCAAGCAGGCACGGCGTTAATCGACGACGGTTGACGGTGTGCGCCGGAGCGGCAAAAGAGGAGCCGCCGGGTCGCGCCGGGCAAATTGCTGGACCCCTTTCTCTGGCTCGCTTAAGGACGACGCGACCCGATGCATGCTTACGCCAACCCCACGCGCTTTCTTGCGATTGCCAAGCCGCTGACACCGTGGCTGCTGAGCATCGGGCTGTTGCTCGTGCTCGCGGGCTCGTGGGCCGGATTGGCGATGGTTCCCGGCGACTATAAGCAAGGCGAAACCGCGCGGATCCTGTATGTTCACGTGCCGTCGGCCTGGCTCGGCATGGGCGGCTGGACCTCGCTTGCCATCGCGGGGCTGATCCAGCTCGTGTGGCGCCACCCGTTGTCGGGCATAGCGGCGCGCGCCATCGCCGTACCCGGCATGTTGTTTACCGCGCTTTGCCTTGCGACCGGATCGATCTGGGGGCGCCCGACCTGGGGAACCTGGTGGGAATGGGACGGGCGGATGACCTCGATGCTGGTCCTGCTGTTCCTTTATGCGGGCTTCATTGCTTTGACGAGCGGCGACGACGGGCAGCGGCAAGGCGGATCGCTGTCGCGCGGCGCGGCGATTTATGCGCTGGTCGGCGCGATCAACATTCCGATCATCAACCGCAGCGTCGTGTGGTGGAATAGCCTGCATCAAGGGCCGAGCATCACGCTGCGCGGATCGAGCATCGACGGCGCGCTGTTATGGCCGCTGGGCTTGACCGTGCTTGGTTTTTCGTTGCTATTCGGTGCCATCGTGCTGATGCGGATGCGGCGGATCATCGCCGACAACCGCGTCGCGGCACGGCTCAGGCGGCTGGCGGACGACGAGGGGATTTGACGCGTGACGGGGGTAATCAGCGGGGGCGGTCAGTGGGCGTTTGTCGCCGCGGCCTATGGGCTGACGGTGTTGCTCACCGGCGCGGTGCTGTGGGCAAGCTGGCGCGCAATGAAAAAGGCCGAGAAGCGCAGCGACGCGCTGCGAAAGGATCGTAAGTGAAGGCCAAGCATCAACGGCTGGTTCTGGCGCTGGTCGCGCTGTGCGGCGTCGGCGGTGCCGGCGTGCTCGCCGCGAGTGCGCTGCGCGACGAGGCGGCCTATTTCCGCACGCCGGTCGAGATCGAGGGTGGCAAGGCCGCGGTCGATGAGCCGATGCGGCTGGGTGGGATGGTCGCCAAGGGGAGCATCAAACGCCAGAGCGACGGGCTGACGATCCGCTTCGTCGCAACCGACGGCAAGGCGTCGGTGCCGGTCGAATATACGGGCATCGTCCCCGACCTGTTCGGCGAAGAGAGCGGCATGGTCGCCGACGGCCGGATGCGCGCCGACGGGACATTCGTCGCCGACCGCATCCTCGCGAAGCATGACGAACGCTATATGCCGCCGCAGATGGGTGACATGCCGAAGAATATGAAGGCCCCGGCTGCGACATGATCGCCGAACTCGGTCTGGCCCTGTTGTGGATCGCGGCGGCGCTCGCCTGTCTGTCGCTTGTTGCGGGAACGCTTTTCCTGCGCGGCGGATCGAAGGATCTGGCAGCGCTGGTGCGCCCGGCCAGCGTCGCGCAAGGCGTGCTGACGGCGGTTGCGTTCGGCCTGCTCATTGCATTGTTCGTGCGCTCCGACATGTCGGTCGAGCTTGTCGCGCGGAACAGCAACAGCCTGAAACCGATGATCTTTAAGGTCGCGGGAACGTGGGGCAACCACGAAGGATCGATGCTGCTGTGGCTGATGATCCTGTCGCTGTCGGGCGGGCTGATCGCGATTTTCGAAAAGCGGCTGCGCGAGGACACGCTGATCGCGACGCTGGCCGCGCAGGCCGCGCTGAGCCTCGGCTTCTTTGCTTTCCTGCTGTTTTCGTCGAATCCGTTCAAACGTTTGCCGGTAGCACCGCCCGACGGGCAAGGGCTCAACCCGTTGCTGCAGGACATCGGGCTCGCCTTCCATCCGCCGACGCTTTACGTCGGTTATGTCGGGCTATCGGTCGCGTTCAGCTTTGCCGTCGGTGCGCTGATCACACGCGAGATCGGCCCCGCCTTTGCCCGCGCGATGCGTCCGTGGGTGCTGGGAAGCTGGATCTTCCTGACCCTCGGCATCACCGCGGGCAGTTACTGGGCCTATTATGAGCTGGGCTGGGGCGGCTGGTGGTTCTGGGATCCGGTCGAGAATGTCTCGCTCGTGCCTTGGCTCGCGGGTGCGGCCTTGCTTCATTCGGTGGCGGTGACCGCCACCCGCAACGCGCTGCGCGCGTGGACCGTCATGCTGGCGGTTGTCGGTTTTTCGATGTCGATGGTTGGCACGTTCATCGTCCGGTCGGGGCTGCTCACCAGCGTTCACAGTTTCGCGGTCGATCCCGAGCGCGGCACGTTCCTGCTCGCGCTGATGGCGATTTATATCGGCGGGGCGCTGACCCTGTTCGCGCTCCGCGCCGGAAGCGTCGCCGAGGGCAAGAAATTCGCGCTGCTGAGCCGCGAGGGTTCGCTGGTGATCAACAATCTGTTGCTCACGACGATCCTCGCGCTCGTCCTGCTCGGCACGCTCTATCCGATCGTCGCGGAAGCGATGGGCGAGAAGATTTCGGTCGGTCCGCCTTATTATAACAAGGTCGCCGGGCCGCTGGCGCTGATCCTGTGCCTCGTGATGGTGGCCGGGCCGCTGCTGAACTGGCGCAAGGACGACGGCACGAAATTATGGTCGCGGCTCCCCGCCGCGATCCTCGCGGGCGCAGCGGTTCTCTTCGCGCTCATCCTGTTCGGCGGCAAGGTCGGCATCTTGCCGCTGCTTGGCATGACCGTCGCGGGGATTGTGGCCGTTGCGAGCCTGGCGCCCCTGTGGGGTCGCAACCTGCGCCGCACGCCGTTGCCGACATGGGGCATGGTGGTCGCGCATTTCGGCGTCGCGGTGTGCCTTGCCGGCATGGGCGCCGAAAGCGCCTTCATCAAGGAAAGGCTGGTCGCCGCGGCGCCCGGCGAGGTGGTGAAGGTTGGCGATTTCAAGGTGACGTTCGTTGGCGTCAAGCCGGTGGCAGGCCCCAATTATACCGCGATCGAGGGGACGTTGGTGGCGACGACCCCGTCGGGCGCAAGCTTCACGATGAAGCCCGAAGCGCGCACTTTCCCCGGGCTGATGGGAACCGCGCCGACCGAAACCAACGAGGCCGCGCTGCTGACGCGGCCGGGCGGGCAGCTCTATGCGGTGCTCGGCCAGCCGGTGACGAGCGACGACGGCAGCGCCGACCGTTACCAGATCCGCCTGTGGTGGAAGCCGCTGGTGTGGTGGATATGGCTCGGCGGCGCGCTGATCGCGATCGGCGCCGCGCTGTCGCTGCTGGGGCGTGCGCAATTGCTGAACATCTGGCGCGCGCGTCGCGCCCGCAAAGCCGGGGAGCGTTTCGCGCCATGAAGAACCGCTGGGTCCTGTTTGTACCGCTGGCGATCATGGGGTTGCTGTTCGGCGCCTTCGTCTATCGGCTGGTGACGCCAGCCGAAACGCTGATCCAGTCGCAATGGATCGACAAGCCGATGCCGCTGTTCGACCTGCCGCCGGCGACTGCCGGTGTCGCGGGGCTGAAAAGCAGCCAGCTTGCCGACGGACGCCCGCGGCTGGTCAATGTGTTCGCAAGCTGGTGCATTCCGTGCCGCGCCGAAGCGCCGCAGCTCGAAGCGCTGAAGGCCGCAGGTGTTCCGATCGACGGGATCGCCATCCGCGACCGCCCCGAGGATGTCACGATGTTCCTGCGCGAATATGGCAATCCGTTCGACCGCATCGGGTCGGACATGCAGAGCAGCGTCCAGATCGCATTGGGATCTTCGGGCGTGCCCGAAACCTTCCTGATCGATGGCAAGGGAATCATTCGCGAACAGATTCAGGGCGTGATCCTTGCGGAGCAGGTGCCCGAGATCGTCGCGAAGCTTGAGGCGATGAAGTGAGCCTGCGGTTCGTCCTTCTTTGCCTACTGGGCGCGCTGGCGCTACCGCTGGCGGCGCAGGACCGGCTGCCCCCCGCGCCTTATGCGTATCAGCAACTCAAGGATCCTGCCGACGAAGCGCGTGCAAAGGCGCTGATGGAGGAATTGCGCTGCCTCGTCTGTCAGGGGCAGTCGATTGCGGATAGCGATGCGCCGCTGGCGGGCGATATGCGCCACGAAGTGCGCAGCAAGATCGCGGCGGGCGAAAGCCCGGCGGAAATCAAGACATGGCTCGTCGCGCGTTATGGCAATTGGGTCAGTTACGATCCGCCGTTCGACGGCGCGACGGCGCTGCTTTGGCTCGGGCCCTTGCTCTTCCTCGCGCTCGGCGGATGGCTGGCCTTCGGTCGCTTTCGCCGCAATGCGAACGACGAAGAGGAGGGCGCGGCATGATCTGGCTCTGGGTAGTGCTCGTCGCGCTTTTGACCATTGGCGGCATCTTCTGGCTCGGCAAGCTGCCTGCCGCAGCGCGGCCGCTGGCCGGGGCCGCGGTGATGCTCGGGCTGGCGGGCTATGCGTTGCAGGGCCATCCGTCGCTTGCCGGCAAGCCGGTCGCGGCGCCCGAGGAACCCGAAAGCTTTGGCGACGCGCTGACCGACCAGCGGCAGGGCATGTCCGAACGCTTTGGCCCGGCCGCGCAGTGGCTCGGCATGTCCGACGGTTTTGCGCGCACCGGAAAGACCGAACTTGCGGCGAAGACGCTCGAGAAGGGACTCGAGAAATATCCCGACAATGTCGACCTTTGGGTCGGGCTGGGCAACGCGCTCGCGGCGCATGGCGGCGGCATGATGTCGCCCGCGGCGGCGCTTGCATTCGACGAGGCAGCGAAGCGCGATCCGTCGCATCCGGCGCCGCCCTTCTTTGCGGGTCTTGCGCTGGCGCAGGGGGGCGACCTGAAAGGCGCCGAAGCGGTGTGGAGCCAGCTTCTTGCGCGCAGTCCGGCCGATGCGCCCTGGCGGCGCGACCTCGAGATGCGTCTTGCGCAACTGCGTCAGGCGCTTGGGCCGCAGCTTCCTTCCGAAGCGCCGGCCGAAACTCCTGGTGAAACTCCGGCCGATGCACCGGCCGGGGACGTCCCGAATTGAAACCTATTCCAAAGGCTCAGGCTCGTCTAAAGGCGCGCGATGACTGCTGAGTCGCAACAGGCGGCGGATAGCGCTCCACGCGCTGCCACTGCTGCCGCCGAAACGGCCCATTACGGCCACGGACATCATGGCGATGGCAAGCTGAAGCTTGCCGTCGGTGCAATCGGCGTCGTGTTCGGCGACATTGGCACGAGTCCGCTTTACGCGTTCCGCGAGACATTTGCCGGGCATCACCCGATCGAGCCCGACCGGCTGCACATCTATGGCGTGCTGAGCCTCGTCTTCTGGTCGATGATGCTCGTCGTCACTTTCAAATATGTTCTGACGATCATGAAGGCCGACAACAAGGGCGAGGGGGGCAGCCTTGCGCTCCTCGCGCTGATCAGCCGTTCGTCGGGCGAAAAGCGCTGGACCTGGCCGATCATCTTGCTTGGCGTGTTCGCGACCGCGCTTTTCTATGGCGACAGCATGATCACCCCGGCGATGTCGGTGCTTTCGGCGACCGAGGGGCTGAGTTACGTCAACAAGGGCTTCGAGCCTTATATCGTGCCGATCGCGCTGGCGATCCTGATCGGTATTTTCGCGATTCAGTCGCGCGGGACGGCCAAGGTCGGCGCGCTGTTCGGGCCGATCATGCTCGCCTATTTCACGATGCTTGCGATCCTGGGGATGATCCACATCGTCGACCATCCGGGAATCATCCTCGAGACGCTGAACCCGGTGAACGCGCTGCGCTTCTTTTATGTCGACGGTTTCACCGCCTTCATCGCGCTCGGCGCAGTCGTACTCGCGGTGACGGGGGCCGAGGCGCTTTACGCCGACATGGGGCATTTCGGGCGCGGGCCGATCGGGCTGAGCTGGCTGACCTTTGTCCTGCCCGCGCTGATGCTGAACTATATGGGGCAGGGGGCGATGGTGCTCGAGGCAGAGATGGGGCCGCGCGCCGACCTGATCGCCGATCCCTTTTTCCAGATGATGCCCGAGGCTTGGCAGGTGCCCGTCGTCATCCTCGCGATCCTCGCGACGATCATCGCAAGCCAGGCGGTGATTTCGGGCGCCTTCTCGCTGACCCAGCAGGCGATCCAGCTGGGCTTCATGCCGCGCCTGCGCGTCGAACATACGAGCGCGTCGGCGGCGGGACAGATCTATATCCCGATGGTCAATTGGGGCCTGATGGTGATGGTGATCATCCTCGTCCTCTTCTTCGGATCGTCGAGCAATCTTGCCGCGGCCTATGGCATTGCAGTGACCGGGGCGATGTTCATCGACACCTGTCTGATGAGCGTCGTGCTGTTCACGCTGTGGAAGTGGCCGGCGTGGAAGGCGCTGCCGATCCTTGCGGTCTTCTTCATCGTCGACATCGCCTATTTCGGCGCGAATTTGATCAAAGTGCCCGACGGCGGCTGGGTGCCGCTGGCGATCGGCCTGACCATCTTCACGATGCTGACGACCTGGTCGCGCGGGCGCAAGCTGATGCAGCAGGAAATGGCCGAGGGCGCGATGCCGATCCCGGTCTTCGTCAAATCGGCCGCAAACAGCGCGACACGTGTGCCCGGCACCGCGGTGTTCATGACGTCGAGCAGCGACGGTGTGCCGCACGCGCTGCTCCACAATCTCAAGCACAACAAGGTGCTGCACGCGCGGATCATCCTGCTGACGATCAAGATCGCCGACGTGCCCTTCGTGAAGGAGGAGAAATTCTGCCTGCTCGAAGATCTGGGGCAGGGGTTCCACCGGTTGGTGCTAAATTACGGTTTCATGCAGCCGATCGACGTGCCCGAAGCGCTGACCCGCGTCACGAGCTGCGGCGGCGAGTTCAAGATGATCGAGACCAGCTTTTTCCTGTCGCGGCAGACGCTGATCGCGGCGAGCAAGCCGGGGATGCCTATCTGGCGCGAAAAGCTGTTCGCGTGGATGCTGCGCAATTCGGAAAGCGCGATGGAATATTTCCGCCTGCCGACCAATCGCGTCGTCGAACTGGGAAGCCAGGTCGCGATCTGACGCAGCGGCCGGGATTAACTTCCCGACATGTTCGAATAAGCGTTTGAACATTGTTGCAAGTCTTGCGATGCAGGCGTGAACCCACGAAGGGCGAGCAGCACCATGCATGCCGGGAACAATGATGGCCTGATTCTGCCGGTTCCGCCGGAACCCTTTGCCCTGATTGTCGGAGCGGCGATGCAGCGCGGCGCGGGCGAGAGCATTGAAGCGCTACTACGCCGCATGGGGTTGAAGCCCGAACGGGTCGAAGGCACGAGCGGCGACGCCGAGGCATTGATCGCCGCGCCGCGTTTTCGCCTGACATTCGGAGCTGTGTCGGTCCTCGCCGGGCCTGCCGACGCAGCAGCGCTCGACCTCGCCGATCCCGACCACCCGTCGACGAGCCTGCTCGCCGCGAGCCTGCCGCGCCAATGGCGCGATGGGGGTCTGTGCTGGGTTTTTGTCCCGGAGCGCGAACCCGGACGCAAAGGCGGACCGAAATCGTCGGCCGGCGAGCCGACGCGGATGCGCGAATTTTTCAAGATGATGGTGCTGCTGATCGACCTGTGCGACGCCAGCCACATATTCTGGTCGCCGGCGCGTTTGTGGTCCGACGCCCCGCAATTTCGTGCGTCGATCGCCGAAATGCTGGTCAGCGGGATGCCGCCGATCCTCCATCTCGTCGCATTCCGCCGCAAGGATATCGGCGATGGCGGCGCGAGCATCGGCACGCGGGGGCTCGCGCTGTTTTCCGGGCAGGAACTGGAAGCACGGATACCCGATGGCTGGACGGTCGCCGATATGGTGCGGCGGCTTTCGCGGCTCGCGCTCGACATGATGCTCAACGGGCCGGTCGAGCATGCGCGGACGATGCGCGGTCTGGAGGCGGACGAGTGGGTCGAGATGCTGCCGCCGCCGGGCAAATTGGGTCAGCGATCGACGGTTATCGTCGAGCTCGGCCGCGGTAGCTGATGCCCGGACGCGGCTGGTACAGAGCGCCGCCGCCGCAAACCGGGTTCCAGCGTCATCACCTGATTCCGATCGCGTTGCTTCAGCGCGCCCAGATGGCCGCGATGTTCGAGGAGTTGGTCGGTGAAGGCTTTGCGCTTCAGCATTTCGGTCGCAACGGCCTGATGCTTCCCGCCTGCGAGCCTGCCGCCTTGTTGTCGGGCCACGCGCTGCACCGCGGACCGCATCAGGGATATAGCGATGTCGTCGCGGCGCGGGTCGAGACGATCCGGGCGCATTTCGCGTCCGAGGTGCCGGCCGATCCGCGAACGGCGCGGCGCACTGCGGTTGCGCGATTGCGCCTGTTGCAGGACACGACCCGGCGCGCATTGACCGATCGGCATGGAGCGGGCTTCTGGCTCAACCGCCGCGATCCGATGCGGTTGTTCGTCGACCGCCCCTATCTCGACGATGCGATCGGCAAATTGTTCGGACAGTGACAGGCCGCGTTCGCCGACGTCGCCGACAACCTCAACGCTTCACATGCTGGCGGTCGCCCCACAGGATCGCGCGATGCTCGTCGGTAAAGCCGGTCAGCCCGCCTTCGATCGTCTCGGCGCGCGCGACGCCCGCCTGCATCCCCTCGGCGACCGCGGGGCGCGCCAGCATCGCCGCGCCCCAGCGGTCGACGTTCGGAAAGCGCCCGGCCTTTTCGATGAGCTGACGGCGCAGATAGGGCAGCGTCGCCATGTCGGCGATCGTATAATCGTCGCCCGCGAGCCATTCGGCTTCGCCGAGGCGCTTGTCGAGCACCATCATCAGCCGGTCGACTTCGCGGCTGTAGCGCGCGATCGCATAATCGTGCCGGTCCTTGGCATAATGGGTGAAGTGCGCTTCCTGCCCGAACATCGGGCCGACGCCGGACACCTGAAACATCAGCCATTGCCAGCAGATCGCGCGCTTCGTCGGATCGGCCGGCATGAAACGTCCAGTCTTCTCGGCCAGATAGAGGAGGATCGCCCCCGTTTCCCAAAGAGTGAACGGCGCGCCGCCGGGGCCATCGTCGTCGACGATTACGGGCGTCTTGTTGTTCGGGTTGAGCGCGAGAAATTCGGGGGTGAGCTGATCGCCGGCGAGGATGTCGATATATTCGAGTCGCCAGTCGAGCCCCATTTCAACAAGCGCGATCGCGATCTTGCGCGCATTGGGAGTCGGCCCGCCGTACAGCGTGATCATCGCGTCAAACCTCCCGCCCAAGCCAGCGTTTCAAGATATCCGCCGTATCCTGCCCGACCGCGAGCGGGGCGGGGCGGCGCACGCTGCCCGGGGTCGCCGACAGTTTCGGGAAGACGCCCTGCATCCTGATTTCGCCCAGCTCCGCGTCGGGAACGGTCACGAGCGCATCGCGCGCGGCGAAATGCGGGTCGGCCATCATATCCTCCGCATCAAAGACGCGGCCCGCGGGAACGCCGGCATCGACCATCTTCGCTTCCAGCTCGGCGATCGTCAGCGTCTTCGTCCATTCGCCGATCAGCGCATCGAGTTCCTCCTGCCGCACACCCCGCGCGCGATGCGTCGCATAGCGTTCGTCGCTGGCAAGTTCGGGGCGCCCCATCGCGGCGGCGAGGCGTGCGAAGACGCCGTCCTGGTTGGCGCCGATCAGATATTCGCCGTCCTTGCAGGGATAGACGTTCGACGGCGCGATCGCGGGCAGGGTGGAGCCGGTGCGGCGGCGCTTCGTCCCGCTCGCCGAATAGTCGGAAACCGTCGATTCCATGACCTGCAGCACCGCTTCATAAAGCGCCGAGTCGACGACTTGGCCTTCGCCGGTCTTGCTGCGATGGTGGAGCGCGGCAAGCGCGCCCATACACCCGTAAGTGGCGGCGAGCGTATCGCCGATCGACACCCCCATGCGTGCCGGCGGCAGGTCGGGATAGCCGACGATTCCGCGCCAGCCGCCCATCGCCTCGCCGATGCCGCCGAAACCGGCGCGGGCGGAATAGGGGCCGGTTTGCCCGTAACCCGATACACGCACGACGATCAGCCCCGGGTTCGTCTTGCGCAGTTCCGCGGGATCGAGGTTCCATTTTTCGAGCGTGCCGGGGCGGAAATTCTCGATCAGGATATCGGCTTTGGCGATCAGCTCGCGTGCGAGCGCCTGACCCTCTTCGCTGCGCAGATCGACGGCGACCGAATATTTGTTGCGCGCGATGACGCGCCACCAGCTCGGTTTGTCGCCCTGGCCCCAGTTGCGCATCTGGTCGCCCGTCACCGGCGGTTCGAGCTTGACGATCTCGGCGCCCATGTCGCCGAGCAATTGGCCGCAGAAGGGGCCAGCGATCAGCTGACCCATCTCGACAACCTTGATGCCTTCCAGCGCGCCCCCGCTGCTCGTCTTGCTCATATCATTCCTTTCGCGGTCGACTCTGGTAAGACGACCTGCCTCGCCCATGGCCTTTGTATACTTAGAATGCTATGTAATTTTCAACCTGCTAAATGACTCGGGATAACCAGGACGCAAGATGTTGAAAAATATTGGTGTGGAACTGTTGGAAGTCGGCCCCCGCGACGGGCTGCAAAATGAAAGCGCGATCGTTTCGACCGCCGACAAGCTGGAACTCGTGCGCCATGCGATCGACTATGGCGTCCGGCGTATCGAAGTGACGAGCTTCGTCAATCCGAAGAAGGTGCCGCAACTCGCCGACGCCGAGCAATTGGTCGCGATGCTGCCCGAGCGCGCGGATGTCACCTATATCGGCCTCGTCCTCAACCGGCGCGGCGCCGAGCGCGCACTTGCCGCCGGCCGCATCGACGAACTGGGCGCGGTGTGCGTGACGAGCGACAGTTTCGGCATCCGCAATCAGGGGCAAAGCTCCGACGAATCGCTCGCCGCTGCAATCGAGATCGTGATGCTGGCAAAAGAGGCCGGTCGCGGCGGGCAGATCACCATCGCGACGGCGTTCGGCTGTCCATTCGAGGGCAGGGTCGCGATCGACCGTGTCGTCGAGATGGCGAAGCGTGCCGCCGACGCGTCCCCGCGCGAAATCGCACTTGCCGACACGATCGGCGTCGGCGTTCCGGCACAGGTGTCGGAAATGGTGGGCCGTGTGCGCGAAGCGGTCGGCGACCTGCCGGTGCGCGTCCACTTCCATAACACGCGCGGTACGGGCATCGCCAATGTCTGGGCGGCGGTAGAGGCGGGGGCGGCGACGGTCGACGCGTCGCTCGGCGGGCTTGGCGGCTGTCCCTTTGCGCCGGGCGCGGCAGGGAATGTCGCGACCGAGGATGTGATCTACATGCTCGAAAGAAGCGGCATCGAGACGGGCATCGCGTTGCCGCGGGTCGTCGAGGCGGCCGGATGGCTGGCGGGTGTGATGGGGCGCCCGTTGCCGGGGATGGTCAGCAAGGCGCCCGCTTTCCCCTAGAAAGTTGCGAGCAGCGCCATCACCACACCGCCGACGACGAGCAGCAGGCCAAGGATCTCGTGCCAGCGCACCGGCTCACGCAGGTAGAAATGCGCGAAGCCGATCGTGAAGACGACTTCGACCTGTCCGACGATCCGCACCAGCGCCGCCGGTGCTGCAGCGAAACCGATGTACCAGCAGGCTGAACCCAGCGCCGACAGCAATCCGACCTGGCTCGAATTGCGCCATGTGCGGCAAACGGCGCTTGCGGTGTCGCGGTCGCGCAGCAAAACCCACGCGAGGTGCAGTCCGGTCTGGATCGCCATCACGACGACGAGTGTGACGAGCGCCGACCCGATCAGGTCGACGCCATGGAGTTCGGCGGTCGCGAGCTTCACCGCGATCGCCGCCAGCGCGAACATCGATCCCGCGCCAAGACCGCAAAGCGCGGCCGGCTGGCCGAGGGCGCGCCAGACCTCACGCCCCGAAACGCCGCGTCCGGCGAGCGCGAGCACCAGCACCCCCGCGACGCCACCGACGATCCCGATCCACGCGAGCAGCGGCAATCGCTCGCCGAGGAACAGCGCGGTGACGAGCGCGGCCTGCACCGCTTCGGTCTTTGAAAAGGCGGTGCCGACGACAAAGCCGCGATGACCGAACGCCATGATGAGCAGGATTGTGCCCGCCATCTGGGTGATCGCCCCGGCGACCGCGAAGCCGGCGAAGGTGGTACCGAACGCCGGGAATTTATCGCCCTGAAGCGTCAGCCAGATGGCGGCGAAAATGAAAGCGAAGGGCAAGCCGTATAGATAGCGCACCAGCCCCGCGCCGCTGACGCTGAGTTCGGCGCGCAGGCGTTGTTGCAGCGCGGTGCGCCACGCCTGGAACAGACCGCCGAACAGCGAGGCGGGAAGCCAGATCGGGTTCATGCGATCCCCCCGTCATGCCCGTTTCGTCCGACTCGTCCCGCGCTGCCCATGCCGCGCCATGCAATAGTTTTATTACTAAGTATATGGTGCGCCGGCGATCGCGACGTCCGACCTGTTACGCCAATCAGCTAGACCCGCGGCGCGGCAGGTTGCAGGACAGGGGCGGGAGAGAAAATGACGCACAACCATTCCGCCGGGCCCGCGATCTGAGATGGCCGACCTCGACCTGCCGCTTTCGGACGAGCAACAGATGCTGCGAGGCAGCGTCCAGCGCTTCCTTGCCGACAAGGCGCGCCCGGGATGGCGCGATCTTTCGGATTCGCTCGGACTAGCGGGCATAGCACTGCCCGAAAGCGTCGGGGGTTTCGGCGGCGGGCCGATCGACATTGCCGTCGTGATGGCCGAGCTGGGGCCAGCGCTTGCGGGTGCCGACTGGCTTTCGCATGTCGCCGCAACGGTGGTTCTGGCGGGCGTTGCCCCCGATCATCGGGCGCTGGCCGACCTCGCGGCCGGCAGCCGCCGTATCGCCATCGTCTGCACCGCATCGACCGCGGCGATGCCAGTGGTCGAAGGCGGGCTGGTTCGGGGTAGCGCCGCGCTGGTTGCGGGGGCGGCCGAGGCCGACCTTATCCTCGTCGCGAATGAAGAGGCGGTGCTGCTTATTCCCGCCGATGGCGACAAGGTCGAACAGCGGCATCGCATCATGCACGACGGCAGCGTATCGGCCGACCTTGCCTTCACGCTCAAGCCCGGCGACGCGTCGCCGCTGGCGAGCGGTGACGCCGCGCGCCGATGGACCGACTATGCGAATGATCTGATCCTCGCCGGACGCTGCGCCGAGGCGGTCGGGCTGATGCAGCGCATGATCGCCGACAGCATCGATTATCTCGGGCAGCGCAAACAGTTCGGTACCGCGATCGGCCGCTTCCAGTCGCTCCGCCATCGCGCCGCCGACATGCAGCTCGCGGCAATGAAGGCTGCGGCGCTGACCGAGGAGGCCATTGTCGCGGTCGATCAGGGACGCGCCGATCGCGCGCAGGCGGTCGGCGCCGCCTGCATCGAGGTCGGCGACGCGGTGCGGATCGTCGGCGAAAGCGCGGTACAGATTCACGGCGCGATGGGGCTCACCGAAGAACTCAGCCTCGGCGGACATTTCAAGCGCGCGCTCGCGATTGCCGCGGCATTCGGTCCGCGCGCCGATCAACTCGCGCGCTTTGCCGGAGCGGCGTCCTAACCCAGCATCGTCCGCGCGATCAGGTCGCGCTGGATTTCGTTCGACCCGGCATAGATGGTCGCGGCGCGATCGTTGAGATAGCGGGGCACCGCAACCGCCAGCTCGGCGGGTGCCTGTCCGTCGGCATCGGCCCATGCGGCATGGCCTGCGGCCTCGCACGCGAGCGTATCGATCCGCTGCGCGGTCTCGGTTCCCAGGATTTTGAGCGCCGAGGCATAGAGCGCCGCGCTGCCGCCGACGCCGCGCATCGCCTTCATTTCGAGCGCCTGCAAGGCTTTCAGCGACACAGCCTCGCGGTCGAGCTGCGCGCGTAGCACCGGATCGATGTCATCGCGGGCGCGCAGCCGTTCGAGGCGTCCAATCAGCCCAGGCGCATATCGGCCGCCGCGCTCGAAGGTCAGCAGATGCTTTGCGACCGACCAGCCCTCATTCTCGCCGCCCAGCCGGTTTGCCTGCGGCACGCGGACATCGTCGAAAAAGACCTGGTTGAACTCATGGTCGCCGGCGAGCGTGCGGATCGGTTCGACGGTGAGCCCCGGAGTAGTCATGTCGAGCAGCACGAAGCTGATCCCCGCCTGCGGCTTGCCCTCGTTCGATGTCCGCACCAGCGCGAACATGCGGTTCGCGAAATGGGCATGCGTCGTCCAGATCTTCGATCCGTTCAGGATATAGTCGTCGCCGTCGGGCACCGCGCGCAACTGCAGCGCGGCAAGGTCAGATCCCGCGCCGGGTTCGGAAAAGCCCTGGCACCAATAATCCTCGCCCGACAATATGCGCGGCAGATAGTGCGCGCGCTGTTCGGGGCTGCCATAATGCATGATCACGGGCGCGACCATCTTGAGGCCCATTGGCGCCAGATTGGGCGCGCCGGCCCGTGCGCATTCGGCGGCGAAGATATAGCGTTCGATTTCGCTCCAGCCCGGGCCGCCGAATTCGGCCGGCCAATCGGGCGCCGCCCAGCCATGCGCATGGAGGATGCGCTGCCAGGGCAGGGAAATCGCGGGATCGATGAAAACGCTCGTCGCGCGCGCCGCAGCGCGGCGGATGTCATCGGGCAGGTGCGCCGCGAGAAAGCCGCGAACCTCTTCGCGAAATGCCGCCAGCGCCGGGTCGTTCGGCATATCCATGCGACGGGCTTAGGGCCTTGTGCGATGACCGGCCAAGCTGGCACCTGCGTCAGGCCGCGCGCGCGCCGACGAAACCGAGCCCTGCTGCGATCTGGATCGACTGCGCCCGGCCGGTTGCGCCGAGCTTGCCGGCGGCGTTGCGCAAGTGGAAACGCACCGTCGATACCGACAGCGACAGGATGATCCCGATTTCGCCATCGGTCTTGCCCGCTGCCGCCCAGCGCAGGCACTGCACCTCGCGCCGCGTGAGCGTTTGCGGCACGGTGGCGTTGCGCGGCCGTCCGCGTGCTTCGTTGTGCGTCGCGATCAGTTTCACCGCGAGATTGTGCAGATGCCCCGCCTGCGCGGCGAAAATTGCCTCGACCCCGATGGGTTCGCGCGAACACCAGAAGACCGCACCGACCAGCCCGCGTGGCAGATGCACCGGCGCGATGATTGCCTCGCCGAAATTGGGAGTGTTCCGCGCCTGTGAGCAATCGACTTCGTCGAGCAAATGGGTCGCGCGCCAGGTGCCGAGGCGCCCGTCGCTGTAATAGAAGGGCTCTGCGACGAGACGCGCCGCGGTCAGGAAGGCCAGTTGCAGCGCCAGCTTGCGATCGCGCCAATAGGCGTAGCTCGGGTCGACCCAGTGAAAGCTGGTCTCGGCATAGGGGCGACCTTCCTCGTCGCTCATCGGTTCGGGATCGCCAAGGTCGGCCTGCGCCGCGACATAGGGGAGACCGATCGCATCGCCGGCTGCTTGCACAGCCGCGATCAGCGCGGGCATTTCTGCCCAGCATTCGGCCCTCTGATCGGTCACGCGTCTGTCCCTCCGCTATCCTGACACAGGTGTCAGCTTGTTCGACCGGCCGCAATCCTTTGTTCTGTCACGGTCCGGTTTCGCACGACGCTCGCACAAAGACGGGCCCGGCGACAAGGTGTTTGAGGGAGGATGAGTGATGAAGGCAATGCGTATTTTCCTGGCCGCGGGTTCGGCGATGGGCATCGCGCTGGCGGCGCCGGCGTTCGCTGCCGAGGAAGCGCCGGCCGATACGGTTGCAAGCGAAGGCGACATCATCGTCACCGCGCAACGCCGAGCCGAATCGATGAACGACGTCGGCATGGCGATCCAGGCGGTCGACGGCGCGACGCTGGAAAATCTGCGCGTCACCGATATGCGCGACCTGACCACGGTCGCGCCGAGCTTCACCGTTTCGCAAAGCTATCAGGGCGTGCCGACCTACACGCTGCGCGGGATCGGCTTCAACACGATCAACCTGTCGTCGACCTCGACCGTCGGGACTTATGTCGACGAAGTCGCTTATGCCTATCCGATCATGAACACCGGTCCGGTGATGGACCTGGAGCGCGTCGAGGTGCTCAAGGGGCCGCAGGGCACGCTCTATGGCCGCAACACGACCGCGGGCCTGATCAACTTCATCACCGCGAAGCCGACCGACAGCTTCGAAGGCAGCATCAAGGCCGATCTCGGCAATTACCAGACGTACAACATCGGCGGCCATATTTCCGGGCCGCTCGGCGAAGGCATCGCAGCGCGCATCGCCTTCCGCAGCGAGAATAGCGACAAGGGCTGGCAGGTCAGCAACACGCGGGACGAACGGCTCGGTGAGGTCGAGAAGCTCGGTATCCGCGGTTCGCTCGCGATCGATCCGGCGCCGGGCACGCATTTCGATCTGTCGGTCACCTGGTGGCGCAACAAGTCGGACACGGTCGCGGGGCAGGGGATCGGTTTCACCCCCGCGACCAACCCCACGACGGGCACGAGCAATTCGCGCTTTTTCAACGCGCCGGGGCTTGCCACTTATCTGGCGAACAATTTTCCGACCAAGGCGAGCCAGGCCGACTGGGCGCCCGAAGCATCGCGCTCGGCCGATATCGGGACGGGGCTCGGTCTCGACGGGCCCCTCGCCGAAGACAATCGCTTTTGGGGGCTGAAGCTGCGCTGGGATCAGGACCTGGGCGAAACGATGAAGCTCGTCTCGCTCACCAGCTATAATGATTTCAAGCGCAACGCGCTCTCCGACTGGAGCGGCGCGCCGTTCGAAATCCTGCTCCAGAACACGGTCGGGCGGATCAAGAGCTTTGCGCAGGAATTGCATGTCGAAGGCGCAAGCGGTGCGGTAAACTGGCTGGTCGGCGCCTATTACGCCAACGACCGGATCATCGATTCGAACCGCACGCTGCTCGGCCAGAACGCCAATGTCGGACTGATCCGCGGGGCGGGCGTTCCATTGCTTGCGACCCCGTTCAATTCGGGTGGCTACACCGCGCTCCAGCTTTCGCAGGCGTTCCGTACCTATGAAGATTTCGGGCGCATCCGCACGAAGACGTGGAGCATTTTCGGCAATGCTGACGCCGAGTTGACCGACCAGCTCAAACTGACCGTCGGCCTGCGCTACACCGAGGACAAGCAGCGCTACAATGGCTGCTCGCGCGACTTCAACGGCAACATGCTGCCGAACGTCAACGTCGTGAACCGCGCGCTCTATTTCCAGACCTATGGCGTTCTCGCGCCGCAGATTTCGCAGGGACAGTGCAACACCTTCGACCCCGTCACGGGCACCTTTGGCGAAGTCCAGTCGCTGCTGAAAGAAGACAATCTCGCCTGGCGCGTCGCGCTCGACTGGTCACCCAACGACGATACCCTGCTTTATGCCTCGGTATCGCGCGGCTATAAATCGGGCACGACGCCGATCAATGCCGCGAACCTCGCGCGCCAGAACGCGCCGGTGAAGCAGGAAAAGCTGACCGCCTATGAAATCGGCGTGAAGGCGACGCTCGCCGACCGTGCGGTGCAGGCCAATCTCTCGGCCTTTTATTACGACTATCGCGACAAGCAGATCAGCACCTATTTCGCCGATCCGATCTACACGGCACTGTCACGCCTCGACAATGTTCCCGACAGCGAGGCTTATGGCGTCGAAGGCGAGCTGACGATCCGCCCGGCGACGGGCCTCACGATCGCCGCTAATGCGCTCTATCTGAAGACACGGATCAACGATTACGACGGCACCAACGCCGCAGGGCAGCCCGAGAATTTCGATGGCGCCGAATTTATCTACAGCCCGAAGTTCCAGGGCAGCGTGACAATCGCCTATGACACGCCCGTCACCGACACCGTCAACCTGACGGGCGCAGTCAGCGCGCGCTATCAGAGCAAGTCGAACACGATTTTTGAGGATATCGATCTCTATAAGGTCGATGCCTATGGTACGGTCAACGCGAGCCTTGGTCTGAAGGACGAGAGCGGCTGGTCGGTGTCGCTGTGGGCGAAGAACCTGTTCGACAAATATTATTGGTCGGCGGTCGCGAGCAACGCCAATGTTGTCGTGCGTTTCGCCAACCAGCCGCGAACCTGGGGCCTGACCGTGGGTTATGATTTCTAGAGGAGCAAGGCCGCGTGGCGCGACTGGCGATGCAGAATGAATATCTGGGGACGGCGATCGATTTCGCCGCGCCCCGCGGGGAACCCGCGCTGCTCGCGCCCGACAGCGTCCAGTGGCGTATCTACAAGAACCCGATCGCGCTCGGCATCGGCGGCATCGCTGCGGTGCTGCTCGAATTTGCCGAGCCGCGAATCCGGTCGGGGGTGTGGGACCATTCGACGTATAAGGCGGACCCGATCGGGCGCTCGCGCCGCACCGGGCTGGTCGCGATGCTGGCCTGCTATGGCCCCGCCAGTACGGCAAAGGAGGTCATCGGACAGGTCAACCGGATGCACGGCAAGGTGAAGGGCGAAACCCCCGGCGGCACCCGATATCGTGCGATGGATCCGGTGCTGCTGGATTGGGTTGCGGCAACCGCCTCCTATGGCTTTCTGATGGCCTATGATCGTTTCGTCCGCCCGCTGAGCGATGCCGACAAGGATCGCTTCATGGCCGATGGCGACGCGATAGGCCGCGAGTTCGGTGCGCGGCATACGCCGTCCACCGTCGATGCCTTCATGGCGATGATGGACGATCTCGAACCGCACTTCGAGCCGCACCCGATCATCTTCGAATTTCTCGATATTATCCAGTCGGGTCGCGCCGCGCCCGGCGTCCCGCGCTTCCTCCACCGCGCGATCGCGCGTGCTTCGGTCTCGCTGCTTCCGGGGCATATCCGCCGCAAGCTCGAGCTTGGCCCGCGCTATGATCTGACGCGGCTCGACCGCACGGCGTTGCGTATCGCCGGCCGGCTTGCCGACCGCCATGTCGACCGCGCGGCACCGCATTGTCAGGCGAGCATCCGGCTCGGTCTGCCGCACGATTTCCTGTTCAGGTCACCCGCCGAGCAGCGGCGGTTGCTCGCCGCTGCCTAGGAGCAGCGGTTCCAGCCCGCACCGCGCACGGCGCGCCCGGGCGTCGCGCCGCTATGTTCGCCGTTCCGCAACACGCCGACGCCGTTGACGAAGACGTCGCGCATGCCGACCGAATATTGGTGCGGCTTCTCGAAGGTCGAACGATCGCCGATCGTCGCGGGATCGAAAACCACGACGTCGGCATAATAGCCCGGTTTGAGCGCGCCGCGATCCTTGATGCCGAGATTGCTCGCGGGCAGGGTGGTGAGGCGGTAGACCGCCTGTTCGAGCGAAATCAGCTTCTCGTCGCGGACATAGCGACCGAGCAGGCGCGAGAAATTGCCATAGGTGCGCGGATGCGCACCCGATTTCAGGAAGACGCCCTCGGCCGCCTGCGACGCGGCATCGGACCCGAAGCTCATCCACGGGAGCTGGATCTGCTTGCGCACATTGTCCTCGGACATCAGGAAATAGACGGTGCCGACGCGCGACCCATCTTCGACGACGAGGTCCATCGCGGTTTCTTCGGGTGATTTGCCGCGCATCGCAGCAACCTCGGCAAGCGTCTTGCCGGTCAGCGGCTTCAGCGCGTCATTCTTGAACCCCGACAGGATCATCTTGTCGGCGCCCGCACCGAAATAGAGATTTTCCCAATTGTTGCCGGGCTGCTTCATCTCGGCGGCGACGCGCGCGCGGATCGCAGGATCTTTCAGCCGCTCGATCCATTTCTCGAGCCCGCCCGCCTGCACCCATGTCGGCATCGCGGCGTCGAGCCCCGTCGCGCCCGCGGTATAAGTGTACATGTCAGTCGTGATCTTCAGCCCTTCGGCGCGGGCATCCTCGATCTTTTTCACGATCGTGTCGAGCTTGCCCCAATTGCTGCGGCCCGCCATTTTGAGGTGGTAGATTTCGGCCGGTGCCCCCGATCGGCGGGAGATATCGATCAGCTCGTCGACGGCTTCCTCGATCCGGTCGCCTTCGGACCGCATATGGCTGATGTACATGCCGCCGCATTTCGCCGCTTCGCTCGTCAGCGCGACCAGCTCGTCGGTTTCGGCATAAGAGCCGGGCGCGTAGATGATCGAGCTGCCGACGCCCATGGCGCCGTCGTTCATCGCCTGTTTGACGAGCGTGCGCATCCGCGCAAGCTGTTCGGGGTCCGGATCGACGTCGCCTTCGCCCAGTTCATGGACGCGGACCGTCGCAGCGCCGACGAAGCTCGCGATATTGGTCGATACCCCGCGCTTTTCCAGCCAGTTGAAATAGTCGCCGAGGCTCGTCCATTCGATCGGATATTTGATGTCGCCCTGTCGTTCGGTCTCCAGCCGCTTCATCGTGGCGTTCATCGGACCCATCGACCAGCCTTCGCCCATCACCTCCAGCGTAACGCCCTGGCGGATGTCGCTCTGGCTTTTCGGGTCGGCGATCAGCGACTCGGTCGCCCAGCTCAGCATGTTGATGAACCCCGGCGCGACCGCCATGCCCTTTGCCGTAACCTCGGTCTTTGCCGTGCCGTCGACCTTGCCGACCGCAACGATGCGATCGTCCTTGATCGCGACGTCACCGACGACCGGCGCCTTGCCCGATCCGTCATAGATCGTCCCGCCACGGATGATCAGGTCATAGGCCGGTTTCGCGGCGACCGATGCCGGTAGCAGCATCGAACTGCAGAGCAGCATCAGGGAAGGGGCGAACGACCGACGCAATGCCATTGATTTCTCCGCAGATAAGGGGGTTAGCCGTGCAAGCTCATCAAGCTGTCCATCAGCCCGTCGTCGGCACTCGAGCAGACGCCGAGCACCAGCGCCTCCTCAAATCCGTCGGCGACGACATAGGCGTGACCCATCGAGGAATCGATATAGATGCCCTGACCAACCTCGAGCGTGACGGGGTCGTAAAATTCGCTGTGCACCTCGATCCGGCCTTCGAGGACATAGATGAACTCCTCGCCCTGATGATGGACGAGTTCGCCGAATTCGCGCGCGCTGTGCGCACGTATGCGCGTGATGATCGGGATCATCCGTTTTTGCCGCAAATCGGTGCACAGATAGTGATAGTCGTAATTGTCGGTCGTCACGCGCGCGGCGCGTTCGATCGTCCCGATGCTGCGCCGCCCCGTTACGCGCGGCGTCGTATCTTCCTCATCCTCGGCAAACAGATCGGACATGCGAAGGTTGAGTCGCTGGCTGAGCTGCTGCAACTTGTCATAGCTCAGCGTCAGCCGGTCATGTTCGACCTTCGAAAGCGTCGAGACCGGGATGCCCGATTTCGCGCTCATTTCCTTGAGTGTCCAGCCGTTGCGGGCACGAATGCCCTTCATCACTGTGCCGAGCGTCGGCGGCGTCGCCCCATCCGCCATCAGTTTTTCCATTCCATATTTGACAATTTTCCAATCAGGATCATTATGTCCCTATCGGGCCAATAGATGTTGGTCCCTTGGTAAGGGGTCGCGCGGCTTGCTGCAAGATGTGACAGGCCGCGATAATGAAAAGGGGAAAGCGATGCGTTTCATCCGAAAGGCGATGATCGGGCTGGCGGCTTTTGCCGCGCTGCCGCTGGCGGCGCAGGGGCCTGTGCCGGCACCCGCCGTGAAGAAAGCCGAAGCGGCTGCCGTTCCGGTGGCGAAAACCGCGGCGGCGCCAGTTGCGCTTGATGCCAAGGATCTTGAGGCCTGGCTCGACGGCTATCTGCCCTATGCGCTCGAACGCGCGCGCATCCCGGGTGCGGTCGTCGTTGTCGTGCGCGGCAACCAGGTCGTCCTCGAAAAGGGTTATGGCTTCTCCGACGTCGCCAAGCGCGCGCCGGTGCTGCCCGAAACCACGCTGTTCCGGCCGGGGTCGGTGTCGAAGCTGTTCACCTGGACCGCGGTGATGCAGCAGGTCGAGGCGGGCAAGATCGATCTCGACAAGGACGTGAACACCTATCTCGATTTCAAGATTCCGCCCTATCAGGGCAAGCCGATCACGATGCGCAACATCATGACGCACACCGCGGGTTTCCAGGAATCGGTTCGTTACCTGATCAGCAGCGATCCCAAGGCGGTGATGACGCTGAAAAAGCAGATGCCGCTCGCGTTGCCTGATCGCGTTTTCGCACCGGGTACGACGCCTGCTTACTCGAACTATGCCACCGCGCTCGCCGGCTATATCGTCGAGCGTGTCAGCGGCGAACCGTTCGACAATTATATCGAAAACCACATCTTCAAACCGCTGAACATGACGCATTCGTCGTTCCGCCAGCCGCTTCCCGCGGCTCTCGCGCCGCATATGTCGAAGGGCTATCCCGACGTCACGCAGAAGGCCAAGCCGTTCGAGATGGTGATCCCGGCGCCCGCCGGCAGCCTGTCGGCCAGCGGCGCCGACATGGGCAAATTCATGATCGCGCACCTCAACGACGGCGCGGGGCTGCTCAAGCCCGAAACTACGAAGCAGATGCATGATTTCAAGGCACCTGGCGTCGGTCCGCTCAACAGCATGGCGCTCGGTTTCTACGAACAATGGGTCAACGGCCACCGCGCGATCGCGCATGGCGGCGATACCGTCTGGTTCCATTCCTATCTGTGGCTGTTCCCTGACGCCGATATCGGCGTCTACATCTCGATGAACAGCGCCGGGAAACAGGGCGACGCCGGCGCGATCCGTAGCGCTTTGTTCCACAAATTCGCCGACCGCTACCTGCCGGGAACCGAAAAGCCCGGTCAGGTCGATGCGAAGACCGCCGCGCAGCACGCGCAGATGATGGTCGGCAACTACATCAGCAGTCGCGGCTCGTTCACCAACTTCATGAGCCTGTTCGGCCTGCTCGGCCAGACGACGATCTCGCTGACCGAAGATGGCAAGATCACGCTTCCTGCGCTCGACGGCCTTGGGGCCGGCGCGCGCGACTGGGTCGAGGTCGAGCCGTTCGTGTGGCGCGACACCGGCACCGGCGAACGCGTCGCGGCCGAAGTCAAGGACGGCCGCGTCGTGCGCTGGAGCGTCGACGGCGGTTCGCCCTTCATGGTGTTCGAACCCGCATCGTTCGGAGTGAACGCGGCATGGCTCAACCCGGCACTCGTCCTCGCCTTTGGTATCATCCTGCTCGCCGCGCTGGCGTGGCCGGTGCGCGCGCTGGTGCGCCGGAGCTTCAAGGCCGACTTCGCCCTCCAGGGCAAGTCGCTCCGCGCCTATCGCTTGTCGCGCGTCTTTGCATGGCTCGCGATCGGCGCGCTGGCCGGCTGGTTCGGCCTGATCGCGGCCTTCTCGGCCGATATCGGCAGCATCGGCGGTCCGCTCGACTGGCTGATCCAGCTGCTGCGTATCGTGACGCCGCTCGCCGCATTCGGCCTGCTGATCACGGCGAGCTGGCACCTGTGGCTCGGTATCAAGGACAAACGTCGCTGGACGATGAAGCTCGGCGCACTGCTGCTCGCGCTCGCCGGACTGCTGCTCGTCTGGGTAACGCTCGCCTTCCATCTCTATGGCTTCGGGATGGTCTATTGATGGCGACACAGGCCATGCGCGAACTGACGCTCGACCTTCGGGTCGAGCGTTTTCCCTATCATCAGCCGTTCCGTATTTCGGGGCATGTCTTCACCGAGACCGCGCTGCTCGTCGCCGAATTGTCGGACGGGACGCATGTCGGGCGCGGCGAGGGGGCTGGCGTCTATTATCTTGGCGACGACATCGGCCATATGCTGACCGAGGCGATGCGTGTTCGCGATGCTATCGAGGACGGCGCGACGCGTGACGACCTGCAACGGCTCCTTCCGCCGGGCGGTGCGCGCAATGCGCTCGACTGCGCCTTTTGGGATCTCGAGGCGAAGCAGGCGGGGCGCCCAGTCTGGGAGCTTGCCGGGCTGAGTCCGCCGAAGGCGCTCCGTTCGACGCTGACGCTCGGTGCCGACCGCGCGGAGACGATGGCAAAAGCCGCGCTCGCGATCGATCCGGAGGCGCCGGTCAAGGTCAAGCTGACGGGCGATCTTGCCGACGATATCGCGCGCGTCGTCGCGATCCGCACCGCGCGGCCGCATGCGTGGATTGGGGTCGATGCCAATCAGGGCTATGACGTCGAAACGCTCGCCGAGCTGCTCCCGGTGCTGGTCTCGACCCGCGTCGCACAGCTGGAACAGCCGTTGAAGCGTGGGCGCGAGGCCGATCTCGACGGGCTCAAACGTCCGTTGCCGTTCGTTGCCGACGAAAGCGCGCTGTCGCTCGCCGACACCGCCTCGCTCGTCGGGCGGTTCGACGTGGTGAATATCAAGCTCGATAAATGCGGCGGGCTGACCGAAGGGTTGGCAATCGCGCGGCAGGCGAAGAAGCTCGGCCTCGACGTCATGGTCGGCAACATGATGGGCACCAGCCTGTCGATGGCGCCGTCGTACCTTGTGGGGCAGCTTTGCGACATCGTCGACCTCGACGGGCCGACCTTCCTTGCGCGCGACCGCGATCCGGGGGTCAGCTATCGCGACGGCATGGTCCATTGCCCGCCCGAAATTTGGGGATAATGGCTGTTTGTCCCAAACGGGTTGACATTTTTCCGATTAGGACAATAGTTCGTGGAAGGGAATTTCGAGGTGGGGGCGGGGCGATCTTCGTGCTCAGCTGGGCCCGGCACGATCGTGGGGCGTTAGTCGAGCACGGGTCACCGAAAATCTCGAACGATAGCATAATGATAACATAGAGGCCGCGTTGCGGTTCAAGTCTGGGGATGAGACAATGAAACAGGGACTCTGTATTGCCGCAAGCTTGGTCGCCATGGCGGCCGCAATGCCCGCCCATGCCGAAGAGGCGATCGGTGACGAGCGCGACATCGTCGTGACTGCGCAAAAGCGCGAGCAGCGGCTGATCGATGTGCCGCAGTCCGTCAGCGTCGTGTCGGGGGAAGCGCTGGAGAACATCCAGGCGACCAGTTTCGCAGACTATCTGAAGCTTGTGCCCGGCCTGCAACTGAACCAGACCACGCCGGGTTTCGGCCGCCTTGTCCTGCGCGGTGTCAACACCGGCGGCGTTGCGTCGACGGTTGCGGTCTATCAGGATGAAACGACCTTCGGTTCGAGCAGCGGGCTTGTGAACGGGGCAATTCTGGCGGGCGATTTCGACACCTTCGACATCGAACGGATCGAGGTGCTGCGCGGGCCGCAGGGAACCATTTACGGTGCAAGCTCGATGGGCGGCGTCCTCAAATATGTGACACGCAAACCCGAAACCGGATCGTTCGAGGTTCGCGCGCGCGGGAGCGTCGAGGCCACCAAGGGCGGCGATGAATCCTATCTGGGCAGCGCGGTGGTCAACGTACCGCTAGGCGAGACGCTGGCGTTCCGCGCGTCGGGTTTCTACCGCGACTTCGGCGGCTTCATCGACTCGATCGGCACCGGCGGGTCGGACCTCGAATCGAACATCAACAGCTCGAAAAGCTACGGCGGCCGCGCGTCGGTGCTGTTCAAGCCGAGCGAGGGTTTTTCGATCCAGCTTGCCACCTATTTGCAGAACCTGAAGACCGACGCTTCGGGCAGCGTCGACAGCGATCCGTCGACCGGCCGGACGCTCTATGGCCGCCTGACGCAGTCGCAGTTCGTTCCCGAATTCACCGATGTGCGCTACCGCGTCTATAGCGGTATCGTCGATGCGGATCTCGGCTTTGCGAACCTCGTGTCGGCGACGAGTTACAGCACGCTTTCGCAATCGTTCCGCGGTGACCTGACGACGCAGTTCGGCGGATTGGTCGAGGCGGTGTTCGGGACGCCGAACGACTTCTTTCAGGGCCAGTTGACCCGCGTGAAGCGCTTCACACAGGAACTGCGCCTCCAGTCGCCTGAGAATGATAGCTTCGAATGGCTCGTCGGCGCCTATTATACCCGCGAAAAGGGCGTGATCGACCAGAGCTTCAATGCGGTGAACCCCGGCACGCTCACCCCGGTCGCGGGGCTCCCGCTGCTTGGGATCGCGACGATCAACTCGCGCTACCGCGAAATTGCCGGCTTCGCCAACGCGACGATCCACCTCGGCGAGCGTTTCGACCTGACCTTTGGTGGCCGGTACAGCGAGAATAAGCAATCGGCGATCCAGGTGTCCGACGGTGTGCTCGCCGGTGGGCCGAACACGCTGCCGCGGGCACGCTCGTCCGAGAATGTCTTTACCTTCTCGGTCGCTCCGCAGTTCGAGATCAGCGATCAGGCAACGATCTATGCCCGCGTCGCCAAGGGTTTCCGCCCCGGCGGCCCCAACGTGCTGGCGCCGGGGGCGCCGCCCGAACTCGGCACCTATGGCTCGGACTCGCTCATCAGCTATGAACTGGGCGTCAAGGCGGAGACGGTCGACCGCACATTCTCGATCGACATCGCGGCATTCCACATCGACTGGAAGGACATTCAGGTGTTCGGCCAGGTCAACAACTTCGGCGTCAATTTCAACGGCGGCAAGGCGAAGAGCGACGGGCTCGAGTTCACCACGGTGCTGCGGCCGACCGACGGGCTCAGCTTTTCGCTCAACGGCGCCTATACCAATGCCCGGCTGAAGGACGACACGCCGTCGCTGGTTGGCGGTTTGTCGGGCGATCGCCTGCCCTATACGCCCAAATATAGCATCGGGGCGAATGCCGATTATGAATGGGAACTTGGCGGCGACACCAAGGCCTATGTCGGTGCATCGGTGCGCAGCTTGTCGAAGCAGCCCGCGGGCTATGACCTGGCCTTCCGCACTGCCAATGGCCGCCAGCGCTACTTGCCATCCTATGAGATCGTCGATCTGCGCGCGGGCGTCGATTTCGGACCCTATTCGGTCGAACTTTATGCGAAGAACCTGACCGACAGTGAGGGTAAGACGTCGCTGGAAGCCCCGGCCAATATCCCGCTCGGCGCAGCTGGAACCGGTGTCATCCGTCCGCGGACGCTCGGCGTCACGTTGACCGCCGGTTTTTGACGGAACAGGAGTTGGACCAGATGAACGCGCCTATCGGCAGGCTGGAGGGTAGCCTGACCCTGCCGCAACCCTATCTGCTGTTCCTCGGCGATACGACCAATCCGGCCTATGCCAAGACCGCCTTCGGCCTCGCCGATTGGGCGGGAGATCGCTGCACGGGCGAATGGTCGATCGACGGCTGTGCGGTTTCGACCGGGCTGCCGCGCCTGTCGCCCGCCGAAGCGCGGGCAACGGGCGCGCGGTCGCTGGTGATCGGCGTCGCCAATCAGGGTGGGATCATCGGCGCGGCGTGGGTTGTGGTGCTGGTCGAGGCGATGGAGGCGGGGCTCGACATCGTCAGCGGGCTCCATACCAAGCTGACAAGCGTTCCAGCGCTCGTCGAAGCGGCGGCGCGCACGGGGCAGCGGTTGATCGACATCCGTACCCCGCCGCCCGCTATCCCTGTGGGAACCGGACGCAAGCGGAGCGGAAAGCGGGTGCTCACCGTGGGTACTGACTGCGCGCTCGGCAAGAAATATACCGCGCTCGCGTTGCACAGTGCGCTCGTGGCGCGCGGCCTCGATGCCGATTTTCGCGCGACCGGCCAGACGGGCATCATGATCGCGGGTGGCGGTATGCCTATGGATGCGGTGGTTTCGGATTTTGAAGCGGGGGCGGCGGAGATGCTGAGTCCCGATGCTCCGGACACGCACTGGGATGTGATCGAGGGGCAGGGATCGATCTTCAATCCGGCTTATGCGCCGGTGTCGCTTGGATTGCTCCATGGGAGCCAGCCCGACGTGTTCATCGTATGTCACGATCCGACGCGCAACGTGATCTTGGGCATGGAGAGCTTTGCGTTGCCTTCGGTCGAGGAGGTTATCGACATGACGATCCGCCTTGGCAGCCGGACCAATCCGGCGATCCGCTGTGGCGGCGTCAGCTTCAACACATCGAGCTATGACGCCGACGCGGCCGAAGCCCTGATGGCAGCCGAACGGCAGCGACTGGGCTTTCCCGTCGCCGATCCGATCCGCGGCGGCGCGGCGTTCGACGCGCTGGTCGAAAGCATTCTCGCGTGAGTGTGGGCGAGACGGGCAGCGGGTCGAGCTGGTTCCAGCGCTACCTGCTGCCCGGTTTTGCGCTGAAGGCCGTCATTATCGGTGGCGGCTATGCAACGGGGCGCGAGCTGGCGGAATATTTCGTGCCGTCGGGGCCATGGGGTGGGCTGTCGGCGATGCTGCTCGCGACGTTGATCTGGAGTGTCGTCGCGGCGCTGACCTTCGCGCTCGCAATCAAGCTCGGTGCTTATGATTATCGGAGCTTTTTCAAGGGGCTTCTTGGCCCCGCCTGGATCGCTTTCGAGGTCGCCTACATCATCTTCGTCGTCCTGATCCTCGCGGTGTTCGGCGCCGCGGCGGGCGCGATCGGCGCCGCGACCTTCGGTTGGCCCGAACTTGCCGGCGTGCTGTTGCTCGCCGTGTCGATCGTCGCGGTCACCGCATGGGGCACCGGTGTGGTCGAGCAGATGTTCAAATATGTCTCGATCCTGCTTTACGCGGTCTATGGGCTGTTCCTCGTCCTCGCGCTCGCCAGCTTCGGCGGGCTGATCGAGCAGGGGTTCGCGAATGCGCCGCCGCCGTCGGGAAACTGGATGGCGGGCGGCCTGACCTATGCCAGTTACAATATCGTCGGTGCGGTGGTGATCCTGCCCGTGCTGCGCCACCTACGGCACCAGCGCGATGCCGTCGTCGCCGGGCTGATCGCGGGGCCGCTGTCGATGCTGCCGGCGATCCTCTTCTTCGTCGCGATGATGGCCTTCTATCCCGCGATCGGCGACGAGACCTTGCCGTCCGACTTCCTGCTCCGCCAGATGACCGTGCCGGGTTTCCATGTCCTGTTCCAGGTAATGATCTTCGCCGCGCTGCTGGAAAGCGGCGCTGGGTCGGTCCATGCGATCAACGAGCGTATCTCGGGCGCGATCGAGAGCCGCGGGCGTCCCCCGCTCTCGACGGCCGCGCGCGCGATCATCGGTGCGGTGATCCTCACCGGCTGCATGTTCGTCGCGGGCGAGATCGGCCTCGTCGACCTGATCGCGAGCGGATACCGCTTCCTTGCCTGGCTGTTCCTCGGCGTGTTCGTCCTGCCGCTCATCACCATCGGAACCTGGCGCCTGCTGCGCCCGTCCACCGCTCCCCATATGGAGGCCCTGCCATGAAACGCCTGTTTGCCCTGTCGCTGATGCTGTCGGCCGCTGTGCCTGCATGGGCCGAGCCGCCCGCCGATATCGGCGAGAGCGTCGAGGCGCTCCGCAAGAAGGTTGGCGCCGCGGGCGTGTCGATTGCGATCGTCGAGGATGGCAAGACGACGCTCTCGCGCGGCTGGGGCGTGCGCAAGATCGGCGAGCGCGGGGCTGTCGATGAACAGACGATCTTCCAGACCGGATCTACGGGCAAGGCGATGACCGCCGCCGCGCTCGCGATCCTGGTGGACGAGGGCAAGATTGCGTGGGACGATCCCGTCATCAAGCATATGCCGTGGTTCCGCATGTATGACGCATGGGTCACGCGCGAAATCACGATCCGCGACCTGCTCGTCCACCGCAGCGGGCTGGGGCTTGGGCAGGGCGACCTGATGTTCGTGCCGCGCACGCACCTCACGCGCAAGCAGACCGCCGAACGCGTCGCGTTCCTCAAGCCCAAGACCAGTTTCCGGTCGGCCTATGCCTATGACAATATCCTTTATGCCGTTGCCGGCCAGCTGATCGAGGAAGTCACCGGGCAGACGTGGGAGGACTTCATCCGTGCGCGCGTCCTGCGCGCAGGCGGCATGAAGAATGCGACGAGCGACAGCGAAGACCGCTTCCGCATTCCCAACCGGTCGTGGCCGCACGCGCGCCTGTCGGGCGCGCTGCGCGGTCTCGGCCCGCAGGCGGCGCTCAACGAGCGCGACGAGCTTGGACGAAATGGCGCGCCCGCGGGCGGGCTCGCGCTCAGCGCCGACGACATGGCCGCTTGGCTCAAGATCCAGCTCGCGCACGGGGCGCTGCCGAACGGCAAGCGCCTGTTCAGCGAAAAGCAGGCGGCCGAAATGTGGGCGCCCGTCACGCCGATGCCGATCTCGCCGCTGCCCGAGCAGCTCAAGCCCGCGCAGCCGACACAGCAGGCCTATGCGCTCGGCTGGCAGGTACAGGATTATCGCGGCCACCGGATCATCTCGCATGGCGGCGGGGTTTTCGGTTCGATCACGCGCGTCGTGATGATCCCCGACAAGAATGTCGGCTTCGCGATCATGATGAACAGCGAGGACAGCGGCATGCTGCTGGGCCTCACCTACGACCTGCTCGACCATTATCTTGGGTCACCCGATTATGGCTGGATCCAGAAATGGGAGGATTGGTATCAGTCGCGGCTCGCGGGCGGCGTCGAGTATCTGAAACAGGCACAGGCCTCACCGGCAAAGAGCGGTCCCTCGCTCGCGCTGGCGGGCTATGCGGGCCGCTACCGCGATCCGTGGTATGGTGACATCGTGATCGGGCAGGCGTCCACTGGCCTGACGATCGATTTCACCTCGACGCCGCGGATGGCGGGGCGGCTCAAACATTGGCAATATGACAGCTTCGTCACCGATTTCGACGATCCGGCGATCGAGCCCGCCTATGTGACCTTCGCGCTCGACGCCGAGGGCAAGATCACCGGCGTGACGTTGAAGGCGGTGAGCAAGATCGCCGATTTCAGCTGGGATTATCAAGACCTCGACCTGAAGCCCGTGGAGGACAAGAAGTGAAGCGTTTTGCCATATTGCTGACCGCAACCGCGCTCACCGCCTGTTCGACCGGCGAGGACAAGCCGAAGGCAGCCGAGGCGCCGCTGCACAGCCGGATGCTCGTGCTCGATACGCATCTCGACACGCCGCTCCACTTCGAGCGCGCGGGCTGGAGCTTCGCCGATCGTCATGCGCTCGCCGACGATATGGCGCAGCTCGATATTCCGCGGATGAAGGACGGCAATCTCGATGGCGGCTTCTTCGCCATCTATACCGATCAGGGACCGCTGACGCCGAAGGGCTATGCAGACGCGCTCGCCTTCGCGCGCAAACGCTCGGACCTGATCGACAAAACCATCGCGGCGAATTCCGGCACGATCGCGCCCGCGCTGACCGCGGCCGACGCGCTGCGGCTGAACAAGGAAGGCAAGCTCATTGCCTTCAAGTCGATGGAGAACAGCTATCCGCTCGGCGAAGACCTGTCGCTGCTGCGGGAGTTCTACGACAAGGGCCTGCGCCTTGCCGGGCCTGTCCATTCGAAGGACAATCAGTTTGCCGACAGTGCGACGGGCGAGGGACGCTGGAAGGGGTTGAGCCCGCTCGGCAAGCAGTGGGTCGCCGAGATGAACCGCCTAGGCATCGTGATCGATGCGAGCCATTCGTCCGATGCCGCGTTCGACCAGATTCTCGCGCTGTCGAAATATCCGATCCTGCTCTCGCACTCGAGCCTGCGCTCGGCCTATGACCATCCGCGCAATCTCGACGAAGGCCGCTTGAAAGCGCTTGCGGCGAAGGGCGGGGCGATGTGCATCTCGACGATTTTCATGTCGGAAATGAACATGTCGCCGGCGCGCGCCGAACTGTTCGGAAAATATGAGCGTATCGGTCAGATCACGCCCGCCGAGCAGGCTGACCTCAACCGCCAGTGGCGCGAACTCGACAAGACCGAGAAGCTCTGGGCGGCCGATTTCGACGGCTATATGAAGATGGTGCTGCGCGCGATCGAGGTCGGCGGCGTCGACCACATCTGCTTCGGCGCCGACTGGGACGGCGGCGGCGGCTTGCCGGGGTTCGAGGATATTTCGGCGCTGCCCAAGGTCACCGAGCGGCTGAAGGCCGCGGGCTATTCGGACGCGGACATCGAAAAGATGTGGAGCGGCAATATCTTGCGTGTCCTTGCCGCACAAGGGAAGCCGACCGCATAAGCCAAAAAAGGGAGCCGGACAGGTAGGATGCTCGCCTGCCAATTCGTTGGCCGCAGGGAGAAAACGGAAAAATCCCTGCGTTCATCATCTCTGTCGCGTCCGATTAACACGGCTCCACAAGGTCATGGCATGTCCGATGCCTTCGGGCCGAAGCGCGCGGGGAGGGGACGTGCGCGCCCGTCTCGATGGGTGGATTAAAGCGGCGTGCATCTACCCCCGTAAGGTTCAAGATTTGACCGGCTGATTGTACCAACGGCGCCAGAAGGCCCGATGGTACAGTGGCTTTCGCACCTCTCAGGTCTCCAGCCATATGGCCCACCCGGCTATTCCCGATGCAACGGACGCAACCCGCGTCGTGCAGGGAAAGGGCAAGTGCCATGAAGATCGTCGTGATTGGCGGAACCGGATTGATCGGCTCGAAGGTCGTCAGCAAATTAAATGCTCTGGGACATCAGGCGGTCGCTGCCGCGCCGAACACCGGCGTCAACACGCTGACCGGCGAAGGGCTTGCCGAGGTATTGGAAGGAGCCGAGGTCGTCGTCGATCTCGCCAACTCGCCAACCTTCGATAATGCCGCGATCACCTTCTTCACGACCGCTGGTCAGAATGTCGCCGAGGCCGAGAAGGCAGCCGGTGTCGGGCATCATATCGCGCTGTCGGTGGTCGGCACCGAGAAAATGGGCGTCAGCCCCTATTTCCTCGCCAAGCAGGCGCAGGAAAAGCTGATCCGCGAAAGCGGCATCCCCTATACGATCATCCACGCGACTCAGTTTATGGAGTTCCTGCGCGGGATCGGCCAGTCGGCGGTCGTCGGCGACGAAGTTCATTTGTCGCACGCCTATATCCAGCCGATGGCGGCCGAGGATGTGGCCGACGCCGTGACGGCGGTCGCGCTCGCCGAGCCGGCCAACGCGACGGTCGAGATCGGCGGGCCCGAGAAATTCCACCTCGACGAGATCATCGGCAAAGTGATGGCGTTCGACGGCGACACGCGCCCGATCGTGGTCGACGCCGAGGCGCGCTATTTCGGCCTGCGGCTCGAGGATGACTCGCTGATCCCCGGCGCTGGTGCCAAGCTCGGCTCGACGCGCTTCGACTGGTGGCTGGAGAATGTCCCGCCGCCGCCGAAGAAATAATCATCCGCGATCCAAGGGGAGATCATCATGCTCAAGACGATTTGTATCTGGACGGCCATCATCCTTGGCATTGGTGCCGAAGCGAACGGGCTCTTCATGCTCTGGTCGCCCGGCGACTGGTATCTGGCCGTTCCGGGCGTCACGACGACGGGTCCGTTCAACCAGCATTTCATCCGCGATATCGGCCTGATCTTCCTGTTCGTCGGAACGTCGCTCCTTATTGGCGCCTTCCGTCCGCAATATCGCGTGTTGCTGTGGAGTGCGGCGACGCTCTGGCTTTGGGGCCATGCGCTGTTCCACTTCTGGGAAGTCGCGGTCGGCATCTGCGGCCCGGACGCCATCGCGCGCGATTTTCCGGCGGTCACCTTGCCCGCAATCCTGACGGCATTGCTGAGCATCTGGGCGATCGCCGATGCGCGGCAGGAGCGGACACGCGCCGCTTCCGCCTTGTAACCCTCTACGAAGACCAAGGAGAATGATAATGACTCCCCGTATGAATATCTTCCAGGCCGCGCCCGACGCGATGAAGGCCATGCTTGCCGTCGAGGCGACGTTCGAAACTTCGGGTATCGAGCACAGCCTGCTTGAGCTGGTGAAGCTGCGGGCATCGCAGATCAACGGCTGTGCCTTTTGCATCCATATGCACGTCACCGACGCGGTGAAGCATAGTGAAACCAATATGCGCATCCATCTGCTCGATGCCTGGCGCGAATCCCCGCTCTACACCGATCGCGAGCGCGCCGCGCTGAACTGGACGGAATCACTGACCGGCATCGCCGAGACGGGCGCGCCCGACGCGGATTACGAACTGCTGAAGGCGCATTTCGACGACAAGCAGATCGCCTATCTGACCGTTGCGATCGCCGCGATCAATTTCTGGAACACCGTCCAGATCAGCCTTCGCGCCGTTCATCCGGTTGAACAGGCCGCGGCGGCATAAGTCCCCGGGGTGCCGGACCTGCGACCCTGCCGTCCGGCACCGATCCCGGCTGCCGGGGCGCCGCCCTCCGGTGTCCCGGCAGATCCCCGTCCGTCAGGAGATGATCGATGAAGCTCTATTATTGCCCCTGGGCTTGCAGCCTTGCCGCCCATATCGCACTTTTTGAAGCGGGCGTCCCGTTCGAGAATGAGAGCGTCGATATTCGGACGAAAGTCACAGAAAGCGGCGCCGATTTCAACAGTGTGACGCGCAAGGGCTATGTCCCCGCGCTGCAGCTCGACAATGGCGAAGTCGTAACCGAGAATATTGCGGTTCTCGACTATCTCGCCGGCGTTTATCCGCAATTCGGCGTTGCGGGGCCGCTCGGCCGCACGCGGCTGGTCGAAGCGCTGGCCTATATTTCGACCGAACTGCACAAGAGTTTCAAGCCATATTGGCACAATGGAACCGACGAGCAGAAAACCGTCGCGAGCGCCTATATCCAGGCGCGGATGCGGCTCCTCGGCGACACGATCAAGGGTGATTATCTGTTCGGCGACCAGCCGACGGTCGCCGATTTCTATCTGTTCGTGAACACCCGCTGGGCCGAACGCTTTGGCATCGAAATTCCGCCTGCGATCGCCGCCATCCACGATCGGCTGAACGCACGTCCTGCCGTGCAGGCGACGCTGAAGGCCGAAGGGCTCGCCTGACTATCCAGCCATGCGTCTCTTGCCTCTTGGCATTTTGTGCTACGCTGCGCCGAGCAGGCCAGCAGTAACCGGAGTTCCCGATGCCGACGCGTCCCTTCGACTTCCATAATGCCGCCGGCGACCGTCTTTCAGGTCGCCTTGAGCTTCCTGTTGGCTCGACGAAGGCATGGGCGTTGTTCGCGCATTGCTTTACGTGCGGGAAGGATAACAAGGCCGCCGTCCGGATATCGCGCCGCTTGGCCGGTGCCGGTATCGGAGTCCTGCGTTTCGACTTTACCGGGCTGGGTGCGAGCGAGGGCGAATTCGGGGCGTCGGGTTTCAGTCACAATGTGCAGGATCTGATCGCTGCTGCCGGCGCGATGACGGATGAGGGTATGCCGCCGATGTTGCTGGTCGGGCACAGCCTAGGCGGAGCGGCGGTCATCGCGGCGATGGAATCGCTGCCCGGCATTCATGCCGTTGCAACGATCGCGGCGCCCTTCGACGTCGAACATGCCCTCCATCAGTTCGACCCGAAGGGGCTGGAGACGATCGAGCGAGAAGGTAGCGGCATCGTCGCGATCGGCAACCGGCCTTTCACCGTCCGCAAGGAGTTTGTCGCCAGCCTGCGCGAGCAGGATCAGGGCGCGCGGCTCGCAAAGCTGAAACGGCCCTTGCTGCTCCTCCATTCGCCGATCGATCAGGTGGTCGGGATCGAAAATGTCACCAGCATGTACCTTGCGGCCAGGCATCCGAAGAGCTTCGTCTCGCTCGACGGCGCCGACCATTTGCTGACAGATGCGCGCGACGCGGATTTTGCGGCCGACATGATCTCGACCTGGGCCGGACGCTATCTGCCCGCTATGCCGCCGACCGCCGGGAGTCAGTTCGATGCCGAGGCCGAGGAAACGCGGCTCGGCAAATTTCAGCTCGCGATGCGGGCAGGGAAGGCCGCCTTCATTGCTGACGAGCCTGAAAGCGTCGGCGGACTAGGGTCGGGGTCGACGCCCTTCAACCTGCTCTCCGCCGCACTCGCCGCCTGTACGACGATGACGCTACGCCTTTATGCCGACCGCAAGGGATGGCCGGTCGAACGCATCCGCACCGGCGTGACGCATCGAAAAGACAAGGGTTTCGACAAGCCCGACATCTTCAGCCGCCGCGTCGAGATCGAGGGGGCGATCGACGAGGCGCAGCACGCCGAACTGATCGGCGTCGCCGACCGTTGCCCCGTGCACCGGACTCTCGAGACGGGATCACGCTTCGAGGCGACCGAAGCGGGGTGGGCGGATGCCGTCCCGGCCGGAGACCAGGCACTCGCTTAGTCCAGGGCGATTGTCGCGTCTCGGTTCTGCCGCCCTTTGTGCCTTTGGCTTAGGTTTTCCGCACATATCGCGGAGGATTGCCATGAAAATCACCATCATCGGCGGAACCGGATTGATCGGCCGCCGCCTTGCCACCCGGCTGCGCGAAAGCGGGCATGAGGTCATTGCGGCCGCCCGGTCGACCGGCGTCAACACGATCAGCGGCGAGGGGCTGGCCGAAGCGCTCGAAGGCGCCGATGTTGTGGTGGACGCCTCAAACTCGGGCTATGGCGACGCTGCCGACATGCGGTCCTTCTTTGCGGCATCGAGCGATAATATATCGTCGGCTGCCCGTGCCGCCTCGGTCGGGCATCTCATCGCGCTGTCCGCGGTCGGTGCGGATACGCAGAAGGGCGGCTATTTCCGGGCCAAGCGCGATCAGGAAGAGCGGGTGTCGAACGCGGGCGTCCCGTTCACCATCGTCCGGTCGACGCCCTTTTTTGAATTCGTTTACAAGATTGTCGACGCAAGTGGGGACGGCGACCGGATGCCGCTTGCGCCCGTCACGATGCAGCCGATCGCCGCCGACGATGTCGTCGCGGCGCTGGCGGAGGTGGTCGCCGAAACGCCGGCGAATGACATTATCGAGATTGCCGGACCCGATATCTTTGGACTTGCCGAACTCGCGACCGGAATATTGACGGCTAACGAGGATATGCGATGGATTTCCGTCGATCCCGAAGCGCATTATTTCGGGGCGCGGTTCGATGGCGAGCCGCTTACCTGTACTCGTCCACGGCTTGCGCCGACGCGGTTCGACGACTGGCTGCGCGAATGGATTGCCTTCGCCTGAAGGTCAGCGCTCGTTGTTGATGCGGACGATCGTCGCCTCGTCGACCATATTGTCGAACCAGGTGATGAGCACCGACCGCAGCAATATCTCGTTCGACGCCTCGGCAAACAGCGTCAGCGACGCGTGGAGCTTCGCCGCATCGACTTCGCCGAACACCGCGCGCGCGCTCGTCTGGACGAGGCGGAAGAGCGTCTCCACACACTCGCGATAGCGGCCTCCAAGCGGAGCGAAATCGAGATAGGCGCGCGCCTCGTCGAGCGACGAGAGCGCATAGGCGCCGCCATTTCCATCCTCGCCCCCGAGCCTGGGGAAGATGAAGTCCATATAGGGCGTACACATCGCGCCGCGGCGCAGGATGTCGATGGCGTCGTCATAGGCTTTTGCCTGCGCCGTGACGAAGCGCTGGAGATGATATTCGTCGGTCATGACGGTTTCGCTAGCCGGCGACGACGTCGGCGAATTCGGGATGGCGGCCAAAGAAATTGACCATGAACTGGCAGCGCAGGATCGCCCTGCGGCCCGTCTGCCGCATCAGATGAAACGCGCCTTCCGCGAGCTGCGAGGCAATACCCATGCCCCAGAATTCCGACGGCACTTCGGTATGGATCAGGACCAGCCGACCCTCCCCGTCGATGCGGTAAAATGCGGCGGCGGTCGAACCGTCGGGCAGGTCGAGTTCGAAACAGCGTTTTTCGACATTGTCGACAACTTCGGCGTCCATGGCTGCTCACCTTTCCTTCAAGAGAGATGCAGGCAGTCTAAGCGCACGCCATCGTCGCAACAGACCCAAGGACTGGCGATCTGATTGTACTAACCCGCCCTGGACAGCGCTGCGCGCGGCTCGGTTTCGCTCCACGCCTTTGCATGCAGCGAAAGCTCTGCTTTCGCCCGTCGCATCGCCGCCGCCCGCTCGACCTCGTGTGCGAACTGCATCGGCTGCGCGTCGACGAAAACGGGATCGGTGACGCCGATGAAGCCGAACGCCGCACGAAGCGCAGGCGTTAGCGCGTCCATCGCCGCAAAGGGTGTTCCGGGCCGCAGATCGACGCCGCGCGTCGTCAGGAACAAGGTCTTCCTGCCGCCGAGCGTGCCGACATACCGCCCATCGTCTGTCGCCACATAGGTCAGGCCGCCGCGCACGATCATATCGACGAACGCCTTGAACGCCGCGGGCATCGTCCAGTTGTGCATCGGCATCGCGAAGAGCAGCGCGTCGGCGCTCAGCAGACGCGCGCATAGCGCGTCCGACACGGCCAGCTCTGCACGCATCTGCGGGGTTCGCTCTTCGGGGGACGTGTAGGTCGCGCGCGCGAAGATTTCGGTCATCGCGGGCGGAGCCTCGGCCGCCAGATCGAGATAATCGACCGACAGCGAGGGCGAATACGCGCGAAGCTGGTCGACGAAAAAGCGGGATAGCGTGCGCGAACTGGAGCTGGCTTGCTTGGGGCTCGCATCGACATGCAGCAGTTTCAACTTCGCCCCCGTCACGCGGCCCGCGCCGAAATCGGCGTCGCGGCGCCTTCGTCGATCAACGCCGCAAGCGCGTCGCATGCCTTGCCCAGCACCTGCTCGCGTAAATTGGTGACGCACAGCAGCAGCCCGGACTGCGCTTCGGCGGGGTTGGCGTACCAGATCGACAGGGGCGCTGGTGCGATGCCCAGTTCCAGTGCGCGCTTCGCCAGCGTGACATCGTCGTAGCCCCGCGGCAAATGTATGATCACCGCCAGCCCGGCGAAGGCGTCGACGGCAATGCCCGGATCGAGCCGCGCGTGAAGTGCATCGCGCCGCTCGCGATACAGCCCCTTCATATGGCGCAGGTGGCGCAGGAAATGGCCGTCGGCGAGGAAGTCGGTGAGCGCGAGCTGTGTCGTCACATTGGGTGCGGGGTTGAGGCAGCCCGCAACCTCGCCGAACCGCGCGGCCAGTGCGAGCGGCGCGACGACGAAGCCGAGGCCGAGCGCGGGGCTGATGGTTTTGCCGAACGTGCCGATGTGGATCACACGTCCGCCGGGATCCTGCGCCGCCATCGCCGGAGCAGCGCGGCCGCCGAGCTGGAGTTCGCTGAGATAATCATCTTCGATGATCCACGCCTTCTCGCGTTCCGCCCAGGCGAGCAGCGCCGCACGGCGTTCGGGGGAGAGGGTGACGCCTGTGGGTGCTTGTTGACCCGGCGTGACAATCGCCAGTGCCGCGTCGGGGGCGGCGCGAACGCCCATGTCGACGCGAATGCCTTTGGCATCGACGGGAATGGGCACGGGTTTCAGCCCGGCAATTTCCAGCGCCATGCGCGATACGGGATAGCAGGGATCTTCGACCCATGCGGCGCGACCTTGCACGCCGAGCGCCATCAGGGTCAGGCAGAGCCCGTTCTTGTAACCTGAGGTGAGGATGATCTGGTCGGGATGGCAGGAGATGCCGCGCGTGATCGCAAGTTGCGCCGCAATCTGGGCGCGCAGTTCGGGCTCGCCCCGCGGATCGGCCGGGCCGACAGGGGCCATGGCATTGGCGCGGACTGCGCGGGTGCGTAGGCGGGCCCAGAGCTTTGCAGGAAAGGCGTCCTGCGCCGGAACCCCCAGCTGGAACGGCAAGGGGCGCAGCGAAAAGCCGCGTTCGAGATTTTGCAGCGGCCGCGGAATGTCGATCTGCTTCGCTTCCACCAGTTTCGGCGCGTCCCGTTCGGCGACACGCGTCCCGGCGGCGCCGGCCGAGAAGACCAGCAGTTCATCGGCCAGCGATTCATAGGCGGCCTTTACCGTCCCGCGGGCGACACCGAGCTGCGATGCCATGTCGAGCCACGACGGTAGCCGCGTCCCGGGCCGGAGCCGTCCGTCCATGATCGCTGCGCGCAGGGTCGCGGCGATCTGCGCGGTAATGGGTGTCGCATGCGAGCGGTCGATCTGGAAGGAGACCCGCCCGGCATCCCATGGTGCAGTCATCTCGTCACCTCATGGTACTGTTAAAACGCTTTCGATGGGCCAGAGGCTATGCCCCGCGCGCCGGGTCTGTCGAGACGGGGGAGACCTATGCGAAGGTACAGGGTGCGCTGCCTTGCCGGTTAGGACGGAAGGGTTTTTCCCGCATTTCGGCCGGCAGGCGACCGGTTTGGTACAGGCGCCTTGTCAGCTCTCGCGCCTGCCGCCGACGGCCGGACTGCCTATCTTGTTCGCTTTACCCGCCGCCGCGCGGTTGAGTCAGGAGGGCAGCGAAATGGACGGCCAAACCGCCGTGAGCCGCGAGAAGATATTGCACGCGCTTTATGAAGCCGCGGAACTCGAGCAGAATCTGATGTGCACCTATCTCTATGCCGCCTTCAGCATGAAGGATGGCGAAGGAGAGGGGCTAAGCGCATCGGAGGCAGAGGCCGTCGCGCGCTGGCGCCGTGCGATCCTCGATGTCGCGATCGACGAGATGAGCCACCTCGTTGCGGTGTGGAACATCACATCGGCACTCGGCGGGGCGCCGCGGTTCGGGCGCGCGAACTTTCCACTCGATCCGGGCTACCTGCCCGCCAGCATCAATGTGAAACTCGCGCCCTTCAGCGCCGATGTGATCCAGCACTTCATCTACCTCGAGCGGCCGGAGGGTTCGGCGGAGCCCGATGGCGAGACGTTCGTGATCGCGAATGCGCCCACCCGCGCGCCTGTTGGTTCAAGGCTCACCCCGGCCAGCTGCGACTATGCGACGATCGGAATCTTTTATCAGAGGATCGAGGCCGAATTGCGCGCGCTTGTCGATGCGATCGGCGAGGAGGCGGTCTTCTGCGGCGATCCGGCATTTCAGCTCTCGACCGCCGAGGTCAATTTCGGAGGCGCGCGCCCCGTAACCGATCTCGCCAGCGCGCTTGCCGCACTGGCCGAGATCATCGTAGAGGGCGAGGGCGCGCCGGCGCATCGCGATGGATCGCACTTTCAGCGCTTCGTCGAAGTGCGCGGCGAAATGCAGCGCCTTGCCGCAGCTAACCCCGGCTTTACCCCTGCACATCCTGCGGCGATCAATCCAGTGCTTCGCAAGCCGCCGCGCCCCGAGGGGCGTGTCTGGCTGGACGATGCCGATGCGGTTGCCACGGTTGACCTCGCCAATGCCATTTACGCGCTCGCGTTGCGTCTGCTTGCGGGCGGCTACGCGGTTCCGTCGTCGAACCCCGACAAGGCGCTCTACATCGGTTCGGCGATCGGGTTGATGCATGCGCTGACTGCCGTGGCCGAGCGTGCGGCGCGCCTCCCGGCCGGGCCGTCGAACCCGGGTTGCAACGCCGGTGTCTCCTTCACCGCGCTGCGCGAGGCGGCGTCGCTGCCGGCGGGTGCGAGCGCCCGGCGGCTCTATATTGAGCGTGTCGAAGAATTGTGCGCGGTTGCCGGGACGATGAACCCTTCCGATCCTCGCTGCGCCCGCTCGGCGCGGATTCTGGAAAAACAGGCGGCGCGGCTACGCGATGCGCCGATCGGTGAGGCCGCAGCTACAGATGCTCCCGCCACGACGCCCGCGCGTGCCGCACCTTCTGCCCCGCCAACGACGTCGGCCGACGGCGTCGATCGCGCAGAGGGCAAGGACATCGCCGTGATGTTCGACGGAAAACGCTGTATCCATGCGCGCTTTTGCGTGACGCAGGATCCTGCGACCTTTCTCGCCAATGTCGACGGCCCGTGGATTATTCCCGACGCGACCGAGATCGAATATCTCTGTGGCACCATCCGCCAATGTCCGTCGGGAGCGCTGACCTATGAGCGCCGCGACGGCCAGGCCGAACCCGTGCCGCCGGTCAATCTGATCACGCTGCGCGAGAATGGTCCCTATGCGGTGCGCGCCGATCTCGCTCTCGACGGCGAGAATGCGGGATTTCGCGCGACGCTCTGCCGCTGCGGCGCGTCGAAGAACAAACCTTTTTGCGACAAGTCCCACAAATATATCGGTTTCGAGGCGACCGGTGAGCCGCCGACGAAGGAGGGGCCGAGGCTCGCCGTTCGCGACGGCCCGCTGACCGTCGAACCTCAGCTCGACGGGCCGCTCCATGTGCGCGGAAATCTGGAAATTCTCAGCGGAACGGGCCGCAAGGTCGCCACTGTCGAGACCGCGCGCCTGTGCCGCTGCGGTGCGTCGAAGACCAAACCCTTCTGCGACGAAAGCCATCGCCGGATCGGCTTTCGCAGCGAATGACGTCCTCCCCCACGAAAGAAGGTATTTTATGACAAGCTTGAACGAAAAGGTCGCGGTGATCACCGGCGGCAACAGCGGTATCGGATTGGCGGCGGCAAAACTTTTCGCCGCCGAAGGTGCGAAGGTGGTCATCACCGGCCGGCGCCAGCAGGTCGTCGACGACGCGGTGCATGAAATCGGAGCCTCGGCATTCGGCATCCAGGGCGATGTGGCGGACCCCGATCATCATCGGCAGGTTGCCGAAATCGTCAAGGAACGGTTCGGCCACGCCGACATCTATATGGCGAACGCCGGGATCAACACGATCACCCCGTCGCACGACGTGTCGGAGGCCGAATATGATGCCCAGTTCACGATCAACGCGCGCGGCACCTTTTTCGGGGTGCAGAAGATCGCACCGATCATGCGCGACGGCGGCTCGATCATTCTCGTTGGTTCGCTCGCCAGCGACAAGGTGCTCGACGGGCATGCGGTCTATGCCGGGACGAAGGCCGCAATCAACGCCTTCGCGCGCAGCTGGGCGATCGAATTCAAGGCGCGTGGCATCCGCGTCAATATGCTGAGCCCTGGACCGACGGAGACCGCGATCCTCGAGAAGCTCGGCGTGGCGCCCGAAGACCATGACGCGTTCGTTGCAATGATGTCGGGTGCGATCCCGCTCGGCCGCCTCGGCCAGCCGGGCGAACTGGCGAGCGCGGCGCTATTTCTTGCCTCCGACGCAAGCAGCTTCGTTACGGGAATCAACCTGCGGGTCGACGGCGGCATGGCGCTGCTTTGACGATAGCCGTTCCGACCGATGATGGGGCAGAAACGCGCCGCTCCCCCGAATGGGGGTGGTGGCATGCCCCGGCCAGTCTCTACTGGCGAAGGACATGAACAAGGAACCTTCGCCAGCACAGCGGCCGTATGGCGCCCGATCCGCCAATGGGATATTATCGGGTCGGGCAAGCCTCGACGGCGGGATGGTGTCGCGTCGACTATCATGCGACCTATACAGAGCCGTTGCGTACGCTTTTGGATGCCCGCACCTGACCCGGAGAGGGCAATGATTCCGACCGAAAGTCACGAACCGCCGCTTGTTCTGATCGTCGACGATGACGAGGAGGTCCGCACAGCGATCAGCGAACTGATGCTGTCGGTCGGAATCGAGGCGAGCAGTTATGGTTCGACACGCGAACTGCTCGACTCGCCTTTGCTCGAACGCGCGGGCTGCCTCGTTCTCGATGTTCGTATGCCGGGGTCGAGCGGGCTCGACTTGCAGCAGCATCTGGCGGCGGCTGGAATCGCAAAGCCGATCGTTTTTCTGACCGGGCATGGCGACATCCCGATGTCGGTGCAGGCGATGAAGGGCGGCGCTGTCGATTTTCTGACCAAGCCGGTGCGCGACCAGACCCTGCTCGACGCTGTCGTCGCGGGGGTCGAGCGCGATGTGGCGGAACGCGCCAACGCGCAGATCGTCCGGCAGCAGGTCGAGCGTTTCGCCACGCTCACGCCGCGCGAAACCCAGGTCATGCGCGAAGTCGCGCGTGGCCGGCTCAACAAGCAGATCGCATACGACCTTGGGATCTCGGAAATCACCGTCAAGCTCCACCGCAGCAATGTGATGAAGAAGATGCAGGCGGCGACGGTGGGCGAATTGATCCGCGCGTGGGAAAAATTGCCCGCACAATTGCGCGAAACCGGCGAGGCCTAGACTTTGGTATGGTTACAAAGCTTTATAAGCTGAGCGACTATGGCGTCATTGGCCGTTCGGGTCGTGAGAAAAAGGGCCAAATCGCTTGCCCAAAACGCCTCTTGTCGCAGTCGTGGATGATGACGAAGCCATCCGCGAAGCATTGTGCGACCTGCTAATGGTTACCGGACTGGAGTGCAGCACCTTCGACAGTGCTCCGGCGTTCCTCGACAAGATGCAGGATCGTTTCGATTGCCTGATTACCGACGTGCGGATGCCCGGCATGAGCGGCATCGACCTGCTCGAACGGGTGCGGGCAGGCGGGTCGGATCTGCCAGTAATCGTGCTGACGTCGGTTCTGGATCTGAGCGCCCGGGCAAGGGCGCTCCACCTCGGCGCGCAGGCTTGGCTGACCAAGCCGGTTGCGGACGACGCTTTGCTCGATCAGTTGAAGACAGCGATCGGGGCGGAGGACTGGCCCGACGGGCCGGAGCGGTGAGTTCCGGACCGCCCCGGGTGGCGACGCAGATATCCGAGCCGGATATTGCGGATTTCGCGTCCGAAAGTGTGGTCATTTTCGATGTCGAGGGCGCTGTCCATTATTGGAATCCGGCATCGGAGGCGCTCTACGGCTGGCCTGCGCTGACGATGATCGGGCGTGGTATCGGCCATCTATCGACGCACAGCGAAAACGAACGCGAGCATTGGCGGATGTTGCTTCAGGAAGGAACCTGGCAGGGCGTCGTCAGTAGGCGCACGTCGTCGGGCATCCATATCGTCGTCGATATCCGCCAATATGTCCGCTTCGCGCAGGACGGAACGGCGCGCGACGTCATCGAATATGGTCGACAGTCGCTCAGCGACGGCGCCGTACCCGGAGCAGGCTGGCACATTCCCGACCGGTTGATGGCGGCGAGTTGGGAAATCGACGTCTCGGATTCAAAAACGCTGATCGCGAGCATCGCGCGGTTGCGCGGCGAGAACGGGGACGAGGAGCGGTTGAATGCCGGTTACACGGAACTGGTGAAGGCGGCGCGCATCGTCAACGTCAACGACCGGACGATGCGTCTGGTGGGCGGCAACCGCGGACGCGACCTGATGATCGGCCAACCGGTTGCCGGTTTCTGGCCCCTCGAAAGTCGCGCAGCGCTGGGTGAGTTGATCGTCGATGCCATGACAGGCGACATCCCGGATGCGGCCTATCGGCGGCAATTGCCGTCCGACGGAATTTTGCGCGATCCGCTCGTGACGGTCTGGCGCGCGGAAACCTCGGGCCGGATCTATGCTGCGGTCAACGGGGCGGCCGACGACGACCGGTCCTATGTCTATCTCCGCGCCAGCGAGGCGCGATACCGCAAGCTTGTCCACCATATGCCGATCGCGCTGTGGCAGGTCGATGCCAGCCATATGGGCCGTATCTATAATGACATACGTGCAACCGGCGTCACCGATTTTGGCGCTTATCTCGATGAGCATCCCGAACTTGTCGAACTTGCCGCGACGACGGTACGGATCACCGATGTCAATCGCGCCGCGGTGCAACTGCTGGGCGGTGGCAGCGCGATCGATCTGATGCGGCCGGTCGGCTACCTCTTCACGGTCAATCGCAGCGCGCTTCGCAATGTGATGATCGGGCGCTTTAACGGCCAGGCAAACCATGAAGAGCTGACGAGGATCGAAACGTTCGATGGCCGTGTGATCGACGTGCGCATGTCGGTCACTTATCCGAAAGTCCTTGCCGAACTCGACGTTACCATTTTCAGTTTCGAAGATGTGACCGAACGTATGGGCATGGAGGCCGAGATCCGCCAGCTTCAGGCGGACTTTACCCATGCGGCACGCATCTCGACGCTGGGCGAACTCACGACGTCGATAGCGCATGAGATCAACCAGCCGCTCGCCGCGATCGTCACCAATGCCGAGACGAGTTTGCGATGGCTGTCGCGCGAAGATCCGAATGTGGAAAAAGTGAAGGCACTGACGACGCGCATCGCGGCGAGCGGGCGGCGCGCGAGCGATATCGTGCAGCATATTCGTGGGATGGCGTCGAAACGCCAGCCCGAACGCGTCGCGACGGACCTCAACGAGATTGTACAGGAATCGCTGATCTTCATCCGCCATGAGATTGAATCGCAATCGATCGGCATCGTTACCAATTTCGCGGGCGCGCTTCCGAGGACGATGGCGGATCGCATCCAGTTGCAGCAGGTTGTCGTGAACCTGCTGATCAACAGCGTCCAGGCGGTCGAGGCGCAGCGGGGCGGGCGGCGGGAGGTCTGCATTGGCACGTCCCTGACTGAAAGCGGTGCCCTGGCTTTCACCCTGCGCGATACTGGGCCAGGTATTCCGCCTGACGATCTAGACCGTATTTTCGAAGGCTTCTTTACCACCAAGGAGGCTGGGATGGGGATCGGACTTGCGATCTGTCAGTCGATCATCGCCGAGCATGGCGGGTCGATCACGGCGTCCAACCATCCGGGCGGCGGGGCGCAGTTCTATTTCGAGATTCCGGTCGAAGCACCCTGACGATCGGCGGGAAGCGGCGCGCTGCCGCCTCCCGCTTTCGCATCATGCACCGGCTGCAAAGACCTTGCGCAGATAGCCGATAGCCTGGCCGATTGCGCCGCGCGCGGCCGGGGTTTCGGCGATCGGGTTGAGCATCATGAAGTCATGGATCGTGCCATTGTAGCGCACCGCGACAACCGGCACGCCAGCGTCCGCGAGCTTGCGGGCATAGGTTTCGCCTTCGTCGCGGAGCACGTCGTTCTCGTCGACGATCAGCAAGGTCTTGGGCAGGCCGGCGAGCTGCTCGGCCGATGCGTTGACCGGCGATGCAAGGATTTCGCCGCGGCGGGCGACGTCGGGCAGATATTGGTCCCAATACCATGCCATCGCCTTTGCAGTGAGCCAGGGGCCGTCGGCGAATTGCTTGTAGGACGGGCTCGACATCGACGCGTCCGTGACCGGATAGAAGAGTAGCTGCGCGACAAAATCGGGGCCGCCGCGTTCCTTTGCCATCAGCGTGACCGCTGCGGCCATATTGCCGCCGACGCTGTCGCCCGCGATCGCGATGCGGTTCGGATCGGCGCTGAACGTGGATGCATTCTCCGCGACATGGCACGCCACTGCATAACCCTGTTCGATAGCGCCGGGATATTGGCTCTCGGGCGAACGATCATAATCGACGAAGACGAGCACTGCATTTGCGCCCACCGCCAGTTCGCGAACCAGCCGGTCGTGCGTTTGCTTGTCGCCGAGCACCCAGCCGCCGCCATGAATATAGACGATTGCCGGAAGCGTGCCGGTCGCGCCGGCGGGCCGCACAACGCGAATGTTCGTCTTTCCCGACGGGCCGACGGGAAGCGTGCTGTCTTCACTATCGACCGCAAGCAGGGGAGGCGTGACCGATTGCTGCACAGATGACAGGACGCCGCGCGCATCGGTGGGCGTCAGCGTGTAGATCGGTGGGCCATCGGGCAGACCTTCGACGAAGGCCTTGGTTGCGGGTTCGAGCGGTGAGAGTGCGATATTCTTCGTCATGTCGATCCTTTCGGTTCCGGACGGGAATGCCCCCCGCCTCGGCCAAAGGATGTGCCAGCGCCGCCGCCAGCCGGGCTATCGTGCCGAAGCAGGTTCGCGACTGTCGAACCCGTGTGGCCGCCCTATCCTTTGGTGTGGGAGGGGATGTGAGAGCAGGACACGAACAGATACTTTGATGTGATATGCGGACCGGGCGTGCGCGTGCATCTCTTGCTTCTCCAACAGCCAAGAGGATGATGACATGTATCGTTCCATTCGTTCGGCGGCGCTGGCCGCACTGCTTTTCTCGGGCACCGCCGCCGCACAGGCCGAAGATCCATCGGTGAAGCCGACCGTCGTGCTGGTCCACGGCGCGTTCGCCGATTCCTCGGGCTGGAATGATGTGATCGCCCGGCTCGAAAAGGATGGTTACCCGGTGATTGCGGCGGCGAACCCGCTGCGCAGCGTTACGGGCGATGCCGAAAGCGTCGCGGCGGTCGTCCGGTCGATTCCGGGCCGCGTCGTCCTTGTCGGACACAGCTATGGCGGCGTGGTGATTACCGAAGCGGCAAAGGGCAATGCCAATGTGAAAGCGCTGGTCTTCGTCGCGGGCTTCCTTCTCGATGCGGGGGAGTCGGCACTGACGCTTTCGGCCAAATTCCCGGGCAGCACGCTTGGCGATGCGCTGGCGCCGGTCAGCCTGCCCGGTGGCGGCACCGACCTTTATATCCAGCCCGCCAAATTCCATGCGCAATTCGCGGCCGATGTGCCCAAAGCGCAGGCGACGCTGATGGCTGCGACGCAGCGCCCGGTAACGCAGGGCGCGCTGACCGACGCCTCGCAGGCGGCAACCTGGAAGAGCCTGCCGACTTATGTCATCTATGGCGGTGAGGATCGCAACATTCCGGCGGCGACGATGAAATTCATGGCCGAGCGCGCGCATGCCCGCAAGACGGTTGCGGTTGCGAGCGGGTCGCACGCCCTGATGGTATCGCATCCGGTCGAGGTCGCCGAATTGATCGAGAGTGCGGCCGCGGATCGCTGAGCCGGCAGGGCGAGCGGGAGCGCCTCGCCGCAACAGGTTCGCGATGATCCCCCGAATTAATAGATCGGGGTGATCTGCATCTGCGGCAACGGCCGCGGCGTTCCGTCGCCGAGGTCGGGGCCGAGATCGGCCCACTCTTCACCGCGGGCGACGAGATCGGCGTACAGTTTTTGCGCGGCCCCTTGCGCTTCAGCCGACCGGAACTTGTACGAAACCGGCGGCGGCGTTCCCGTGCGAACCGTGGCGAAGGACGCTTGATAGGCCAGGATGGGCGGCTCGACCTTCGCGCTGGCGGCGATCCGGACCGTGTAGCGCTGGAGGCCCGAGGCGACATTCCGCCAGCGTACCCAAACATGATTGTCGAAAGAGAATTGGTACAATCGCTCGCCCGCGACCGTGCCTTTCAGCGAAATGCTGTCCAGTATGTCCTGCGACATGTCGAGGTTCATTCCGCCCTCGACCTTGTCGAGCGCGACATGGACGATCCGGTCGCGCTGACCCGGCGCGCGCGACTGCAGCAGATCGCGCCAGTTCTGCATCGTACCGATGATGCCGAAGAGGAAGCCCGAAACCTCGGCCAGCGCGAGCGGCCGGGCAATCGAATTGTAACTGCGTTGCCAGCCGCGATTATTGTGCAGCGGCAGCCACACCGCGGCCTCGGCCCTGTCCTGCGCATTCTGCGGTTCGGGGTTGTCGACCGGGGCATCGTCGGTTTGGGGATAGACGAGGTTGATCGCGAAGGTCGGCCAGCGTGGCAGTGGCGCATCGAACAGGTGAAGCGGGAAATTGCTTGAAACACCGCCGTCCGTGAACCAGCAGATACGAAAACCCTCGATCGGCGAGAAGGGGGCCTCCCCGCCCGTGGTCAGGCTGTCGGTGCTCTGGCTGAGGTTCGCTTCCTTCGCTTCGCGGCTATCGTCGGCAACGTCTGCGTCGGTCCCGCCCCGCGTTCTCCTCCCGGTGGGTTCGTGGAGCGGTACGGCGCTGATCAGCAAGGGAAAGCTGAGGCTCATCCGCATCGCCACGAGCACGGGCATCCGGCCCTTGCCGGGCAGGCGGTAATAGTCTTTTCCATCGACGCGATCGGGCTTTCCCGCCATTGCCACCATCGCGTCGACGACGGTCTGCGGGAACAATAGATCGAATTCGTCACGCAGGAACCAGAAGGACGCGTCGGTGAAGGGCAGCGTCCGCGGTTCGTGATGCGAGACGCCCGTTGTGATCATCTGGAGCGAGATGGCGGTTTCGGTTGCCGGCTCGCCCGGATAGCGGGGCGCGTTCCACAGATCGTCGAACAGCAGCGGTTCGGTGGCGACCTTTCCCGATAAGGATTGCAGAACGTCGTGCAGCCATTCGGTCAGCGCCGGTTTTTCTTTGCCCTTGCCGCCGCTCAGGCCCGAGCAGAGCCCGAGCAGATTGCGCCGCGTGACGCGCGCGACACGCAATGCAGCGGCGATGGCCGCGCCTAGATAGGCGCAGACTGCCGACGGCAGGAACACAGCGGCTATCCCGGACGGGCCCGCTACTCCATAGCCAAGCGCGAGGAACAGGCCGAACAGGAAGATTGCCTCGAGCGGCGCGATGGCGACGACTGCGACCGCGGCCGCGAAGACTTTGCGCGGGGCGCTGGCATTTCCGGCGAGCGTGACGATCAGGCGGTAGGCGTTTCGCCCCCCGCGTGCGGGCTGGAACAGGCCGAAGATAAAGCCCTGCGACGAAAGCTGTGCGGCAACGCGTTCGAGCCCCGCAAAACCGAGCGTCGGAGGGCAGGGGGTGCCCTGCCCAGACGCGACATGCTTGCGGTCGCCCAAAGCGGCTGCCGCGGTGGCGGCCGCGGCGATCGCGCCCGCGGACGTTCCGCCGATATTTTTGAACCGGAAATCGCGTGCCAGCGCCAGAACGGCATTGGGATAGACTATGCCGCTCGTGATGCCGCCCTTCATCACCAGGTCGCAATAGCGCGTTGCTGCTTGGCTCATGTCATCGCTCTCCGGATGGAGGATTTTTCTCATCCTATCCCGGCATGCCGGTCAAGTCGCTGTCCTTCTTGGCGAATGCGACCCATTGGACGCACCCTATAACGCAATTGCTTATGCTGTGTTGGGGCTGTAATACGGGCGCTGCGCATGAAATGGTTCCGTAAACCCGAAGGCCCCGATCCCACCCTCGCCGCCACGCCGGGTGGCCCGTTCGCCGACATCGCAGCGCCGCCGCCGCCCGTCGTTCCCGAGACGCGCGGGCGTAAATGGATGCGCCGCATCTCGCGCGGCTTTGCTATCTTTTGCGTGATTTTCATCCTGCTGGTCGGCTGGCTCGCGCTGACCGCGCCGCTCTCGAAATCGCTGGAACCGATCGCGCCGCCGCAGATTACGCTGCTCGCGTCCGACGGCACGCCGATTGCGCGCATCGGGGCGATCGTCGACACGCCGGTGAAGGCGGCCGATCTGCCCAAGCATGTGACCGGCGCCTTCCTGGCGATCGAGGACCGCCGCTTTTATACCCACTGGGGTGTCGACCCGCGCAGCATCGCGCGCGCGGTGTGGAGCAATGTAACCGGCGGCCGGACACAGGGCGGCAGCACGATCACCCAGCAGCTTGCCAAATTCACCTTTCTGACGCCGAAGCGGACGCTCGGGCGCAAGGCGCGCGAGGCGTTGATCGCCTTCTGGCTAGAAGCCTGGCTCAGCAAGGACGAGATCCTCGAACGCTATCTTTCGAACGCCTATTTTGGCGATAACACCTATGGCCTGCGCGCCGCGTCGCTCCATTATTTCTATCGCCAGCCCGAGAAACTGACCCCGGCGCAGGCGGCGATGCTGGCGGGGTTGGTGCAGGCCCCCTCGCGCCTCGCCCCGACGAAGAACCCCGATCTTGCCGAAAAGCGCATGAAGCTGGTGCTGAACGCGATGGTCGCGACGGGCTATCTCACCGAGCAGGAGCGGCGCGCGCTTCGCACGCCGCGCATCGATGTGCGCACGCGCAATACTTTGCCGACCGGTACTTATTTCGCCGACTGGGCGCTGCCGGAAGCGCGCAAGCTGAGCGACGTCGGCTATTCGCGCCAGACGATCGCGACGACTCTCGATGCGCGGTTGCAGGGCGTTGCGCGCCGCGTGACGAGCCGCGCGGGGCTGGGCAAGGCGCAGGTCGCGTTGGTCGCGATGCGTCCGAACGGCGAGGTCGTCGCGATGATCGGCGGCAAGGATTATGCCGCGTCGCCGTTCAACCGGGCGACGCAGGCGCGGCGCCAGCCCGGGTCGACGTTCAAACTGTTCGTCTATATGGCCGCGCTGCGCGCCGGCTGGGAACCGGATGACATGATTGACAACAGCGCGATCGAAACCGGCTCCTACCGGCCCAAAAACTCGGGCGGCGCCTATTCGAAGGAGATCAGCCTCGAAGATGCTTTCGCGTCTTCGAGCAATGTCGCGGCGGTACGTCTGCTGCGCGAAATCGGCGACGACAAGGTCATCGACATGGCGCGCGACCTTGGCGTTACCGCGCCGATGGCGAAGGGCGATCCCAGCCTCGCGCTCGGTACGTCGAGTATGACATTGCTCGAACTCACCGCCGCCTATGCCGCAGTTGCAGCGAACAGCTATCCGGTCGAACCCCATGCCTTTGAGGCCGATGAAAAGGGCTGGTTCGAGAATCTGATCTCGGGCCCGTCGCGCTTCGGGTCGAGCGAGCATGAGGATATCGAGCAAATGCTGCGCGCTGCGGTCAATCGCGGCACGGGCCGCGCTGCGCGGTTGCCGCAGGCTAATTTCGGCAAGACGGGGACCAGCCAGGACAATCGCGATGCGCTGTTCGTTGGCTATGCGAACGGGCTTGTCGTCGGCGTGTGGATCGGCAACGACGACAATACGCCGCTGCAGGGCATTTCGGGCGGCGGTTTGCCGGCGCGCATCTGGCGCGAATTTATGACCGAGGCATCGGGAAAGAAGGCCGCGCCGCGGCCAAAGAAGGTGGTCGACCCGACGGGGCCTGTCGAGCCGCTCGACGTTCCCGACGTCGGCGCCATCCCGATCGGCGATCGCACTCGCATCGGGATCGAACGCGGCGATGCGGTGATCTCGACCGAGATTAATGGAAGCCGCATCGACCTGCGCCTGCCGATCCAGGACCGCGCCCCCGAGCCGGCGGTGCCCGCTCCGCCACCGCAACCGCCGCCGGCCAACTGATAGCCTGCTTCAACCTGGCACGAGGTCGAAAGCGGCTTCGGCCATCGTCTGCCCATTGACGATCAACTCGACGCGGTGCCGACCGGGATAGTGGCGCCGCGTGCTGAAATCGCGGATCGTCTGTGCGATCATCATCGTGACCGTCTCATTCGCTGCGAGTTCAAAGGTCTTGAATTTGAAGACCTTTGGTGCCGTCTTTCCGGCTGCGCGGGCGTAGTGGATGCGATAGTCGACGACCAGCCTCTGATCGTCCCGCGAGTCCGATACAAGCTCTGCCGCGATAGAGATACTGTCACCGAGGCACACCGTTTCGGGCACTATCGCGAAGCGCAGGACGGTTGCCGCCGCCCCATGGCCGACGCCAATCAGCGCGAGCGCGCGAGGTTCTCCCTGCTTGATCAGCGTGCGCAGTGCATGGCGGACGATCCACCCGGTGCGTGGATTGTCCTGCGACCAGCCTGCAAGGCGATCGAGCAGCCAGTCGGGCCGGTCCTTTGCGATGTCGTTCAGATGGTTCGCAACCGATTTGCGGACATAGAGGCTGGCGTCTGTTCTCAGTGCTTCGAGGATCGGCGATGCGAGTGTCGGATCGGCTTTGAGCGCGGGGACGCGCGCCGCCCAAGGCAGGCGCGGCCGGGCGCCTTCGCTCGCAAGGCGGCGGACATGTTCGTCTTCGCTGTCCGTCCATCGCATCATCGTTACGAGAGCGCGCGGCGTATCGGCGGCAAGAAAGGGACGGATAGCAAATTCGGCCGAACCGAAGCGTGTCAGTTCGGCAAGGACATCCATCGAGCGGTCGAAATCGTCGAGCCCGTAGCGTGCGACATATTCGGTCACCGCCATTGCCTGAAAAGCGTGCGTCAGATGCGGCGCCATCGCACGAATGACGTCCAGCGCTTCAGGATAACTCCATCGCAAGGCGGTGTGGAGTGCGCCCGCAATATGGCGCACGCGTTCCATGATCGATAGGGCGTCGAGCCCATCAGCGGCCGAGCGGAGCAAGGTCGGGCGGTCGAAACGCGCCGACGCGGTCGCGCCCGCGTCGGCGATCGTTTCCAGTGCCGAGGTGCCCAGAATATCCTTGAGCAGGGCAGGGGATGCGGCTTCTTCCGCCATCATGTCCTGTTCCGGTATTTCAGGGGCGCTCGACGAGCCCGCCGCCGAGCGCAACATAGAGGGTGACCAGATTGTCGACCTGTGCGCGGCGGAGTTCGATGAGCGACTGTTCGGCGGCGAACAGGCTACGCTCGGCATCGAGCACTTCGAGATAGGTCGATACGCCTTCGCGATAACGCTTTCGCGCAAGGTCGGCGATCCGCCGCGTCGCGAGCGTGCCGCGTTCCTGCGCTTCGACCTGTTCGGCGAGGTAGCGTCGTCCGGCGAGTGCGTCGGCGACTTCGCGGAAAGCGCCTTGGACGGTGCGCTCATAGGTCGCGACGGCGATATTCTCGCGCGCCTCGGCGACAGTCAGATTGCCCTTGTTCCGCCCGAAATCGAAGATCGGCAGGCTGATCGAGGGACCGAAGCTCCACGTCTGGTTGTCGTTCGTGAACAGATTGTCGAGCGACAGCGACGCAAAGCCCAAATTGCCGGTCAGCGAGATCGAGGGAAAGAAGGCGGCGCGTGCTGCGCCGACATTGGCGCGGGCTGCGCGCAGCCGTTCCTCCGCCGCGACTATATCGGGCCGCGCAATGAGCAGGTCCGACGGCAGCCCGGCGGTCAGGGCCGGCGATTGCGCCTGTGCGACGAGCGGCAACGGTGCGGGCATCGGACCCGCAACCGGTCCGCCAGTGAGCACCGCGAGGAAATTCTCGGCCTGCGCCTTACCGAGCTTCAGGCTTGCAAGCTGCGTCTCGGCCTGCGTCAGCAGCGTTTCCGACTGACGATAGTCGAGAGCCGACGTCACCCCGGCATCGAGGCGGCGCTTGGCGATGCGCAGCCCTTCCTTGCGGCTCGTCACCGTGGCTTCCGCCAGCTCGATCTGCTCCTCGGCGCCGCGCGATGAGAAATAGGTCGAGGCGACGTCGCGGACGAGCGCGAGGCGGAACGCCCGCTCGGCCGCTTCGGTCGCGAGATACTGACTGCGCGCGGCTTCGGACAGATTCTTGACCCGTCCCCAGAAATCGAGCTCGAACGAGGTTACGCCGACGCCGACCGAATAGCGGTTGATCGTCGAAGCGCCCGAACCCGGCACGAGTTGGCTGCGCGACCGTGTCGCATCGGCACTTGCGCCCACGTTCGGCAGGCGATCGGCGTCCTGGATGCGGTAAAGACCTCGCGCTTCCTCGATCTGCGCTACCGAGACGGCAAGGTCGCGATTGCGCGCGATCGCCTGTTCGATCAACACCTCGAGCTGCGGGTCGGCGAAGAAGTCGCGCCAGGCGACGTCGGTTGCCCGCTGCCCGAGCGTGACATCGCCCGCGAATTCGGCCGGATAGTCCGCGGCTGTCGAGAGCGGTGGGCGCTCGTGCTTCGGCGCCATGTTGACGCAGCCGGCGAGCGCAGTCGCCGCGAGCAGCGCGATCAGGTTACGCATGGCCGGTTTCCTCATGATGGCCTTTCTCGGCAGGGGCAGGGGGCCGCTTGCGGCTGAGCCATTTGCGTACCGACAGATAGAAGAGCGGGATGAAGAATATGCCGAGCAAAGTGGCCGCGATCATCCCGCCCATCACGCCCGAGCCGACCGCTATGCGGCTTGCCGCACCGGCTCCACTTGCGATGACAAGCGGCACCATGCCGAGGATGAAGGCGAGGCTGGTCATGATGATCGGGCGGAGACGGAGTTTTACCGCTTCCATCACCGCGTCGAACGTCGACTTGCCTTCGGCTTCCTGCTCGATTGCGAATTCGACGATCAGGATCGCATTCTTCGCTGCGAGCCCGATGATCGTGATCAGGCCGACGTTGAAATAAATGTCCGCCGACAAACCCCGGAACATCGAGAAGAGAACCGCGCCGAGAACGCCCAAAGGTACGACCAGAAGCACCGCGACCGGCACCGACCAGCTTTCGTAGAGCGCTGCAAGCAGCAGGAAGACGACGACGAGCGACAGGCCGAGCAGCATGCCGATCTGGCCGGCGGACTGCTTCTCCTCATAGGAGATGCCAGTCCATTCGAACGCGAAGCCCGCAGGGAGCTGCTGCGCGAGCCGCTCCATTTCGGCCATCGCCTCACCGGTCGACTGACCGGGTGCGGGTTCGCCCGAAATCGTCATAGCGGGATAGCCGTTATACCGTTGAAGCTGCGGGGCTTCGGCCGACCATTCGGCCTTGCTGAACGATCCAAAGGGAACCATGTCGCCGTTAGCGCTGCGCACGCGCAGTTCGAGTACGTCCTGCGGCGTCATCCGGCTCGCGGCGTCGGCCTGAAGCAGCACACGCAATACGCGACCCTCGCGGGTGAAGTCGTTGGCGTAGGCGCTGCCGAAGCTGATCGCGAGCGTCGCATTGACGTCGCCGATCGACAGGCCGAGCGCGCGCGCCTGAATTCGGTCGATATCGACCTTCAGCACCGGCGCGTCTTCCTGTCCTTCGGGGCGGACGTTCGCTAGCAACTTGCTCTGCATCGCGCCGCCCAGCATCTGGTTGCGCGCAGCGATCAGCGCGTCGCGCCCGTTGCCACCACGATCCTGCAGCTTGAAGGTAAAGCCGCTCGACGTCCCGAGTTCGGGGATCGACGGCGGACTCAGCGAGAAGGCAAAGGCTTCCTTGATGTTTGCATAGGCGCCCATCGCCTTGCCCGCGATCGCATCGGCGCTATCGCCGTCGCCCTTGCGTTCGTCCCACGGCTTCAGCGGCGTGAACATGATCGCGTTCGCCTGTCCCTGGCCGAAGAAGCTGAAGCCGTTGACCGACACGACATTGGCGACCTGCGGTTGCTCGGCGAAGAAGGCCTTGACCTGCTTCGTCGCTTCGTTGGTGCGCTGTGTCGTGGCGCCCGGGGGGGCCTGGATGACGGTGATCAGAAAGCCCTGATCCTCCTGCGGAAGAAACGAACCGGGCAGGCGGAAAAAGAGGAGCGCGGTGATCCCGACCATCGCCAAGAACACGCCGAGCCAGCGCAGCGGCGCTGCGAGCATCTTGCCGACGCTGCCTTGATAACGGTCGGTCGTGCGCCCGAACCAGTCGTTGAACCGACCAAAGAAGCGGTCGAAGAAAGCGCCGATGCGACCCTTGCGTTCGGTGTTGTCATGGGGCTTCAGCAGCGTTGCGCAGAGCGCGGGGGTCAATGTCAGCGCGAGCAACGCCGAGAAAGCGATAGAGATCGCCAACGTCATCGAGAATTGGCGATAGATGCCGCCGGTCGAACCGGGGAAGAAAGCCATGGGGATGAACACCGCGATGAGCACCAATGTGATGCCGATGATCGCGGACGTGATCTGTCCCATCGCCTTCACCGTCGCTTCATAGGGCGGCAGATGTTCTTCGTTCATGATGCGCTCGACATTCTCGATCACGACGATCGCGTCGTCGACGAGGATGCCGATCGCCAGCACCATGCCGAACAAGGTGAGCACATTGATCGAGAAGCCGAACATCCAAAGGCCCAGGCAGGCGCCCGCGAGCGCGATCGGCACGACGACAGTCGGGATCACGGTGGCGCGCCAGTTCTGAAGGAACAGGAACATGACGAGGAAGACGAGTAGCATCGCCTCGGCGAGTGTCTTGACCACCTCTTCGATCGACAAGCTGATGAAGGGGGTGGTGTCGTAGGGGATCGACCAGGTGATGTCGGGCGGGAAGCCCTTCGACAACTCGTCCATCCGCGCGCGAATGCCCTCTGCCGTCGCCAGCGCGTTGGCGCCGGGGGTCAGCTGAACCGCAAGGCCCGCCATCGGTTTGCCGTTGAGTTCCGACGAGAAAAGATAGCTTGCTGCGCCGAGCTCGACGCGCCCGACATCGCCGAGCGTCACCGCCGACCCGTCGGGGTTGGCGCGCAGGATGATGCTTTCGAATTGTTCGGGCTTGGTGAAGCGGCCCTGTGTGGTGATGACGGCATTGAGCTGTGCGCCCTTGGCGATCGGTTGATCGCCAAGCTGCCCGCCAGGGGTCTGGCTGTTCTGCTCCTGCACCGCGCCGAGTGCTTCGGCGGGCGACAGATTATAGGAGGCGAGCTTTTGCGGATCGAGCCAGATGCGCATCGCATATTCGGGTGCGAAAGCCTGAACATTGCCGACGCCGCTTACTCGGCGCAACTCATCGAGCACTCGGGTGTTGGCGAAGTTGTTGACCTCCATCGGGTCGGTGTTGCCGCTCTTCGAGGTGATCGCGACGATGAGCAGGAAGCCCGAGTTTGCCTCGGTCACCGAAATGCCCTGGCGACGGACATCTTCCGGTAGGCGCTGTTCGACGCGGCGCAGGCGATTCTGCACCTCCATCTGCGCATTGTCGATGTCGGTCCCGGCCTCGAAGGTCAGCGTGATCGAAGCGGTACCGTTCGATTCACTGGTCGAGGCCATATAGAGGAAGCCCTCGACCCCGTTCAGTTCTTGTTCGATGACCTGCGTGACATTTTGTTCGAGCGTGCTCGCGTCGGCGCCCGGATAGGTAACCCCGATCGTCAGCGACGGCGGCGCAACCGTCGGATATTGCTCCACGGGAAGCCCGCGCAGCGCGATGATGCCCGACAACAGAATGCCGATGGCGATGACCCAGGAGAAGATGGGCCGGTCGATGAAAAAGCGGGGGGTCATGTCAGATCAGCGCTTCGCCGCGGGGGTGGAGGCGGTTCCCTTGGGCTGCGCGACGCGTACCGGTTGGCCCGGCTGCACCTTCTGTAGCCCGTCGACGATCACCCTGTCGCCGGGTTTCAGCCCGTCGAGGATCGCCCACTGGCCCGCAACCATCGTTCCGAGCTTCACCGGGCGCGGCGTCGCGATATTCTTGGCATCGAGCACCATCACGCTCGCGGCATCGGCCGCCAGCTTGACCGCACGCTGCGGGATCAGCACGCCGTCCGACCGGTTACCCGCGAAGATGCGAGCACGGACGAACTGACCCGGAAGCAGCGCCGAGTTGGGGTTCGGGAATTCGGCGCGCAGCGCGGCGGTGCCCGTTGCCTCGTCGATCGAGAGGTCGAGGAAGTCGAGGTGGCCGACGACCGGGAACGCTGTGCCGTCCTCGAGGATCAGCTGCACCTCGACGCGGTCAAATTGCGGTACATTCACCTTGCCCGACCCCATGTCCCGGCGGTTCGCGAGCAGGTCCGAACTCGATTGCCCGAAATTGACATAGACGCGGTCGATCTGTTCGATCGTCGTCAGCAGTGTGCCCGAGGCTGCGCTGACCAGCGCACCTTCGGTGACTTCGGCGCGGCGCGCACGGCCCGAAATCGGTGCTGTAACGGACGCATAGCCGAGATTTAGGCGCGCCGATTCCAGATTGGCCTGCGCCGCCTGAACATCGGCTTCGGCGGTACGCTGCGCGGCGACGGCGGCGTCATATTCCTGCTTGCCGATCGCCTGGTCGGCGAGCAGCGGTTGATAGCGTCCGACAACCTGTCGCGCGTTGGCGGCAGTCGCCTGGGCACGAGCAAGTTGCGCGCGCGCCGCATTGGAGGTCGCGATCAGCTCGCGTGGGTCGATTCGGAACAAGGGTGTCCCGGCCGGAACATAGCTGCCTTCGTTGAAAAGGCGCCGTTCGACGATGCCGTTGACGCGCGCGCGCACTTCGGAGGTGCGATAGGCCTGCACGCGGCCGGGCAATTCGATCACATTCGGTACGGCCTGCGTACGGATCGTCACGATATTGACCTCTGGCGGCGGAGGAGCGGGGGGCGCTTCCGACGAGCAGGAGGCCAGCAACAGTGCCAGCGCAGCACCGGCGGCGCTGCCAAGAGGACGAAAGCGACTCATATGGACCCCTGAAAAATCGCAGTTGTGCGGGAGTTGGTTATACGCAAAAGCTTGCGCTCACGCGCCGTGTAATTTAAATTACAGAAAAGGGCAAGGGAAGAGGATCTGCAAATTGAAGATGCCGGAACCGGATATATGTCAGATAGATAGGCCTTCGCCGCGCGAACGTCGGCAAAGCGCCATTCTTGATGCCGCGGAGTCGCTCTTCCTTGAGCAGGGCTATGAACGCACCAGCCTCGCCGAAATCGTGAAGCGGTCGGGCGGGTCGCTCGCGACGCTCTACGAATTGTTCGGGAACAAGCAGGGACTCCTCCGCGCGATCGCGACGCGCTGGTGTGACGAAGCAATGCTGCGTTCGCTCGAGGAGGACGCCACCAAGGGATTGTCCAGCGTCGAAATCCTGAAGCGTTACGCGCATCGCCAGCAAGAGCTGATGGAATCGCCGCACGCTGTCGCGCTGATGCGGATGCTGATATCGGAAAGTTTGCGCGACCATGAATTCGCAATGCAGATCTATCTCGACCTTCACGTGCCCGCGCTGGAAGAGCTGATCGACCTGTTCGCCGAATGGGCGGTGACGGGCAAGGCCGAGATCGATCGCCCGGATGCCGCGGCACGCCTGTTCTTCGACATAGTCGTGGGCGATTCCATGCTGAACACGCTGATGGGGATCGAGGTCGAATGGCTGGACAGCGAACAGATCGACTGGCGACTTCAGCCGTTCATTTCGCATTTCAAGATCCGGTAGCATCAAACCGCTTCAGATCCATATTTGCGCTACTGTTGACGTGGCTGTAAATAGCTGGAAGCTTGCGGTTTCCTGTTTAAGGAGCGCCGCGCCTTGGCCAGTACTACCCTGCCTTCGGCCAAAATATCGGACAAGAGCGCGGTACTGCGCCCTCGCACGGTTGCGGCCTATGCCGCCACGGCGGGGCCGACCGTAATCCTCGGCTTGCCGTTCAGCGTCTACCTGCCGCCTTACATCGCCGAGGGTGGTGTGGTTTCGGTGGCGCTGGTCGGGCTCCTCTTTTCACTTACGACTGTCTGGGACGGCGTCGTCGATCCGCTCATCGGTACGATGGTCGATCGTGTCCGCACCGGGCTAGGCGCTCACCGGCACTGGATGCTGATCGCGCTCGTGCCGTTGGCGCTGCTGTTGCTCGCATTGGTGACGGTCGGCGACCAGCTCCCCTTCGCGGCACTCTTCCTCATGATGGTCTTCTTTTATTCGAGCTACAGTCTCTACGAGGTCGCGCAGCTCTCTTGGGGCTCGGCGCTGGTGGGATCGCCGGCGGATAGCGCGCTCCTCTACGGGATGCGTGACTGGTTCGCGAAGATCGCGCTGATCCTCGCCTTTGCGGCCCCGGCGGTGGCGCAGTTGTTGATCCCGGGGCTCAGCCTGCAGGGGCGGATCATGGCCTATGCCAGTCTGTTCCTGCTGATGGTACCGATCGCGCTTTTTGCGCTTCGCCGCGTCCCGCCACGTGCGGTGGTAGCTGGGCCTGGCATCGGCTGGCGGCACGAGATCCGCGCGTCGCTTTCCTTTCTGCCGCTGACGCTGTTGTTCGGTGTGCAGTTCCTCAACAGCTTCGCGTTCGGGTCGCTGACATCGCTGTTCGTCTTCTTCGCCGCCGCGGTGCTCGATCTCGATGGGCACAGTGCGGTGCTGCTCTTCGCGAGCTTCGTTGGCGGTGCGCTTGCCTCGCCGGTCTGGACAGTGCTTGCACGCCGCTTTGGAAAGCCGCCGATGATGATGGCGATGGGACTGCTGATTTCGGGATTGCTCGTCACCACCCTTGCGCAGGAGCCGCGCGGACTTGTGCAGGCGGTCGGCTTTTCTTTGATGCTCGGGACAGGCTTTGTCGGCCTGCTCTTTACCTATTCGGTGCTTGCCGACCTGATCCCGCAGGATGCCGGTCGTTGTGGCCGCAATCGGTCGGCCTTTCTGTTCGCATTGCTCAATCTGATGCAGAAATTCGGCGTCGCCGCTGCGATTGCGGTCAGCTATCTTCTGCTCGACCTTGTCGGCTTCGATCCGAATGATGGAGCCTCGGCGGCGCGCGAACTGCACCTGATCTTCGTGCTGCAACCGACGGCTAGCTGGATCGTCATGGTCGGTCTCCTCCTTTTGATGCGGCGGGAACTCGGCCGTGCGCCCGACCCTGCACTTGCAATCGCCGCACGGCCCAAGTAAAGGCCGCTTTCATTCGGACAGATGCGCCGTTTTCCTTCCGCCTTTCGCCGACACGCTCGGGGAGGGTGGGCGGACTATTGCCCGAAGCGCGCTTGACGCGCTGGGGGCGGCAACCCATCTGGCCCGGATCATTGACGTAAAGAGACAGGACGATCGACATGGCGAAGACTAGCCCGGCTGAGTTCATCAATCAGGTGCGTACCGAAGCCCGCAAGATCGTGTGGCCGACGAGCCGCGAAACGGTGCAGACGACGATCATGGTGCTGATCATGACGACGATCCTTTCGCTGTTCTTCTTTGGCGTCGACACGGTTTTCAACGCGATCGTCAGCTGGCTGACGTCGCTCGCGCGCTAACGCCCGCGGTTACAGGGACAGGATACGGATACACATGGCGCGCTGGTACATCATTCACGCCTATTCGGGTTTTGAGAACAAGGTTCGCGATTCGGTGCTTTCCGAAGCCGAGCGTATGGGCCTGACCGATTTCGTCGAAGCGGTCGAGGTGCCGGTCGAAACCGTCACCGAGGTGAAGCGCGGCAAGAAGGTCCAGGCCGAACGCAAATTCTTTCCGGGCTATGTCCTCGCCAAGCTGACGATGACCGACGATGTCTATCACCTCGTCAAGAATACGCCGAAGGTGACTGGCTTCCTCGGCTCGATGGGCAAGCCGCAGGCGATCAGCGAAGCCGAAGCCGCACGCATCCTGAACAGCAAGGAAGAAGCCGCGGCGCGTCCGAAGACCGAAATCCGCGTTGATTACGAAATTGGCGATCAGGTCAAGGTTCTCGACGGCCCCTTCGCCAGCTTCAACGGGCTGGTCGAGGAGCTCGACTTCGAAAAGGCGCGCGTCAAGGTGTCGGTGTCGATTTTCGGTCGCGCCACCCCGGTCGAACTCGACTTCGAACAGGTCGAACGCTTCAAATAATATCGCGGCGCGCCTTTGACGGCGCGCGCCATCCCATCGAATGGAAGCAGTCATGAGCCTCACTCCCGAAGAGATGCAGGCTCGGGCTGCCCATGCGCGTGAAATCTATGCCGGCGTCGATCGCGCACGGCTCGTCCGGCATATCGTCCATCTCTTCGATCTCGAGGCGGCGGACGAGCCCGACGAGTTCAGGTATCCGGCCTTCACCAAACCGCGGCGTCAGCGCATTTTTGGCGGGCAGGTGATCGCGCAGGCGATGGTCGCCGCTGCGCGCACCGTGGATCCGGGAAAGAGCGTCCACTCGCTTCACGCCTATTTCTTGCGCGGCGGTGACGAGGCAAAGCCGCTGCATTTTCGCGTCCATCGCGACTTCGACGGGCGCAGCTTTGCCAACCGTCGTGTTGTCGTCCGTCAGGATGGCAAGGTGATCTTCAACCTCACCGCCTCGTTCCAGGCGCCTGAAAAGGGGCTGTCGCACCAGATCCCGATGACGGGCATCCTGCCGCCCGAGGAATGCTGGGACTTCGCCGATTTCGTTGCGGTCGATCCCAAGATCAGCGACCGGCGTATCGAGCATATGGCGCGCATGCATCCGTTCGAGGTGCGTGCCTTTCGTCCGCTGCCGTCCGAAAAGGCGACGATGCAATATGAATGGTTCCGCATTTCATCGCCCGTTGGGGACGATCCGCTGATCCACCGCGCGCTGCTTGCCTATGCGTCCGACATGGGGCTGCTCTCGACGACGATGATGCCGCATGGCCTGACCTGGGATACGCCGGGCGTCTTTTCGACCAGTCTCGACCATGCGATGTGGTTCCACGACGACATCCGCGTCGACGAATGGTTCGTCTATGTGATGGACAGCGACTGGAGCGGCGGCGGGCGCGGGATCAACCGCGGGCGCATCTATCGCCGCGACGGTACGCTGATCGCTTCGGCGGTGCAGGAAGGGCTGATCCGCTATGATCCGTCGGCCGGATAACCTTCTTCTTGTCTGACTTCGTCGGCACGAGGCCGTGATTTCGCTCAACCTGTTTTAAACCTGACGCGGCAAGGGCGGCCGGAGGGCCGCCCTTGTATCGCGCAGGTGCGAAGGTCAGTCGGCGATCGGACGGCGGCTCGCCTTGGCCGCCAGATAACCAAGCCCGACCATGACGATCAGCAGGGCGCCCTGTGCCACGGCGAAGGGCGGTTCGGTGCCGTTCGGTGCGAGCGCGTTTAGCGTGGGCACTTTCAGGAAGGACTGGACGACGAGCACGAAGAGGTTGAGCCAGAGCGCCATCGTCGCGGTGATCGCGTAGACCTGTGCGGCGCGGCCGGCGAGCTTGCGGGCGTACCAGGCCCAGAAAGCGACCGCGAGGACCAGCGTCGAGACGATCCCGGTGCCGAGCGCCGGCGTGAAGGCGACGATCGGGAAGAGGAAGCCGGTCAGGCTGGTCAGAAGCGTGAACCAGAGGAAGACAGAATTGGTTCGAGGCAGGATGTGCCCGCGGGCAAAGGCGGGAAGCGCAATGATGCCAGCAATGATGCCGACGAAGCTGATCAGCACATGCAGAGTGGTGAATTGCGGGATGGTCAGACCGAGGATCATGGCACGTCTCCTTTATGTGAGAGGAGGCGCGGTCGGGGGCCCGCGCCTCTTACCTATCAGTTGTTGATGAATTCGAGAAGGTCGGCGTTGAACCGGTCCTGCTCGGTGACGGTCAGGCCGTGGCTGCCGCCCTTGTAGACCTTGAGCACCGCCTGCTTGACGATCTTGACCGTCGAGAGCGCCGCGGCGCCGATCGGCACGATCTGGTCGTCGTCGCCGTGGAGGACGAGCGTCGGCTTGTCGAACTTCTTCAAATCTTCGTTGAAGTCGCTTTCCGAGAAGGCGCGGATGCTGTCGAGCAGGCCCTTCAGGCCGCCGTTCATGCCCTGACGGACGAATTCGTCGCGGACGGCTTCGGAAACCGCGGCGCCTTCGCGATTGTAGCCGTAGAAGGGGATCGTCAGATCCTTAAAGAACTGCGGACGGTTGTCGAACGTGCCCTTGCGGATGCCGTCGAAGACGTCGAGCGGAAGGCCGTCGGGGTTGGCTTCGGTCTTCAGCATCAGCGGGGGGACCGCGCCGATCAGCGCGACCTTGGCGACGCGGCCGGTGCCGTGCCGGCCGACGTAGCGGGTGACTTCGCCGCCGCCGGTCGAGTGACCGACGAGGATGACGTCCTTGAGGTCCAGCTGTTCGATCAGTTCGGCGAGGTCGTCGGCATATTGGTCCATCGTGTTGTTGTCCCAGACCTGATCCGAACGGCCGTGGCTGCGGCGGTCGTGGGCGATGGTGCGGAAGCCCTGGTTAGCGAAGAAAACCATCTGGGCATCCCAGGCGTCGGCAGAGAGCGGCCAGCCGTGCGAGAAGACGATCGGCTGGGCGTCCTTCGGGCCCCAGTCTTTGAAGAAGATGTTGGTGCCGTCCTTGGTGGTGATCGTGGTCATCATGCGTTCCTTTCGTATCTGGCGAGGCGGGTTCGTCCGCCGGTGATCTGGAGATAGGCTGGTCCGGGCTTGTGCGGGATTGGCGGACACGACATTATGCGGGTCAAATCCGACATATGTGCAATTGGGGGAGGCGAGATGCCCAAGTTGAAGGTGCCGGACGTCCCGACCGCGTTGGTCGAGGTCGGAATGATGCTGTACCCCGACTGCCAGACCGGGATGGTTCACGGCATCACCGACCTGTTCCACGTCGCCGGGCGGTTCGCGGTCGATCACGGCCGCCGCCCGATCCGGGTCAGCCATTGGCGGTTGCAGGAGGGCGGAGGGTTCGCTCGCTGTTACGACAGTCATGCCGAGGAACGCGCCGCCAATTCGCCCGCGGTGCTGATCGCGCCGGGCAGCCTGCACAAATTGCTCGAGCCGGGCGAGGTCGAACCTTATGCGCGCTGGCTGCTCGACCGGCACGCGCAGGGCACGGTGCTCGCGTCGAATTGCGGCGGCGCCTTTGCGCTGGCGGCGACGGGATTGCTCAGCGGTCGGCCGGCAACGACGCACTGGTTCTTTGCCGAGGAGTTTAAGAGCCGCTTTCCCGACGTCAGGATGGAAGCCGACCGGATGGTGGTCGACGATGGCGATATCGTCACGGCGGGCGGGCTGATGGCGTGGACCGATCTGGGGCTGCGCATCGTCGAACGGCTATTGGGGCCGACGGTGATGATGGAGACCGCGCGCTTCCTGCTGATCGACCCGTCGGGGCGCGAGCAGAAGAATTATGCGAGCTTTGCGCCGAGGCTCAACCATGGCGACGAGGCGATATTAAAGGTGCAGCACTGGTTGCAGGCGAAGGGCGCGGGGCCGGTCGCGGTGCCCGAGATGGCGGGCGAGGCGGGGATGGAGGAACGGACCTTCCAGCGCCGCTTCAAGGCCGCGACGGGGATGACGCCGGTCGAATATGTCCAGCATATCCGCGTCGGCAAGGCGCGCGAATTGCTGGAATTCACCAAGCGGACGGTCGACCAGATCGCATGGTCGGTGGGTTATGAGGACGCGGCGGCGTTCCGCAAATTGTTCCACCGCCTGATAGGGCTTTCGCCGCACGAATATCGCCAGCGTTTTTCGACCCCGCAGTCGCTGGCCGAGGTCGCCTGAAAACTTTTTCCCGGCGCGTGTCGATTTGGCGGACACTCGTTCGTCGTGTTGGCAGGAGCCGCTTTTGGCCCGATCGAAAAGGAGATCGACGATGCGTGTAATGGTCTTTGTCAAAGCGACCGAGGATAGCGAAAAGGGCCTGCCGCCAACCGAGGACATGACCGAAATGTTCGAGGCGATGGGCAAGTTCAACGAGGAACTGGTGAATGCCGGGGTGATGGTCGATGGCGACGGGCTCAAGCCCTCGTCGTTCGGCAAGCGCATCGCCTTCGACGGCGCGAGCCGCGCGGTGATCGACGGGCCCTTTGCCGAGACGCGCGAACTCGTTGCCGGCTATTGGGTCTGGGAGGTCAAGGACATGGACGAGGCGGTCGCATGGGCGAAGCGTTGTCCGAACCCGATGCCGGGGCCGAGCGAACTCGAAATCCGGCCCTTCTACGAGATGGAGGATTTCGGCGACGCGATGACGCCTGAACTTGCCGCGCAGGAACAGAAGCTGCGCGAGAAGATGAGCGGCGAATAGGTCTTGGCGGACGCCATGCTTGCCTCTCCTGCTTCGTTGTCCGAGAAGGCAGGCATGGCGACCAATGAGACCCATCGCGCGATTGAAGCGGTGTTCCGGATCGAGCGTGCGCGGTTGATCGCCGCGCTCGCCCGGATGACGCGCGACGTCGACCGCGCCGAGGAAATGGCGCAGGAGGCGCTGCTGATCGCGCTGACCGAGTGGCCGAAGTCGGGCGTGCCCGACAATCCGGGCGCCTGGCTGGCCGCGGCGGCGAAGCGGCGGGTGATCGACGGGGTGCGGCACCATGCGATGCGGGAGCGGAAACATGCCGAAATCGCCCGCGAACTGGACGAGGAACGCGATATGAGCGCGGAGGCGGTCGAGGCGGCGCTCGACGATCCGCTGGGCGGCGAACTGCTCGGGCTGATCTTTGCCGCCTGTCATCCGGTGATTTCGCCCGAGGCGCGCGCAGCGCTGACGCTGCGGCTGGTCGGCGGGCTGACGGTCGAGGAGATTGCGCGCGCCTTCCTGTCGAACGAGGCGGCGATCGCGGCGCGGATCACGCGGGCGAAAAAGGCGATCGCCAAGGCGGGGGTGGCGTTCGAGGTTCCGCGCGGGGCGGAGCTTCAGGCGCGGCTCGGTTCGGTGATCGAGGTCGTCTATCTGATCTTCAACGAAGGCTATGCTGCGACCACGGGGCCGTCGCTTGTGCGCCCGCCTTTATGCGCCGAGGGGCAGCGGCTCGGGCGGATTTTGGCCGGGCTGATGCCCGATCAAGCCGAGGTGCTGGGTTTGCTCGCGCTGATGGAAATCCAGGCGTCGCGGCTGGCGGCGCGGGCGGGGCCCGATGGGCGGTTCGTGCCGCTGACCGAGCAGAACCGGGCGCGGTGGGATCAGTTGCTGATCCGTCGCGGGCTTAACGCGCTGGGTCGCGCCGAGGCGCTGGGCGGGGCGGATGGACCTTATGCTTTGCAGGCGGCGCTCGCGGCGTGCCATGCGCGGGCGCGCTCGGCGGAGGACACCGACTGGCAGCATATCGCGACCCTTTACGACCGGCTGGGGGAGGTGATGCCGTCGCCGGTGGTCGAGCTGAATCGCGCAGTGGCGTACAGCATGGCGTTCGGTCCTGAAGCCGGATTGCGGCTGGTCGATGCGATCGCAGAGGAGGCCGCGCTTCGGAACTATGCGCCGCTGCCCGCCGCGCGCGGCGACTTCCTCTTTCGCGCCGGGCGGCCGGGAGAAGCGAAGGCAGAGTTCGAGGCGGCGGCCGCATTGTCGGGCAACGAGCGTGAGCGCGAGTTCCTGCTGGCCCGCGCCGCCGAATGCACCCGATGACGACAGTCACGGTCGAGAGCATCGGCGTCGAAGCGCAGCCGCTCGTCGTCCTCGATGATTTCGCGCCCGATCCCGATGGCTTGCGGCGTTTTGCGCAGGCCGCGGAATTCGCCCCGGCGTTCAACCATTTCCCGGGCGTGCGGGCGGCGTTGCCCACCGACTATCTCGCGATGCAGCTCCCCGTCATTGCGGCAGCGGCCGCCGAAGCATTCGGGCGGACGGGGCCGATCACCGTCGTCGACGCGAGTTTTTCGATCGTGTCGACCCCGACGGGCGAACTTACCATCCCGCAGCGCCTGCCGCATATCGACGCCTTCACCGAGGATCGCATCGCGCTCATCCATTATCTCTCGCCGGCCGGCGGCGACGGCACCGCCTTCTTTCGCCACCGCTCTACCGGCTTCGAGACGGTCGATGATGCACGGCGCGACCTGTTCTTTCGGCACCTCGACATCGAGTTGCGCCACCGCGGGGTGCCGCCACCCGAATATGTGCTGGGGGATACGCCGCTGTTCGAATGCATCCGCACCGAGCCGGCGCGCTACAATCGCGCGCTGCTCTATCGCAGCTGGAACCTCCATAGCGGGGCGATCTCGCCGGATAATATGCTGTCGGCGGATCCCGGGATGGGGCGGCTGACGGTGACGGGCTTCCTTTCCATAGGGTAAGAGCGCGCCCGCCGCGATTTTGACACGGCTGCGCGACGGTTTTGGGCCGCTGTTCCGGAACGGGACAACGGCCTGTCGCACTTCAGTGTAAGCCGGGCGATGAACGCCCTATGGGCGCTCGCCTTCCCATTGATAACTGGACTATAACCCGTGGCCCTTTCGACCCGCATCCTGTTCTCCGCCGCCGTCGTAGCGACTGCGTTGACGCTGCCTGCGCTGGCGCAGAGCAAGGCGATCACCGGCATCGACGCGCTGCGCGAATGGAATCTCGTCGTGCTCGGCAATCTCGAATCCTCTTCCGAAGTTGAAGGGCGGACGTTTGTTGGCGGCAACCTCGGCGGCAATTCGTCGAATTACGGTATCCGTGCCACGACCTCGCCGAATGGGCAGCCGGGGCTGACCGTCGTCGGCAATGTCACGGGCAGCCACAAGAATCTGAACAACGGATCGGGCGCGGTGATCGGCGGCAATGTGTCGAGCGGCTTCAACCTCAACGGTCCGAACCAGACGGTGAAGGTCGGCGGGACGATCAGCAATACCAACGTCAATCAGAACAAAGTCATCTCGAACCTCGACCGGAGCGATCCCGGATTCGGGCTGGCGCTGCAACAGCAGAAAACCGATTTGAAGGGCAGCATGGGCAGCCTGTCGTTCGAGATGGGGGCGCTCAAGTCGAACAGCCAGCTGACGGTGCAGGGCAATCGCGGCACGTTCACGGCGCAACCGAATGCACAGGGGCTCGCGGTATTCAACATCACGGCGGCGGACCTCGACAAGATCGGCGAGATCCAGTTCAATCTCAATGGCGCCGACACCGCGATCGTCAATGTCAGCGGCCGGTCGATCAACCTCAATGACAATTTCCTCGGTGGTACCAACAATCTGGGTGAACGGGTGATCTGGAATTTCCCCGAGGCTGAGGATCTGAAGCTGACCACCGCATGGGGCGGATCGGTGCTCGCGCCGCTCGCCGATGCGGAAACGCGCAATTACATCCAGGGATCGGCGGTGTTCGGCAATCTCAAGCAGAATGGCGAGATGCATATCGGGACGTTCAAGGGCGGCTATACGACATCGCCATCGGGCGGCAGTTCGAGCGGCGGCGACAGTTCGACCGGCGGCGGAGCAACGCCGGTGCCCGAGCCCGGAATGGCCGGGCTGTTCGGGCTGGGTGTCGGCGGCTTGATCCTTTGGCGCCGACGTCGGATGCAAAGGACCGCCGAATAGGGCGACCCGCTAAGGGGCCGCCCTGTGGTTCGGGGTCAGAAACGCTCGCCAACCATTTCCTCGCTCTTCGCCCACAGCGCCTTGGCGTTGTCGGGGTCGATCGCATAGGCGCGGACGCCGGCGCGCAGGCTTTCGTCGTCGGCAAGCTCGGCGACGTGGCAATCCTCGAGATAGCGTCCGCCGACCTCGGCCGGATCGGCGACGGCGGCGGCCCAGACCGAGGTGGCCGCTCCCTGCGGGATCGACTTGAACTCGAACTCCTCGCCGCCCGACGCGCGCGCTGCGGCGTTGACCTGTTCGAGTAAGGCTTCGATCGCGCCTTCGTCGAGGTGACGGCCGAGTTCGGTGTGAATGCCGCCCGGGTGGAGCGCGATCCCGCGCACGCCGCGATCCCTGTGGCGGCGGTCGAACTCGACGGCGAACAGGATGTTCGCGGTCTTCGCGCGGCCATAGGCGGCCCAAGGCTCGTAATCGCCATTGTCGAAGTTCGGGTCGTCGAGGTTCACGTTCGAGAAGCGGTGCCCCGAGGAAGCGAGGCTGACGAAGCGGCCGCCGTCCTTGATCAGCGAAGCGATGCGGTTGACGAAGGTGAAGTGGCCCAAATGATTGGTGCCGAACTGCGTTTCGAAACCGTCGGCGGTCTTGCCGAAGGGCGTCGCCATCACGCCGGCATTGGCGATGACGACGTCAAACTTGCGGCCGCCGGCGACGAGCGCATCGGTGGCGGCGCGGACGCTGGCGAGCGAGGCGAGGTCGAGCTGGATCAGCTCGAAGCTGCCGCCGCTTTTCGCCGCGGCGTCGCGGACTTCGGCGGTCGCGCCTTCGGCCTTGGTCAGGTCGCGCGCCGCGCCGACGACATCGGCGCCGTGGACGACGAGAGCGCGGGCGGTCTCGACGCCGAGCCCGGCCGAGACGCCGGTGACGAGGAAGCGCTTGCCGCTGAGGTCGACGCCGGCCAGCACGTCGTCGGTGGTCGATTTGGCATTGAACTGGGTCATGATGGACTCCTTGCGTTGCAGGGCGGGGGAGGGGATGCCCTGTCGCAATCAAGATAGGCCGGACGTTCGGCATTGCGCTGCCCGATCATGGCGTTCGCTTGCCTATTTCTATCAATGGAAAGCGTCGTTCTGGTCCAAGTCTTGTGTTCGGTCGCGCTGCATCCGATGTTGCAAGCATGCAAGACAGGCTCGACTCGATCTGCGCACAGGTGCTGCGCCACGCGGTTTCTCCCTATTATGAGACGCCGGTGCCGCGGCTGGTCGTCGCGACGCAATGCGCGCCGACGAGCGGGGTCGCGACCGTTTACGAACCCGTCACCTGCCTGATCCTGCAAGGAACGAAGCAGGTCGTGATTGGCGACCAGGTGCTGCGATACGATGCGTCGAGCTATTTCGTCGCATCGCTCGACCTGCCGGCGGTCGGCCGGGTGGTCGAGGCGACAGCCGACAAACCCTATGTCGCCGCGGCGCTGCGCCTCGACCGCGCCGTGCTTGCCGACCTGATCGCCAGCATGGATCCCGCGGCCATCGGTCATGCCGCATCGGGCGACCTTGCGGGCTTTGCCGTCGCATCGGTGACCGAGGAGTTGGTCGAGGCGTGGGCGGGGCTGCTCGGACTGCTCGACCGTCCCGGCGACGTCGCGATGCTGGCGCCGATGCGGGAGCGTGAGATCCTCTATCGCCTGTTGCAAGGGCCGCTGGGCGGGCAGCTTTGTGCCATTGCCCAGGAAGACAGCAGATTGTCGCGGGTTCGGCGGGCGATATTGTGGATGCACGACCATTTCGACACGCTGCTGCCGACGGCAAAGCTGGCGGAGATCGCCGGGATGAGCGTTGCGTCCTTTCATCGGCATTTCAAGGCGGCGACGGCGATGAGCCCGCTGCAGTTCCAGAAGACGCTGCGCCTGCACGCGGCGCGGCGGCTGCTGGCGGGGGGTAGCGAGGCGAGCCGCGCGGCCTATTCGGTGGGGTATGAGAGCGCATCGCAGTTCAGCCGCGAATATGCCCGGGCGTTCGGGATGCCGCCCTCGCGCGACGCCGAGCGGCTGCGCGGAATGGTGCAGGTGGGGGCGGCGGTCTAGTCCGCCGCCGCACATTCAGACTTTCGCCACCGCAGCGGCGGCAGCAGCCAGCGCGTCCTTTTCGGCGCGCAATTGTTCGGTGTGGAGCAGCTTGTCGGCCATCGCCTGCCATGCCGCGGCGGCGCGCAAATTGCGGTCGCGGACCTGCGTCAGCGCCGAGGCTTCGGCCTCTGCGGTGCATTTTTCGGCCTGCGTGACATAGAATTCGATGGTGGCCGACATGGCTGCTTCCTTGTTTATGGGTGGTCGATCAATCGACCATATCGGCGATCAGACGCCGAAGCTCGCGGCGCGACAGCGTCGGGCGGCGGCGGCGCGGCGGGTTCGCTGTCATCGCCTTGCCGGCCAGCGAAAGCGCGGGCAGAGCGGGGAAAATCGAATTATTATTATTGAACATAGTCATCATCTTTATCTTTGGTTTTAAATATTCTGGTTGTTGGAGGCGGCGCCTTTGCGCCGGCCCCTTTGGTCAGAGCCCGCGTTTGGTCAGAGCCCGCGCCGTTTGCGCTGGCTCGGTGCGACCGGCCCGCTTCCGCGTTCGCGGTAGACGAGGCGGCCCTTGCTGAGGTCATAGGGCGTCATTTCGACGCGCACGGCGTCGCCGACGACCGACCGGATGCGGAAACGCCGCATCCGGCCTGCCGTGTAGACGATCACCCGATGACCATTTTCGAGCACGACGCCGAAGCGTCCATCGGGCAGGATCTCGTCGATCTGCCCCTCGAAAGTCATCAGTTCCTCTTTGGCCAATAATCAGGCCGACTGGAGGTTGATCGCCGAAACCTTGCCGTTGCGGCCGGTTTCAAGTTCGTAGGAGACACGCTGTTCCTTGTGGAGCGTGTCCATGCCCGCGGCCTGGACCGCGGTGATGTGGACGAAGCTGTCGCCCGAGCCGTCTTCATTTTCGATGAAGCCATAACCCTTGTCGGTGTTGAAGAATTTTACGGTGCCGATGGCCATGAGATGTTTCCTTTCACGAGAAACGGGAATCCACCGGCAAAAGCACCGGCGGAGCTGGTAGCGTGTGAAGGGAAGAGTCTGCCCCAAGGGGCCGTCAAATTCCGTCGCATGCGACGTTAGCTCGCCGAATATGGGAGAATAATGTCGAAAAGTCAAGGTTGCGTCCAATTGCCGCAAAATCGCCGCCGATCGGGGCGGAGTATTTCATCGGGGGCGCAAGCCGAAATTCGTATCGCTGGTCCGGGCATTATCCGGCCGGAGAGGACGGCAAGGAACGAATATTTGCCGCCATCGGCCATCATTGCTGCGGCGGGCGATAAAAGCGATAACGGTCGACTTCGCCGTCGATGATGTTCGCGGCGAGCCGCCGGCGGATCTCCTCGGCGCCGTCGCGAGTCATGCAGACCAGTCGCGTGCCACCCGATTTCAGCGGCTCGATCGCGCTGATGCCGATGCGCGCGGCGCGGCAGATCGCGATCAGCTCGCTTTCGGCGAGACCGAGATTGATCGCGCGCGTCATGTATCGTTCGCGGCGCGCGCGCGGATCGCGTCGGCGACGCGGGCGAAACCCTCGACACTCGCGGTTGCGAGCGCCAGCGGGCGGCCGCCGAGTTCGGCATCCTCGCCGTTGAGAAAGGCGATCGCCGGATCGCGCCCGCCCATGTGGAGGAAGGCGAGCTGGCTGATATCACCCTGTCGCTGCACCTCGTCACGCGGCAGCGGGGTATGGGTCTTGCGAAACATATAGCCGCTGCGCGGCTTCGCGGGCGTCGGGGTTTCGGGGCCGCCGGGCCGCGTGTCGGAATCGGGGGTGTCGGACGGCATCGGCGCGGCTCCTCTTGCGTAAGCGGGAGCGCGCGGTCTCTCAGCCGCGGCGGCCTACAGGACGTATGTGCCGCGATGGCTTTTATATGGGGACGCGCGTCGTGGATTGTAAGGGCTAGCCGCTGGCCGATTTGCGCGCCTCTCCGTCCTGCGCTTCGGGATCGTTGGCGGGATCGGGAAGGGCGAAGAAGGCGCGGCGGGCGGCTTCGCCGGCTTTGCGCAAGGGGGCATAGGCCCTGGCGCAGGCCTCCTCCCACGCGATTTCCTCCTCGGCATCGAGGCTGCGTTCATAATCCTCGTCGCCGAACCGGCCTTCCTCGCTGCCGACAAAATCCTCGGGCGGCGGGAAATTGGTGCGCAGTTCGCCGGTGACGTCGTCGGTCCAGATCGTCATCGCCGCCGCCTGTTCCTCCGGGGTCGGCTCGTCTTCGCAGGCGTCTTCGGGCTCATTGTCGGAAAGCGCGGAAATCTGCGCAACTTCACTCGCGATTCCAGTGCCGCGCCACAGGGTGGCGAGCGGGTTGGCGCGGTTATCGCGGCCGGCGAGCCAGAGCGCGAGGGCGGCGTTATGCCCCTCGGCCTGTGCGTTGTCGGCATCCACGTCGAAAAGTGCGAGGAAACCCGGCCAGTCGCCGGCGATGATCCGCGCGAGCATTTCCTCGCCCGCCTGCGCGCGCGTTTCGACCATGCGGTCGAGCCGCGCGAGCATCGCGAGGCCGAGGCGCGATTCGATGCGGCGGCGTTTGGTGAGGCTGCGGTCCTCCTCGCGCATGACGGTGGTCATCTCCTCATGCCCCCAGATCGCGCGGTCGAGCAGTTCGTCGGCGAGCCGCCCGCGCGCGATCAGCACCGCCGCCGCCCAGCCGAGTTTGAACGCCGCACCCTGCGTCTTGTGCTTGAGGTCGTAGGTGGCGCGCGGCGACATGCCGACCGAGGTGCTGGCGATCTTCACCGACCCGGTGGTCGCAAGGCTCTCCAGAAACGCGCGCTGGAGTTTGGGTGTCCAGTGATAGCTGCCGGGGGCGGGGATGTCGGCGGGATTGGGGGCGGCGTCGTCCATCGATTCGTCCTTTCGGTTTGGTGAAACCGATAGAATGAACCATATAGGTGAAATGTAGGAAAGGGTAAATTTTTCTCCCCTCTTATGCTGCGAGGTGACATAGAGGACTTGTGCTTTCCAATTCTTGCGACATAGCGCCGGAAAATGCTCGTGCGACGCCATCCAGGGTAACGTTTGCTCCGCTAGTTAAACTAGCGGCTTATCAAGAGCTTTTGCATAAAAGCGGGATAAAGCCCGAATCCATTGAAGATAAGATATCTTCAATCAAAGCGCAGAAGATAACGAATATCTTCTTTTTGCCTGCCGGGGGCGATTTGGCGGAAGACCATATCGTCCGCTTGGATGAGGCGCAGTCAATGCCGGTCTCGATCCATGAAAAAAGTGAAGAGAGAGAGAAGCTCTTTACGCTTAGTATGGCTGGGTTTTACATGCTGGTCTTCAAGATTTCGGTTCATTTCTGCCGTCTTCAAGAGGGTATCCCAAGGGGACACGCGGCGGCGACTGCTGCTTAATGACGCCATACTCCCGCTCTAAGCCCCATTAGCCGCCGACAAAATCGCCCGCACGCTCGCCGTCGCGACGTCGGTATCCAGACCGCAGCCGAACAGGCTCCTGCCGTCCGCGGTGCGGCATTCGACATAGGCCGCGGCCTGCACATTGCTGCCCTGGCCGATCGCGTGCTCGCTGTAATCGACGATGTCCATCACCGGGCCGCCGCTTTCGCTGAGTGCGGCGATGACGCTCGACATCAGGCCGTTGCCGCGGCCGCTGACGCTGCGCGGGGTGCCGTCGATGGTGAGCTTGCCGGCGAAGATGCGGTCGGTGCCCGAGTGCGTCTCCGACCAGTCGACGAGCTGGAAGCGCTTGGCTTCGGTCGCCAGATATTGGCGCTCGAAGGCGTGCCAGATGTCCTCGGCGCCGAGTTCGCGGCTCGTTTCGTCCGCCAGCGCCTGCACGACATGGCTGAAGCTCGCCTGCATTTTCTTGGGCAGTTTCAGGCCCTTGTCCTGTTCGAGCACCCATGCGACGCCGCCCTTGCCCGACTGGCTGTTGACGCGGATCACCGCTTCGTAGCTGCGGCCGAGGTCGGCGGGGTCGATGGGCAGATAGGGGACTTCCCAGCGCTCGTCATTCTGGCGCTCGCGCGCGGCGAAGCCTTTCTTGATCGCGTCCTGGTGGCTGCCCGAAAAGGCGGTGTAGACGAGCTCGCCGCCATAGGGGTGGCGCGGGTGGACGGGCAGATTGTTGCAATATTCGACCGTCTGGATGACCTCGTCGATGTTCGAGAAGTCGAGCTGCGGGTCGACGCCCTGCGTGTACATGTTGAGCGCGACAGTGACGAGGCAGGTGTTGCCGGTGCGCTCGCCATTGCCGAACAGGCAGCCCTCGACGCGGTCGGCGCCCGCGAGCAGGCCGAGCTCGGCCGCCGCGACGCCGGTGCCGCGGTCGTTGTGGGTGTGCAAGGAGATGATCGCGCGGTCGCGGTTGGGCAAATTCTTGCAGAAATATTCGATCTGGTCGGCATAGATGTTCGCAGTCGACGCCTCGACCGTTGCGGGGAGGTTGAGGATGATCGGCTTGTCGGCGGTCGGCTGGAGGATGTCCATCACCGCCTCGCAGCAGGCGATGCTGAAATCGAGCTCGGCGGTCGAGAAGGTTTCGGGGCTATATTCGAAGCGCCAGTCGGTGCCGGGCAGGCGCGCGGCATTGTCGCGGAGCTGCTTTGCGCCCTCGATCGCGATGCCCCTGATCTCGTCCATCTCCATGCCGAAGACGATCTTGCGCCACGCGGGGCTGACCGCGTTATAGACGTGGACGATCGCGGTCTTTGCGCCTTCGAGGCTGTCGAAGCTGGTGCGGATGAGGTCGGCGCGGCTTTGCGTCAGCACCTGCGGCGTGACGTCGCCCGGGATGCGGCCGTTCTTGACCAGTCCCGAGATGAAGTCGAATTCGGTCGCGCCCGCGCTGGGGAAGCCGACCTCGATCTCCTTGAAGCCGCATTTGACGAGCAGGTCGAAGAAACGCGCCTTTTTCTCGGCATCCATCGGGTCGATCAGCGACTGGTTGCCGTCGCGCATGTCGGTGGAGAGCCAGATCGGCGCAGTCGTGGTGACGCGGCCGGGCCATTCGCGGTTCGCCAAGGGAACCTGCGGGAAGGCGGAATATTTCGCGGACGGGTCGCGGAGCATGGTCATGGTGTGAAAACTTCTTCTGGTGGTTGCGAGTGCTTGTCGATCGGACCCTTGAGCGGGTGGCCGCGACTAGCGCGCAGCCAGTGTCACGCCCAAGGGCGTGTAAGTCGCAGAAGAAGAAGGGCGTTGCCGCGCATGGCGGCTCTAGTGATGCAAAATGTCGCGCTTGGCAAGGGGGGAATGCGAAAATTGCGCGGGATATGCGCTCAGCCGGTCACCCACTCGACCTTCGGATCGGTGAAATCGACGACGTCGGCGAGTTCGCGGACGTTCGGATAGCCATAGCCGACGAGATTGATGAAGGTCTGGATATTGAGCGCGAGTGGCGCCGATTTGAGCGGCACGGGGCTGCGGTGGTTCGAGAAATTATTGTTGCAATAGATGAGGATGGGGCGGTCGGGGTTCGCGCCGATCACCGCGGCGAGGCTCTCCGCCGTGAAGTCGGTGAGCGGGAGGTTGACCGCGCCCTTGATATGGCCGCGCTGGAATGCGTCCTTCGAGCGCGCGTCGAGAAGGAGGGTGCCGGGTTTCGCGGCCTCGGCCTTGAACGCGTCGAACTTGACGAGGCGGGTGGCGCGTTCGGGGGCGACGCTGGCGGTGAGCGCCTGAAAGCCGGGATAGTCGATCTGCGGGTTGGCTTGGGCGAAGGCGGGGGTGGCTGTCAGGGTGAGAGCGAGAAGCAGGGTGCGCATGGTGATCCTCCCTTGAATGGAGGGGACGCTACGCCGGCTTGGCTGGCTCTGCGATGAACCGAAAATGTCGCCGGGCCGCCTTGCCAGCCAAATGGGCATGCGGCGGCCCGGCGCAGTGCAGGGGACTATCGAGGGGCGAGCGTCAGGCGGCTTCGCTCTCGTCGTCCTCGTCCCACGGTTCGAAAACCTCGTCCTCGATCAGATTGTCGACCGCATGGACGCGGACGGCGATGCACCAGTCCTGAAGCTCGCCTTCCCATGCGGCCTCGACTTCGGTGAGGGCGTCGGTCGCGTCCGCGGGGCGATCGCCGACGAGGTCGAAATCCTGCATGCCGTCGTCGGGCGGGGTGATGGTGACATGCGGTTCGAGCCGGACGTTGGTCCAGCCCGCGGTGGGCGCGAGGCCCTCGACCTCGACAATCAGCAGCGGATTTTCCTCGTCGCCGTCGATCGAGGCGTTCACTTCGACAATTTCGCGGACCAGTTCGCTCATCACATGGCTCCTGTACGAAAAGGGGCGGGGCCATCGCTGGTCCCGCCCCCGTTCATACGCGGCGCGTGTGACAGATTGGGGTGCGTTACTGCTTTTCGAACGCGGCGTGGATTTCGAGTTCGACTTCGTCGCTGACCATCGGGATGCCCATCGAAATGCCGAAATCGCTGCGCTTGATCGTGGTTTCGGCCTGGAAGCCGATCGTTTCCTTCTTGTTCATGCCGACGCCCGCGCCGTGGAAATCGACGTCGAGGGAGACGGGCTTGGTCACGCCGTTGAGCGTGAGGTTGCCGGTGACCTTGGCCTCGTCGCCATCATCGTCGAGGACGACGCGGGTCGAGACGAATTTGGCGTCGGCGGGGGCGGCGCCGAAGAAGTCGGGCTTGCCGCCATCCTTGCCGGCGCGGAGCAGGTGGCTGGTCAGGCCGGCGCTGGCGGTCGTGACTTTCGACACGGGGATCGTCACGTCGACCTTGGCGGCGGCGAGATTTTTGGGATCGATCACGAGCGTACCGGTCACGTCGCCGAAGATGCCGGTATATTTGCTGAAGCCGAGGTGATCGACTTCCCACACGACCATCGTGTGGCCGGCATCGGCGGCGTAGGTGCCCGCGGTGACGCGTGATTTGTCGGGGGCGCCGGGGGCGGAACCGCCCTGTGCGAGGACGATCGGGGTCGCGACGACGGCGACAAGGGCAGCGGCGGCGTAGGGGAGGATGCGGCGCATGGGAAATCTCCTGTTGGGGAAGGCGCGAAGCTAGGCGAAGCGACCGGACGGCGTCAACAAGCGGCCCGGAAACGCTGCGTTTCGCTTCGCACGCCGAAGATCATATCATCGCAAGTCGCTTGTGTTGCGCGCTTTTTCATGCTGCAACGCAGCAACTGCTGAGGCTGGGGGGCCTTGCATCATGGATAGCCTGTTCGTCCGCGAGGCGGGCGAGATCGAAAACGCCTTTCTGGCGGCGCCGTTCGAGGAGGACGGCTGGAACGCGGCGCTGCGCCTGTTCGCGCGGCGAACGCGCTCTTCGCACGCGCAATTGCTGGGGCTGGGCGACGAGGCGACGCTGTTCAACTTCATGCCCGATATCGACGCCGCCTATCAATGCGAATTCCAGGAAATCGAAGGATGGCGGCCCGAGGTCAACTGGCGCGTCGCGGCAAGCGGCCGCCCGCTCGAGATCGTGAGCGAGGTGCATTACGACATTGCGCGCGAGCATAGCGGCACCGACGATTATGAGGACCATATCCGCCGCTGGGGCGGGGTGCATGGCTGTCAGACGGTGCTGGTCGAGGGCGAGGGGCTGCTCGTCGGGCTCGCGGCGCTGCATTCCGAACGCGAGGGCCGGACCGCAAGCCGCGACCGCAATATGTTCGCCACCGGCGCAACCTATGCGCTGGCGGCGGTCCGGATGCAGCAGGCGATGGCGCAGCGCGGCGCGGCGATGACCGTGGGGGCATTCGATGCGATCGGCGTCGCGGCGTTTCTGATCGACCGGCACGGCGCCGTCGCGGCGCTGTCGGCGGCGGCCGAGGCGATCGTCGGCGACCGTGCGGACGGCGCGCTGCGGCTTCGTCGCGGGCGGCTGGGCGCCGCGCGGCGCGATGCCGACACGCTGTTGCAGGAGGCGCTGGTCCGCGCGCTGAACGGGGAGGCGATGCAGCAGTATTGGATCGGATCGCCGCGCGACGGCGGTCCGGGCATGTTGTGTGAATTGTTCCGCCTGCCGCGGCGCGAATGGGATTTCGGTTTCGACCCGCGGGTGCTGGTCGTGGTGCGGCGCGCAGCCGATATCCCCGCGATGCGGACCGCGCCGCTGCGCGCGGCGCTGGGCCTGACCGCGTCAGAGGCCGAGATCGCGTTGCGGCTGGCGAATGGCGAGGCGCGCGAGGATATTGCGACGGCGCGCGGGACGAGCGCGCAGACTTTGGGCACGCAGATCAAGTCGATCTTGCGCAAGAGCGATGTGGCGCGCGAAGCCGAGCTGACGGCGCTGGTGAACCGGCTGTTGCGGTAAAGCGGGGAAGGACCTGGAAAGGATATCGACGGTGGGTCGCGACCGCCGATATCCCCCAGCCGAACGCCGGTGCCACAGGAGCGGCCGCGCCCGGTTTTCGATTGCCCCCACACACAATCAAGTCCCTCTGACGCGCCCGATATCAGCGATGTAGAAGGGGGTCATACCCCGCGCGGGGTATATGCGACGAGTGGAGGCGGGTCGTGCCCGGCCGTGAAAAATGGGCCGGGAGATCGCTCTCCCGGCCCCGTCCAATCCGCTCAGCCGGTGGTTTCGGACACGAAATGCCGCATCTTGTGCGACGGTTCATATCCGTCCAGCCGATTGGCATCGGGCCGGATCGCCTGCATCACGGCATGCCGCGACTTGGGGTGGCCCATCGGATCGCCGTTCTTGCGGACGGTGAAGACGAAGCGCCGCGCCTCTGGATCGAGCGTCTGCAGGCTGAGCCCGACCTGCTTGTCGTCGAGATGCGCGACCGCATCCACCGTCGCGCGGATCCGCGCCTGCAGCGCGCCGAGCCTTTCGGTCAGGATCGAACGAATGGTGTCGAAATCATACCACAGCTCTTCGGGGATCACCCGCCGCATCGTGTCGAGATCGTCGCCGTCGTTCATCAGGTTCCAGATACCGAGCGGGGTGACGTTGGAAATCAACGCATGGACCCGCCGATATTCGGCGCCCTTGACCTTCAGCCGCAGGCCGCTGGCGAATTGCACGACATAGCCTTCGTCATCGGCGGGCAGCGCATCGGCATGCGCGACCATCGCCGCCGCGCTGTCGAACCGATACCGCCGCGCCGCGCGCCAGCCGATCCGGTCGGCGAGCGTGACGATGTCCGCATAGGGCAGCTCGAACCCCCCGGCATCATAGGCGCCGAGGAAAACGAGCGCGCTTTCGTCATATTTCACGACGATGCGGTTTTCCGGATACACCGCCTCGGCCAGATAGGTCGTACCCGGCACGAGCACCGAAAGGTCGGTGCGATCGACGATGTCCTGCGCCCAGCGGCCCTGCGCGGATTCGAACGATCCGCGCGTGACCGCGTTCCAGCGGTCCGCATGGTGGAACAGGATGATCAGGCTGCCGTCGAGCTTTTCATACACTTCGAACGGCTCGTCGGGGATCGTCTCGTCCATCTCGCCCAGATTGAAAAATTTGGGGAAGGGGGTCGCGACGATACGCTGCGCGCCCGGGTCGAGGATCAATCCGCGCGCGACCATTGAAAAGTCGTTCCAGCCGCGGTCGTACACGCAGCTGTTGGTGTATTTGTAGAGCATCAGCCCACCCGGCCCCTGCCGGCTGGTGACCAGATTTGCCGCGACCGCCTGATCCAGCCCGGCGACAAGCCGGTCATAGGGGATGGTCCGTGCGAAATGCTGTTGCGTCATAACTCGTTACCGCCTTGTCATTGCCCGACAGGCTGGCACGAGATCGTCAAGATATGGAAAACCCCGTGCAATGCCTTTGCCGGGGTTTGTGGATGGTCCGTCTAGACCGTTCCATGCCCCGTGCGCGCGCCTTTCGACACGGCAAAATGATTTGCCGCGACGTAGGTCATGGGAAGGGCGCGTAGCTGGGTCATGGGGCGCCGCGTCTAGGAGCGATCGGGGCCGGGGTCAAAGCCGAAATCCGGCGCGCGCTGTTCCGGAATGGAACGCGGGCGGCGATGGACGGGCGCGCGTCAGGGCGCGCGGCGCGCCTCGAACCACTGGCGCATCGCGGCGGCGGCGCAGCCGGTGAAGCCGTAGGAGCCGACGGGCGAGCAACTGCCGGGGCGGGTGGCGCGAGCGACATTGTCATAACCCTCGACCGCCGAGGCCCAGCTGCCGCCGCCGGCGGGGACATCTTCCTTGATTTCCTCGCGCAGTTCCTTGGGCACGCGGTAGCGTTCGGTTTCGGGTTGCTGCGCGCAGACGACGATTTCGTCGCCCTGCGCTTCGGGGCAGGGTTCGTCGCCATAGGTGTAGAGGACCGAGGTGCGTTGCGGCGGCTCGGCCGACTGGGCGAGCGAGCTGTCATTCTGTGCGAACGCGGGCGCGGCGAGCGCAAGCGTCGCGAAGAGGGGGAGGAGGAGGCCGGCACTAGTTTTCATAATCGATCGCGTTCCCAGACCCCGTATCCCCGCGGCGCAGATTGATGCGCCGAGATGAACCTAAGCCGAACCCGCCGGGCGTAACCCGTTGCGTTTCGGGGGGCGACGCATTCGAGATGGTGATTGGGCGACGGGAAACCAAGTGGTGGCTTGGGGTTGTGGATGCCTAGGTCGGCTTTGGGGTGGTTTGCGGACGTTGCGCGGATCGTGGAGATCGGCCAAGATAAAGCTATGAATGACTATCAATGCTGGTTTTGCGGCGAGAGCATCGCACGGGCCGACGAGGGCGCGGTAATCGTTAATATCGAGAGCTTGTGGCGCTGGGATGCGGGTTCGCTAGGTGATGATGGTCCGTCGCAGGATATCTATGCTCACTCTATATGCGCAAAAGAGCAAATGAAGGGCGCAACGATGAACCTTGAGCCAAACGTCTTTGGCGAGGAAGGCTGAACGTCCGCAATCGGTCGTTTCCTGCCATAACAGCCAGATCGGCGGCATATGTCGCGAATGGGGTGGAAAGAGGACATAGGATTGGTAGGTCTATGGCCCAA